>JBDTWJ010000058.1:0-20670 GCA_040006755.1 Ilumatobacteraceae bacterium | reverse complement strand
GTCGCCGTCGGCGATGCGGTCACCGTGCAGGTGCTCGATGTCGACTTCGAGCGCGAGCGCATCAGCCTGTCGCTGAAGGCCACCCAGCAGGATCCGTGGCAGGAGTTCGCCAGCACCCACGAAGTGGGCCAGTTGGTCTACGGCCGTGTCACCAAGCTCGTCCCGTTCGGTGGCTTCGTGCAGGTCGGCGACGGCATCGAGGGACTCGTGCACATCTCCGAGATGAGCACCCACCACGTCGAGGCGCCCGAGCAGGTCGTCACGCCTGGCGAAGAGCTGTGGGTCAAGATCATCGACCTCGACCTCGCCCGCCGGCGCATCAGCCTGTCGATCAAGCAGGCTGCCGAGGGTGGAGAACTGGCCGAGGAATATCGCCAGCACTTCGAGATCGACGAGCACGGCAACTGGACCGCCGGTGGCGACGATGCCGAGCGCGAAGCAGCGTGGGCCGAGTACTACGAGAACAACCCCGACGCGACGCCGGGCGAAGCTGAAGCAGCGGTAGAAGCTGCTTCCGCAGCGGCGGCTGCCGCCGCCGACGCGCCCGCAACGGCATCGGCCGAGGCGCCGGCAGCGACCGAGCCTGCAGAGGTCGAGGCCGAGCCGGCCGCCGACGCGATCGATGCCGAGACTCCGACCGAACCTGCCGACGCCTGAACGTAGGTCAATCGCTGAACAGAACCGGATCCGATCCGCGGATGAGACCGGCGATCAACTTCTTCGGCGCGACGGTCTTGTAGGCGTCCTTGCAGACGGCGGCGATCTCGTCCCAGTCGATGGGTCCGTCGAGCCGGACTCCCAGCCATCCGCGTCCGCCGACGTATGGCGGTCTGAAGAATCGCTCCGGCTCGGTCTCGACGAGCTCGCCCTGAGCTCCCGGTGGTGCCGCGCACCACAGATGCGGAAAGTGGTTGTCATGATGGCCGTCGATCCACAGCATCAGGAACTGCTTCTTGACGAAGAACGAGGGCGCGCCGTGGCTGACCTTCTCGGTCGCCTCGGGAAACGACAGGCAGATCGCCCGCACCCGATCTTCCACGGTCTTTGCCATGTCGCTACAGGTTACGTCAGCTTGACGATGCCCATCTTGACGGCCATCAGCACGGCTTGCGTTCGATCGCGAGCATTCAACTTCTCATAGATCGAGGCGAGGTGGTTCTTCACCGTTTTTCCGCTGATGTACAAACGCTCGGCGATCTCGTTGGTGCCGAACCCGTCGGCGACCAACTGCAACACCTCTTCTTCGCGCACCGAGATCAGTGCATCCTCGCGGCGTGCCTCGTCGAGCATGGCAGCGGCAAGTCGCGGCGACATGGGACGGTCGCCGTTGGCGGCCAACTGAATTGCGAGGATGACCTCGCTGATCGACGAGTCCTTGGTGAGATAGCCGACTGCGCCTGCACGGATTGCACGATCGATGACGTCGCGATCGATGTGCATGGTCAACATCACGACGCGTTGACGACCGTCGGCTTCGACGAGGCGCCGGGCAGCCTCTACGCCGTCCATTCCTGGCATCGACACGTCCATCAGCACCACGTCGGGCTTGTGTTCGAGGGCAAGCCGAATGGCCTCTGCACCATCGCTGGCTTCGGCGACGACTTTTATGCCTTCGCTTTCGAGCGCCCGGCGAATGCCTTGGCGCAACATCGTGTGGTCATCGACCAGGATTACCGAGAGTCCCAACGTTGCCTCCTGTCGTCAGAGCGCAGATGCACTTGAATCTCCGTGCCACCACGCACCGATGGGCGGATGGAAAGCTCGGCCCCGATTCGGGCCGCTCGCTCGCGCATGCCAATGATGCCATAACTATCGGCCCGACTGGTATGCACGCCAAGTCCGACACCATCGTCGCGGACCGAAATCGACGCGCTGGTGGTCGTTTCGTTGACCGTGACTGTGAGATTCTTAGCCTGCGAGTGGCGTTCGACGTTGGTGATGGCCTCGCGGGCGATCTGCCACAGCTCGCGTTCCTGCATCAGCGGGAGCCGTCCCGCAATCCGCACCTCGTGGTCGGTATGGATGCCGGTTCGCTGCTGCACACGCGTCAGGAAGTCGCGCACGATGCTGGCTAGGTCGTATGTGTCGGTGACCTCGGTACGGAGATCGAACAATGTGTCGCGCACATCGGAAACCACGGCAGTGACCTGAGTGCGCAGGTCTTCGAGCACACTGACGATCTCGCCGCCATCGGCAGCGATGGAGCGTGCCCTGTCGACCTCGTAACCGATCATCGCCAGTGACGAGCCGATGTGGTCGTGCAAGTCGCGGGCGATGCGCGACCGTTCTTCGTCGGCCGCCAGCGTGCGGATGCGGCCGAACATGCGAGCGTTGTCAATGGCGATGCCGAAGGGCTCGGTGAGGCCGTGGACGATCTCGGCCTGCTGCTGACCGAAACTGTCGGGCTGGTCGGCCTCGACTGCAATCAGACCGACGAGCGCTCCACGTGCGCGTAGCGCCCCGTACAAGCCACTGCGCGCGGATGCTGACACACCTCCACGGAAACTGAGATCGTCGATGCGGAGAGTGCGCGGCGAATCCATCGCCGCCTTCAGACCTTCCGGAAGACGATCGAGTTGGAACGACGACGGAGGCGTGAAGCCGAGCGCGCGAATCGGCTCGACGGCGCGATCAGTGGCATTGACCAGAAAGACGGAAAGCGCGTCGTGACGCACCATCGCCTGCATTCGTTGCACCGTCGAGTCGAGAACATCGTCGAGGTCGAGGGATGCCGGCAGCGTTTGGGCGACCCGTTGCAACGAGAACAACAGGGAGTTGGCTTCTGCCAGACGACTGACGCGGTCGAGGGCCAGCTGTTGTTGCCTCGCCGCCTCGAGACCGGCACGATTGGTGAGTCCGCTGGTGAATGCGACGAGTCCGAGCAGTCCGGTCCACAGCAATCCGGATGTGAGACCGTCGCGGGCGCCGACCTCGTTGATGTGCCTTGCTGTGACGGCGGCGACGGCGGCCACGGCCAACTGGGCGCTGAAGAAGCCACCGGCCGCGAACCCGGCAAGCATGCCGGTGGGGATGAGGCACAGCGCGAACGGCGACGCCCATGCGCCCGTTGTCAGCACGACGATGAGGTGCAGTGCCTGTTCAGCGATAATGCGAGCGCGGACCTTGGAATCGTCCCGGTGCGGCACCGGCCGGATGCAGGTGACGATGGCATAGACCGTGACGACGACCGACGCGACGATGAGCTTCCAGTTGTCCCAGCTGTAATCGTCCCTCGAGCGGGCGAGCGCACCTGCTACTGCGGCGAGCCGAAATGGCCACAGCGGCGCTGCGGTCAGGCTGGGGATGGGCGGGGGAGACGACGCGCGCGCAGCGCGACGCTCGACTCCTCCGGGCGGCGCGGCGTGAACTCGGCGGCGCTCGACCAATGGCCAGCTGAGTGACATTTGATCGCGTTGGGAAGGTTCGTTGCCGCGTACACGCTGGTCAACTTCGTCTCCCATGACAACGTGATGATACCGAGACCACGGCAGTTGAGCCGGTGACCGGTACATTTGCGGCGATGATCCTGGTCGGTCTCACGGGAGGAATCGGCTCCGGGAAGTCAACGGTCAGCGCCATGCTCGCGAAACGCGGCGCCGAGATCATCGACGCCGACATCATCACGCGCGAGGTTCAGCAACCGGGCTCGCCTGTGGTCGAAGCGATCGCTGCTCGGTTCGGTGAGGAGGTGCTCGACGAAGATCGCGCACTACGACGCGCCGAACTGGCGGAGATCGTCTTTCACGACGCCGATGCCCTGCGCGACCTCAACGCGATCGTGCATCCGGCCGTCGGGGCCGGGATCGCTCGACGCGTTGATTCGTTCGTATCGACCGACCGCATCGTGGTGCTCGACATCCCACTGCTCACCGAGAACCCACGCACAGAACTGCAGGGCAAGATCGTCGTCGACGTGCCGCCCGAGGTGCAGGTCGAACGGCTGGTTCAATTTCGGGGCTTCACCGACGATGAGGCGCAGGCTCGGATCTCCCGCCAAGCGAGCCGAGAGGATCGGTTGCATGGCGCTGACTTCGTCATCGACAACTCAGGCAGTGTGGACGAACTCGATCAGCAGGTCGACAAGCTCTGGCGGTGGCTGACGTCGCTGCCACAACTTCGCGAAGATTTCACTTTTTCTCGACGTTCGCCGTGATTCCGGCAAGGTGTTCGCCGGCGAGCAGCGCGAAGTGGTCATCGTCGGTCCACTCCCCGCGAATGAAGACCGAGCTGGGGGACCGACCCTCGTAGCGGAAGCCGAGTTTCTCCAACACCCGACGTGAGGCCGGATTCCGAGGATCGATCGAGGCGACGACCCGGTGGAGCCCAGCTTCGGCGAACAGTGCCGCGAGCACCGCTGCCACTGCTTCTGTTGCATATCCCTTGCCTTGTGCGTGCGCGGAGATGGTGTAGCCGATCGTCGCTTGACGACCGCTGTCGTGAACACCAGCAGCCACGTCACCGATCACCTCGTCGCCATGTTCTACGGCCATTTGCACCCACTGACCGTCCGCCGGCCCATCGAGTTCGAATTGATCCTGGATCAAACCCTCGGCCATCTCGGTGGTGTATGGCAACGCCCAGTCCTGATTCCGTGCGACGTCAGGTTGGTTGCGGTACTCGACGAACGCCTGCAGGTCCTCGGTGCGCATCATGCGGATGCGCAGTCGCTTCGTCGTCAACGGCAGGGTGATCACGGCCCCAAGGTATTGTGCGGGAATGCTCCCCACACACTCATTCGGTCGCACCGGTCATGATTCGACCCGCGTGATCTTCGGCGCAGCCGCTCTCGGTTCGATGAACCAGGACACCGCCGACCAGACGTTGTCCCTCATTCAGTCGTACGCGGTCAACCACATCGATACCGCCCGTAGCTATGGCGACTCCGAGCTGCGGCTCGCACCGTGGCTGGTCGAGAACCGAAGCAAGGTCTTCCTGGCAACCAAGACCGGCGAGCGCTCGGGCCTTGCGGCTCGGACCGAGTTGGAGGAATCACTGACGAGGATGGGAGTCGACCACGTCGATCTCATCCAGCTGCACAACCTCGTCGAGCCAAAGGAATGGGAGATCGCGTTCGCTCCCGGCGGCGCGGTCGAAGCTCTCGCCCAGGCTCGGGAAGAAGGGCTGTGCAGGTTCATGGGGGTCACGGGGCACGGTTTACGGATCCCCGCCATGCACTTGCGCAGCCTCCGTGCGTTCGACTTCGATTCGGTGCTGCTGCCGTTCAACTTCGTGTTGCTCGAACGGCCCGACTACCGCGCCGACTACGAGGCGCTCGTAGAACTGTGCGCCGAACGTGAGGTGGCCATGCAGACGATCAAGGCGATCGCTCGCCGCAGGTGGTCAGGCAGTCGCGAGGGCAAGTTCAGCTGGTATGAACCCTTGACTGATCCAGGGGCGATCACGCGAGCAGTCAACTACGTCCTCAGCGATCAGCAACGCTTCCTCAACACCACCAGTGACGCCACACTGCTGCCGATCATCCTCGACGCGGCATCCGGCGAGCTGGTCGAGGCGTCGCACGACGACCTGCACGCCGACGTCGAGGCCTTCGGCGTCACTCCATTGTTCGACGGCGGCGACCTCGAACGGATCTAGAGGCTCCAGATGCGCTCCGCAGCATCGACGGTGAGGCGCAGCTTGGCCCACTGCACGTCCTGCGTGATGTCGTTGCCGTGCACCGTGCTGCTGAATCCACACTGGGGGCTGAGGCACAGCTGCTCCATCGGTACGTAGGCCGCCGCTTCATCAACCCGTCGAGCGAGCGAGTCGATGGACTCGAGTTCGGCGATCTTCGAACTGATGAGTCCCAACACGACGGTCTTGCTCGGTGGAACGAATCGCAACGGCGCAAAGTCGCCCGAGCGCTCGTCGTCGTACTCGAGGAAGTAGGCGTCGACGTCGAGGTCGCCGAAGAGCACCTCGGCCACCGGCTCGTAGCCGCCTTCGGCGAACCACGTGCTGCGGAAGTTCCCTCGGCAGAGGTGTATGCCGACGGTCAGGTCGGGTGGACGGCAATCGAGGGCGTGGTTGATGAGCGCCGCGTACGTACGGGGGAGCTCGTTGGGATCGTCGCCGCGCTCCACAGCGCCAGCCCGCATCTTCGGGTCGCACAGGTATGCGAGGTTGGTGTCGTCGAGCTGGATGTAACGGCATCCTGCGGCATACAGGGCGGCGATCTCGTCGCGGTAGCACTGGGCGAGGTCGTCGAAGAACACGTCGAGGTCGGGATACGACTCGATGTCGATCGCTGCGCGTCCGCCGCGAAAGTGAACCATCGTCGGCGACGGGATCGATACCTTTGGCGTCCTCGCCGTGACACCGGCGAGGTACCTGAAGTCGTCGACCTGGATGTCGCGGACATGGCGCAGGGGGCCGGTGACTGCCAATCTCGGTGGCGTGAAATGAACCGTCTCTGCGGCGTTGGAACTCGCGGCGATTGCACCGCGGACTTCCACACCAGCAAGTTGTTCGAGAAAGTCGAGGTGGAACCATGTGCGCCGGAACTCGCCGTCGGTGACGCTACGCATGCCGAGCGACTCCACCTGTCGCACCGCTTCGGCGATTGCCTCGTCCTCGACAGCACGCTTTGCATCCGCCGTGAGCGCGCCGGCAGCGAACTGTTCGCGAGCAGTGAGCACAGCCTTCGGACGCAGGAGGCTGCCGACGTGGTCGGCTCGAAACGGCGGGTCGATCGGACTCATGAAATTGACTGTAGATGAGTAATGTGCGCGTATGGCACACGAGTCTCACCCTCGATTCAGGGTTCACCACGCGTTGCGAATCAAGGGCTTTGTCAAAGTCGAGAACGTCGCCGAGCTCGCTGGACTGCCCGAAGAAGATGTGCTCGACCACCTCGAGGCGATGAAGGAGGAGGGTCACACCAACTACCGGGAAGCGCGCGGGCTTTGGCAGCTCACCCCCGACGGTCGCGAGGCGTACGTCATCGCGTTGAGAGAGGATGTCAGCCGCCCTGGGTTCCGTGAAGGGCTTGCCGAGAAGTACGACCGGTTCCTCGAGATGAACGAGTTGTTCAAGGCGCTGTGCGCCGACTGGCAACTCCGCAACGGTGAGACCAACGACCACACCGAGCAGGCATACGACGATGAATGCATCAAACGGCTAGGCGCCCTCGACGACGAGGCTCAGCCGATCTGCCACTCGTTCGGCGAGGTAGCCAGGCGGTTCGACGGCTATGCAGCGCGCCTCAGTGGCAGCCGGTGTGCGCTCGAGAACGGCGACATTCGAATGTTGACGGGTGTGATGTGCGGCTCGTACCACGACGTGTGGATGGAGCTGCACGAGGACCTGCTCCTGACCCAAGGAATCGATCGTGTCGAAGAGGGCAGTTACTGACTCGTGTTGTCACGTCGTGTGCTCGCCGAGGAATTGATCGAGGGCTGCGGTGAACTCGGGTTCGCGGTCGAGGTTGCTGAGGTGCGCTGCGCCGAGTTCGACCAGGCGGCTGTCTGCGATGTGCTCGTGCAGCCATCGCGACTGCTCGATCGGTGTGGAGAGATCGGCAGTGCCGCCGATCACGAGCGTGGGCGTGGTGATTGCGCCCGCACTCTCGCGGAGGTCGCCATCGCGGAGAGCGGCGCACACGCCCGCATATCCGTTGGGGTCGGTAGCCAGGAACGTTGACTTGGCTCCGCCGTACCGTTTGGGCTCTCGCTCGGCGTAGTCGGCGGAGAACCAGCGGGCGATGACTCCGTCGACGAGCGCGCTCATGCCTTGCGTCGTGGCGATCTGAATGCGTTCGTCCCACAGCTCGGGCGTGCCGATCTTCGCCGATGTGTTGCACAGCGTCAGCGAGAGCAGTCGATCGGAGTGTTGTGCGCCGACCAACTGTCCCGTGAACCCGCCGACCGAGAGGCCGCAGTAATGGAACCGATCCAACTCCTCGGCATCGGCAACGGCGATGACCGCCGCGGCCATATCGGCGACGGTGTAGTCGCCGGACGGCACGTCGCTGTCCCCGTGGCCGAGGTTGTCGATCGACACGATGTAGTACTGGTCCTTCAAGACCTGCACCTGCTGGTCCCACATGTGGTGGTCGCTGCCGAGCGAATGCGTGAAGATCAGCGAGGGTCGCCAGGGACGACCCGCCACCGCGTACGCGATTCGAGTGCCGTTGGGCGTCGTTGTAAAAGATGTCATGGCGATTGCTCCAGCACTGAGTTGACGAAGGCATCGGCCGCAGCCTGGCGATCGGGCGCCACGACCAATGCCGACGGTTCGACCTCGAGCGAGACGAGCGCGCTGCCGATCGCCTCCAACGACGCGCCGCAAGTCTGGAACACGAGCGGGATGGCGAACCATTCTGCGTGCCAACTGCCGAGCCCGCGCTCCAGTTCGTGTGGCTTCGAGTGTGTGATGACGGTTGCCAAGCCGACACACGCCTCGGCTGCGGCCATGGCTCGCATCGCGTCGATCGGATTTCGCTTACCTGCCGCCGCCGATGAACCGCCGGCGCGCGTGGTGATCTCGCCAAGCTGCACCAGTTGGGCGACATCGCCACCGACCTTTGCCGCCCAGCGGGAGAAACCAGTGGCGATGTCGACGACGGCGATGATCGGTGCCCTATCGGTGTGCCACGGGCGTGCTGGATGCAGGCCGAGACGCGAAGCAACGTCGTGGGCTACATCCTCGGAGATTCCCATCGCATCGCCGACGAGACCGCCCAATTGCACGGGTGTTTCCGCCGAGCCTGCGCTTCGACGAACCTGGTCGAGTTGATCGAGCCATCGGGCGGTGCGAAAACTCACAGTCGTCACGTCGGCTGGTTGCAGGAACGAGCGTGCCTGAGTGGCTACGTTGCCCGACTGCTCGATGATCGTTCGCAATGCAGCGGCTGACGCGGCGGCAAGGTCGGCAAGGTGCGCGATTGCCGCGCTGACCAGCATCATTGTGGTTGTGTCGACGACGTCCTGCGTCGTCAGGCCGCGGTGCAGGAACTCGTGCGCATTCGGCGGCAGCCGCGATTTCAACACGTCGAGCAGACCGAGCACAGGGGTACCGACCTGCCACCCGTCCGCCAGAATTGTGGTGCCAACAGGAGTCGCGCATGCCTCGACGATCGCGGCTGCTGCGTCACCAGGGATGTCTCTCGCTGCACCCTGCGCGCCTGCCACTGCGGCCTCAACCGCTGCCATCGCAGACACGCGAGCGGTCAGGGCGAAGATCTCGTCCATTCGCTCGGTCGAAAATCCGGGGTACAGGCTCATTGCTCACACATCGAAGAAGACGGTCTCGTTTTCGCCCTGATAACGGATGTCGAATCGGAATGTGGGTACCGCTGAGTCGGTGTCGGATAGTCGTTCGGCGATCAACGTCGAACGACGCGTCTCGGGCACGGTTTGCAGCACAGGGTCGGTCGAGTTGGCCGCGGCCTCGTCGTCGAAATACAGCCGGGTGAAAGTGGGGTTGAGCATGCCCCGAGCCTGCACGGTGAGGCTGATGTGCGGAGCCTGCATTCCGCCGCTGGGATGAGGAACGGGGCCAGGCTTGACGGTCAGGAACGAATACGCGCCGGTTCGGAAATCGCAGGCACATCGACCGAAGCCGATGAATGCCGGATCGGGTGCGAGATCGCCTCGATCGTCGGCGGGATGGTGATAGCGGCCACCGCTGTCGGCCTGCCACAACTCGATCAGCGCGTCCTCCATGTGCTTGCGGTCGCCGTCGAGGACATGCCCCTCGATGCGGATCCGTTCGCCCAGCGTCTCGGGCGTCGTCAGCACATTGTCGCCCTCGCCGGACAGCCGCATCGTGTAATACGGCCCGACTGTTTGCGACGGGGTCTGGCCGTGGTCGGCGTGGCTCACGGTGTGGCCCCAAGACCCCGCAGCACGATGTCCCATTTGTATCCGAGGGCCCAGTTCTCGACGGTCACGCTGTGGTCGTACTGGGCGATCATGCGGTGACGACTGTGCTCTGGCACGGATTGGAAGATCGGGTCGAGTTCGAAAAGTGGATCGTCGGGAAAGTACATCTGGGTGACCAGGCGGGTGGCGATCGAGGGACCCAACAACGAGAAGTGGATGTGCGCCGGTCGCCACGCGTTGGGATGATTGCCCCAGGGATACGGGCCCGGCTTGATCGTGACAAGGCGGTACACCCCGTCTGCGCCCGTGCGGACCTGCCCCACGCCAAGGAAGTTGGGATCCAACGGAGCGGGGAATGCCGTCTCCCTCCAGTGCAGGTAGCGCCCGCACGAGTTGGCCTGCCAGACCTCGATCAACGTGTGGGGCACAGGCGCGCCGTTCTCGTCGAGCACCCGGCCAGTGATGATGCTGCGCTGCCCGATCGCCTCGCCACCTGTCCCGGCATTGGTGGTGAGATCGGCGTCGTCGACGCTCAGCTCGGTCCACGCCTGGCCCGGGCCAGTGGTCTCGGTCAGGGTTTGCACGATGGCCAGGAGGTCGTGTGATGGCGAACGCTTCACCGTTGCCTTGTAGTCCGAGTACAGGAAGGGCGGATGATCCTGATGGGCGCGCGGCGCGTAGGTCTCGATCATGGCTGCCGTGCCGTACGAGCAGTTTGGAACGCGTGATTGGCCGCGGGCACACCTGCATAGACGGCCACGTGCTGCAGCACCTGGGCCAACTCAGCATCGCTGACACCGGTCCCGTTCGAGGCTCGAAGGTGCAAAGCCAACTCGTCGCGCCCCAGCGCAGCGAGGATCGCGATGGTGATCATGCTTCGGGTCTTGCGATCCAAGGTCGGATCCGCCCACAGGTCGCCCCACACGTTGGTGGTGATCCAGTCGAGGAATGTGCGGTCGAGATCGGTGGCACCGGCGATCGATCGTTCCACATGCTCGCGTCCCAAGACTTCGGTGCGGATGCGCATGCCCTCCTGGTGGTCACCCATCGAAGGTGCACGGTAGTCGGGACTCGCCCGCGCTCGATGATCAGTGCTCGATCGGCGGTGAGCTATGCCCATCGCCGCGAATGGCCCCATGGTGGTCGCCAGCACGGCGACGAGGGAGGTTTGAAGCAGCGGCACGCTGGGTGGGTGGGGTGCGGCGACAGGAGTGTGCCTGTTCGCGCCAGACCGCTGGTGAGCGCACCCGCACGGCAGCTTGGCCGATGCTTGAAGGGTCAGAATGGCAGGCCCGTGTAATTCTCGGCCATCGCTGTTTGCGCGGCCATCGAGCCGGCCAGATAGTCGAGCTCGGTCTCCTGCATGCGATGCTCGAACTCGCCGGCGTCGTGGAACGTGTGCAGCATCGTCGTCATCCACCACGAGAAGCGCACGGCCTTCCATACGCGTCGTAGCGCCTTTGCTCCGTAGCCGTCGAGCGCCGTCGTCGACCCGGTCGAGTAGCGCTCAGCAAGCGCCTCGGCGAGGTAGTAGACGTCGGAGAAGGCGAGGTTCAGACCCTTGGCACCCGTTGGCGGCACGATGTGTGCTGCATCGCCTGCCAGGAACAGGTTGCCCCATTGCATCGGTTCGGCGACGTAGCTGCGCAACGGCGTGACCGACTTCTCGATCGACGGGCCCGTCACGAGCGACGATGCAGCTGCCTCGGGAATTCGTGTGCGCAACTCGTCCCAGAACTGTTCGTCGCTCCATGAGGCCGGGTCGGTGTCAGCGGTGCACTGGATGTAGTAGCGCGACAGGAGCGGGTTGCGCATCGAGCAGAGCGCGAAGCCATGCGGGTGCCGGGCATAGATCAGTTCGTGGCTCACTGGCGGGGTTTCGGAGAGGACCCCCATCCATCCGAACGGGTAGAGGCGTTCGAACTCGCGCCTGATCTCGTTGGGAATTGCGTGACGGCTGATGCCGTGGAACCCATCGCATCCCGCGACGTAGTCCGCGTCGACGGTCGCGATTTCACCGCGGCGGTGGTAGCTCACGGATGGGTTGCCGTTGCGGAGGCCGTGCAGTTGTACGTTCTCGGCCTCGAACACGATCGGCCAACCGGCGCCGACGCTCGAGTCGTAGAGGTCCCTCTGAATCTCGGTCTGTCCGTAGACCATCACCGCGCGGTTGACCAACGCCTTGAAATCGACTCGGAAGGGTGATCGAGCGTTGGAGATGGTGACGCCATCGTGGACAAAGCCTTCTCGATCCATCCGCGATCCAAGGCCTAGGGAACGCAACAGGTCGCTGGTGCCCTGCTCGATCACGCCGGCGCGAACCCGCGCCTCGACGTAGTCGCGGGAGCGCTGCTCGACGACGACGTTGTCGATCTCGGCTCGCCACAACAGGTGTGACAGGAGCATTCCCGCCGGGCCGCCCCCCACGATCGCCACCTTCGTGCGCACGGGCGCACGATAACGAAATCGAAGCTGTCGAGACGGTTCCGCCTATCGGGACGATGGATACTCAGCTCCAGCTCGGCAGGCGCTAGGTTCCGGCAATATGACGAGATCAGTGGCCGGCTCCGAAGCTAGCCCCGCGGCCAGATCCGTGAACGGTCGATAGCCGTGGGCAGCATTCTCGGAAACCGCGTGCAACGAGTCGAGGATCCGCGCATGCTGACGACCGGGGGCGTCTACGTCGAAGACTTGCCCATCGACGCTGCCTGGGTGCACTTCGTGCGCAGCGAGTATGCCCATGGTCGGATTCTGGCGTACGACGTCGATGACGCGCGGAAGGTACCTGGGGTGCTCGGTGTGTTCACTGGCGACGATCTCGACCTGCCACCTTTTCCACACGTGCAGCCGATTCTCAGGACCGGTAGCGAGCGTCCCCTGATCGCGAAGGGCACGGTGCGGTTCGTCGGCGAGCCCGTCGTCGCCGTTGTCGCCATCGACCGGCACACAGCGGTCGACGCTGGGGCGATGATCTACGTCGACATCGAGCCGATGTCAGCTGTTGTCGAGGTCGACGATGCACTGGCCGACGAGACGCTCATCCACCCGGCGCTTGGAACCAACAAGTATGCGACGTTCGATTCCGAGCATCAGGCCGACTTCAGCGGCTGCGAGGTGGTGCTGGATCTCAGGGTCGTCAACCAACGGATCAACGGCTCGCCGATCGAACCGCGTAGCGGTCTTGCGTATTGGGAGCCGAATCCGGACGGCGACCGACTGGTGCACTACTCGGCGTGTCAAGGCGCGCACCCCACACGCGACATCCTTGCCAGGCTCTATGAGCTACCGGTTGAGCGGGTCCGCGCGGTCGTGCCCGATGTCGGCGGTGGATTCGGAGTCAAGTCGCGCACCATCGGGGAGGAGCTGACGCTCGGTTGGCTGTCGAAGCAGGTCGGTCGGCCCGTGCGTTACACCGAGACGCGCACGGAGGCGATGCAAGCGATGCCGCAGGGTCGCGGCCAGCGGATCGACGTCAAGATCGGCGGAACTCGCGATGGTCGAATCACCGCTTACCACCTCGATGTCGTGCAGGACGCGGGCGCATATCCGTTGATGGGTGCGTACCTGCCGATGATGACCCAGCGCATGGCGCCGGGGGTGTACAACATTCCCAACTGCTCGTTCCATGGGGTTTCGGTCGCCACCAACAAGATCTCGGTCACCGCGTATCGGGGGGCCGGGCGGCCCGAGGCTGCACTCGCGATCGAGAGGGCGGTCGACTTCTACGCCGCAGAGATCGGTATAGACCCGGCCGAGGTACGTCGCCGCAACTTCATTCCAAAGTTCATGGATCCCTACACAACCGGGATCGGCACGGTGTACGACGTGGGCGACTACGACGAGGCGTTGCGTCGTGTGCTCGACGCCGCCGACTATCCAGGGCTGCGGGCAGCCCAGGCCCAGCAACGCGCTGCTGGGGGAAGCGTTCTGACCGGCATTGGAATCGCGGTCTACGTCGAGATCACTTCCGCGGCGGCGCCGACCGAATACGGCGCTGTCCACCTGATGAGCGATGGCCGGATGCGCGTGGTCACGGGCGCCACTCCATATGGGCAGGGCCACGTGACCACGTGGAAGATGATCATTGCCGACCGTTTGGGTGTGCCGATGGAGGAGGTCGATGTGGTTCATGGCGATACGGACGAGGTGCCGTCGGGCGGCCTCACGGTCGGCTCGCGATCAGTACAGGTCGCCGGGTCCTCGCTGGTGATCGCGTCGTCGAAACTCGTCGATGCCGCGCGCGAACGAGCTGCCAATCTGCTGGAGGCGGCTGTCGAAGATGTGGTGCTCGACCCAGAAGCGGGCACGTTCCATGTAACAGGCTCGCCGAAGCCGGCGGTCGGCTGGGCCGACGTTGCCGCCGTGACCCGCGAGCCGCTCGTCGGGGTCAGCGACTTCAAGGCATCGCAGCCGACGTTCCCGTTCGGCGCCCACGTCGCGGTCGTTGACGTCGACACCGAGACCGGCAAGGTCATCGTCAGACGACTCATCGCTGTCGACGATGCGGGAACGCTTCTGAACCCGTTGATCGTCGACGGCCAGATCCACGGAGGCATCGGTCAAGGTGTCGCCCAGGCATTGTTGGAGTGGATGCAATACGACGAGGACGGCAATCCCGTCACCTCCAACTTCGCCGACTATCCGGTCATATCGGCTGCCGAGCTGCCGAGCTTCGAGCTCGTGCACATGGAGACGCCAACGTGGGTCAATCCCCTCGGCGCCAAGGGCGCGGGCGAGTCGGGCACGATCGGATCGATTCCAGCAGTGCTCAACGCGGTCATCGATGCGCTCGCGCCATTCGGCGTTCGACACCTCGATGGTCCGGCAACTCCGCAGCGGGTCTGGCAAGCCATGGAGATGGCGCGACAGTAGATTTCAATTGACCACAGGGGGTCACATGGCGTTAACCGAATCGAACACCGACCAGTTCTCGTTGCAGCAGCGCTACGAGGCCGCGCCGAAGCAGATTCTGGCCACAGGCATCCAGGCGCTCGTACGCCTTCCCATCGATCTCATGCGCGCCGACCGCGCCAAGGGTTGGAACACGGCGGCGTTCATCTCCGGGTATCAGGGCTCGCCGCTCGGCGGCTACGACCGCGAGTTGCAGAGCCAACGCAAGCTGCTCGACGAGCTGAACATCGTCCACGTTCCGGGGCTCAACGAGGAGCTTGCCGCGACATCGGTGTTCGGGTCACAGATCGCCCAGACATACGCGAGGCCGAAGTACGACGGCGTCGCTGCCATGTGGTACGGCAAGTCACCAGGTCTCGATCGCGCCGGCGATGCGATTCGTCACGGCAGCTTCGGTGGCACCGGCCGCAAGGGCGGCGTCGTATTGCTGGTGGGCGACGACGCCGCTGCAAAGTCGTCGACGCTTCCGTCGCGCAGTGACCCGACGCTCGTCGCGCTGCACCTGCCGGTGTTCTACCCGGGCACCGTGCAGGAGGTACTCGATCTCGGTATCCATGCTTTCGCAATGTCGCGGCTCACCGGTCTGTGGGTGGCGATGAAGATCACGACACCCGTTGCCGACGGCTCGGGAATGGCCGAAGTCGCACCCGGCCGTTTCGACGCGGTGTTGCCCGACTTCGAGGTCGACGGCAAGCAGTGGGTGCCAACGCTCAGCGGCCACGTCGGCGTTCCCTTCGCCAACACGTTGGAGATCGAGGTTCTCGGCAACCGCATCGAATGGGCCAAGCGCTACGTCGCGGCGAACCCACTCAACCAGTTCGTCACCAACCCTGCCGATGCCTGGCTGGGCATCGTCGCCGGCGGCTACGACCTGCTACAGGTCATGGAAGCGCTGCGCGTGCTCGGCCTCACCCCCGAGCGACTCGCCCAACTCGGTGTCCGCATCCTCAAGCTCGGCGCGTTGCATCCGCTCGATCACGGCGCGGTCCGCGAGCTCGCCAACGCTACGGCCACTGTCATGTGTGTCGAGGACAAGATCGACTTCCTCGAATCGAGGGTTCGCTCGATTCTGTACGGCAGCGCGAATGCTCCGGCCATCGTCGGCAAGGTCGATCACGACGGCAAGCCGCTGATCACGCACTATGGAGCCCTGACCGTCGACAATCTCGTCGACTCGTTGCGCCGGGTGCTCACGCTGCGTGTCCCTGCCGATCAGCTCGCCACCGTCCGCAAGTCGGATCCCGTTCGTATCTCCCTCGGTGTCGAGGCGGTGCGCACACCGTTCTTCTGCTCAGGCTGCCCGCACAACACCGGTCTACTCGTGCCTGAAGGTTCGTTGGTCGGTGCTGGCATCGGTTGCCACGGAATGGTCAGCATCGTGCCGCGCGAGCAGACGGGCTACGTCACCGGCATCACGCAGATGGGTGGCGAAGGCGCGCAGTGGATCGGCACGGCTCCGTTCGTCGAGGATCATCACTTTTTCCAGAACATGGGCGACGGCACGTTCTTCCACAGTGGTCAGCTTGCCGTGCAGGCAGCTATCGCGTCGGGTACGACGATGACGTTCAAGATTCTCTACAACGCCGCCGTTGCGATGACGGGTGGACAAGACGCAGCAGGCCTACGCACCGTGCCGGAGATGACCCGAATGCTGATGGCTGAGGGTGTCAAGCACATCACCATCACCACCGATGATCCGTCGAAGTACCGCGGTGTCGATTTGCCCGGCGGCGTCGACGTCGTGCATCGCGATGCCATTGTCGACGCGCAGGAGAAGTTGCGCGCCATGGATGGCGTCACCGTGCACATCCACGATCAGCAGTGCGCGGCGGAGAAGCGGCGTGATCGCAAGCGCGGCATCCTCGCACCTGCGACGTTCCGGGTGATGATCGACGAGCGTGTGTGCGAGGCGTGCGGCGATTGCGGCGTGCAGTCCAACTGTCTGTCGCTGCATTCCACCGAGACCGAGTTCGGGCGCAAGACCGTGATCGATCAGGCCAGCTGCAACGTCGATGCCAGCTGCCTCAAGGGCGATTGTCCCGCATTCATCACCGTCAAGCCCGGCAAGGGCGGCAAGGCCAAGCGCGCCACTGCAACCGGCGACGATTTCCCTGCGCCGAAGCTCTTGGTACCCAATCACGTCGCCATCCGAATGCCCGGCATAGGTGGGACCGGGGTCGTCACGGTCAGCGCGGTGCTGGCCGCCGCTGCGCAGATCGCTGGCGTCGAGTGCAAGACCGCTGACCAGACGGGCTTGTCGCAGAAGGCTGGTCCGGTGGTATCGACGGTGACGCTCGGCGACCCGACGCCCGGACAGATCGGTGTGCTCTTGGCGTTCGATGCGCTTGCATCGTCAACGCCTGCAAATCTCGCCGGCCTTGATCCCGACAGCAGCGTCGCCGTCGTCTCCACGACCATCACTCCTACCGGCCGGATGATCGGCAAGGTCACGTCGCACGGCTTGGACCTCGGTCCCCTTCGGGCCGAGTTGGGCAAGCGAACCAATGCGTCGCGCAACCTCTACGTCGATGCCGCACAGATCGTCACTGCCCTTCTCGGCAACGCGATGACAGCTAACGTCTTCATGGTCGGCGTCGCCTATCAGGCAGGCTTCATCCCGCTGCCCGCTGAAGCGATCGAGCGGGCGATCGAGCTCAACGGAACAGCCGTCGACCTCAACGTCAGTGCCTTCCGGTGGGGTCGTCGATGGACCGTTGATCCTGGTCAGGTCGAGAAGGCGGCCGGCGCGAGTTCGGCCTACGACATCCAGCCGTACGCGGTCGAGGGCATCGACGATGCCGTGCTGCGCGAATTCGTCGAGCGCCGCGCAGGGGACCTCGTTGCGTATCAGAACCAACGGTACGCGGCCCGCTACGCCGATGTTGTCGTGAAGGCCCATCGGGCCGAACAGCAGGCCGGCGGAGACGGTTCGTTCGCTACGACGGTCGCTCGCCAGCTGCACCACGTCATGGCGTACAAGGACGAGTACGAGGTGGCGCGCCTGTTGCTCGGCGGCAGAGCGAAGGTTGCCGCGCAGTTCGGCGACGACGCCAAGATGACATGGAATTTGTACCCGCCGATGTTGCGTTCGATGGGCCTCGGGCGAAAGCTGCGCTTCGGTTCGTGGTCCGTACCCGTGCTCGCGGCACTGCGACGCTTGAAGGGTCTACGTGGCACAGCGCTCGATCCGTTCGGCCACGCCAAGATTCGGCGCACCGAGCGCGCGCTCGTCAAGGAGTACATCGCAGTGGTCGACGAGGCGTCGGCGATGTTGGCCACCGATCCGCAGAAGTCGTTGGAGCTGATCGGGCTCATCGACCAGGTCCGCGGCTACGAGGGTGTCAAGATGGCCAACGTCGAGCGTTACCGCGATGCGCTGGCCATCGCTCGTCAGCAGCAGCCGGTCAGCCGATAGCAGTCTCCGGCCAACCGGTGTCGGCGACGAATGCGTTGACCCGCTCGACGCATTCGCTGCGGTCGTACATGCCGTAGAGCGCCTGCTTCATGCGCGGCGGATCTCCGAAGAAGAACAACTCGTAGTGCGACTGACGTCCCCCGAAGGAACTGATCGTCATGTCCCAAGCCAAGCGGAAGAGGGCGACGCGCTCTTCGGCCGAGCTGGCTGCGCCCTGCAGGTACTTGGAGATGTCGTCGCCGCGGGGCCCGTCGAAGTCGGCCTCGGTGGGGATGGTGATCAGCCCGCTGGTCGTGACCAGTTGCATGATCTCGACGAGTCGTTTGTACACGCCGGGGTACCAGTTGCGGGCGGCGTCGAGCGGTGGGCGAGCGGGTGTCATGACGCCGTACTTGTTCAACGTTGCGCCCGCCTCGCTGGCGATCTTCAGACCCTTCATGATCTCCAGGATTATGATGACCTCGGCGACCATGTGTTGAACGTGCGGCGCGTCGCCGGAGCCGACCATGTCGATGGCGGCCTGCAGAACGCCGAGAAACGCTTCGGTTTTCGCGATCTTCAGGTTGACCACCTGGTGGGCCATGTGGAGCACCGCACCCGTCTCGGCGTACGCCCGATTGGCCAGGTCGACGTCGTTCATCAACAGCACGCGCTCCCACGGCACCAGCACGTCGTCGAAGTACACCATCGCGTCCATCTCGTCGAAGCGTGATCCCAGCGGATGGTCGCGGTGGCTGCGCCCCTGATCGAGTGGCTCGCGGCATTGGAACGACAGGCCCGGCGTGTTGTTGGGAATGCCGAACGCCAGCGCATAGGGCTTCATCTCGTCGCCACCTTTCACCACGGTGGACGGAAAGATGAGGATCTCGTCGCTGATCGGAAGCGTCGCCAGCATTCGCGCTCCGCGAACGATGATGCCGTCGGAGGTCTCGCGAACGACACCGAGGGCGATGAACGGGTCGTTCAGCTCATAAGCCTGTTTGCGCTTGTCGACCTGCGGGTTGGTCAGCGCGTGCGTGAGGGCCAAGTCGTTTTCGCGGACATACTCGAAGTAGTTGCGGGCGTTGTCGGCAAACTCCGGCCGGCACTGGCCGAAGTATTCGGCGGCGGTTCCGGCACCCATCAAGTTGACGTTGAGGTAGTCGGGCATGCGACCCATGAAGCCGAGGCACGCGTCGGCCCAGACCTTGTGCATGGCCGAGCGACGTTCCAAGTCTTCGCGACTGCGCGGCACGATGAAGCTCATGCCAACTCGATCGCCCGTCGTCGGCGACGGGAACGTCATGGTGTCGACGAGGTCGGGTCGGTGCTGCAGTTCGTACAACGCGGCGAGTGAGTGCGCGGCATTGGCTGTGCGCGGGTGATTCGTCGGATCGTCGACGAGCTCGCCCTCCACCCACATTGCCGGCGGTTGCGACCGCAGTCGATCGAGTACCTGCTGCCCGGTGCGTGCTCCCATGACCGACTCCCTACCTGACGCTTGCGACAATGTGATCTATAATCGAAATAATGATTCGTATGCCGAACGGCACAATAGCACCGTCGCAGACTCTCGATCGCGGTCTGGCATGCCTCGACCTCGTGGCGGCATCCGACCAGGCGGTCTCCGTCGACGCTGTTGGCGAGGCGCTGGGATTGCACCGCTCAATCGTCTACCGGTTGCTGCGAACGCTCGAGCTACGGCGCCTGATCGAGCGCGACGCCGACGGCGACTACGTCGCCGGCCCATACCTCGCCGTGCTCAGCCGCTCGGTGCGTCGCTCGCTCCGCGCTGCGACGGCGCCGGTGTTGGCCAACCTTGCGGAGGAACTGCAAATGACCGCCTTCCTGGTGGTGGCTGATGGCGACGAGGCTGTGACGGTCGACAGTGTCGAGCCGACGTCACTGAGCGCCCACGTCGCGTACCGTCCTGGAACCCGGCACCCCATCGATCGCGGAGCGCCAGGGCTTGCGTTGCTCGCAGGTCGCCCGCCCGTGTCGGGTGAACGGCCCGAGATCCGTCTTGCTCGCGAGATCGGATGGGCACAGAGCGAAGCCGAGGTCATCGCCGGGATGGCCTCCATCGCAGTGCCCATCTCGGATCAGGGCGCCGTCGCCGTTCTCTGGCTGGCGGGAAATCCGGTCAACAAGACCGAGGTCGCCGACCGGCTCACCGCCGCCGCCGGTGAGATCACCCGCCGCCTCGGAGCCTGACTGCGGACTGGAACTCCATTCGTCTGACGCCCGACTGGCCGCCGCCCCGCCCCGCCGCCCCCTCGCGAATCGTCCGTGACGAAACTCGCCCTTGCGCCACGCCGATCTGGGCGCCACTCGGTCTCATCGCCCCTGGCGGTTGCTCGAGTGTGGCGCCCAGATCGGTTTGGTCGTCGTCCGTCGTCCGTCGCCTGTCTGCGGGATCTGGGCGCCGCTCGGTCTCATCGACCCGGGACTTGCTCGAGTGTGGCGCCCAGATCGGTTTGGTCGTCGTCCGTCGTCCGTCGCCTGTCTGCGGGATCTGGGCGCCGCTCGGTCTCATCGACC
>JBDTWJ010000057.1:0-20747 GCA_040006755.1 Ilumatobacteraceae bacterium | reverse complement strand
CGGAGGTTCCCGGTACTTCGGTGTCGTACACGATCGTGGTCAGCAATGCGGGTCCCTCGGACGTCGTCGGGGCCGGTGTCAACGATGCCTTCCCATCCTCGCTGCTCGGCGCCTCGTGGAACTGTGTTGCCGTCAACGGAACCTGCCAGGGCTCGGGATTCGGCAGCATCAACACGTCGGTCGACCTCGCTGTGGGTGGCACGGCGACGTTCACGGTGACCGGAACTGTCTCGAGCACGGCGACCGGCTCGATCACCAACACTGTAACGATCACTCCGCCTTCGGCTACTGTCGATCCAGATCCGTCGAACAACTCGGCTGCCGACACCGACACACTGAACGCGGTCACCGACCTTGCGATCACCAAGACCGACAACGACAGCAACACCCGTCCCGGCGATCCCATCAACTATCAGATCGTCGTCACCGACAACGGCCCGTCGGCGGTCACGGGTGCTGTCGTCACCGACACGATGCCGGCGGGACTGGCGGGAGTCAGCTGGACCTGCACACCAAGCGTCGGCGCCGGGTGCGCAGCATCAGGGACCGGCAATCTCAACGAGCTCGTGGATCTGGACGTCGGCGCTTCGGTGACGTTCACCGTCAACGCAACGGTCACGGCAACTGCTGGCACGATCACCAACACCGCCCAGGTCGACGCCCCTGCTGGAGCCACTGATCCGAACACGACCGACAACGTGGCGACCGATTCGACACAGGTCGACCCGGTTGGCGACCTGTCGATCACGAAGACCGACGGCCTGACATCAGCGGTGCCCGGTGCACCCACCTCATACACGATCGTGGTGACCAATGGCGGTCCGTCCGCAGCCCTCGGCGTTGCGGTGACCGACACCCTGCCTTCGACGCTGTCGGGCATCTCGTGGTCATGCGCAGCATCACCCGGATCATCATGTGGCAACGCGGTGGGCAGTGGCAACATCTCCGAACTCGTGACCATCGGCGGCGGCGGCTCCATCTCGTTCGCCGTGGACGCGACCATCGGTGCCGGCGAAACTGGTGTGCTGGCCAACACCGCGACGCTGACTCCTCCGGCCGGTTTCATCGACACCAACTCGGCCAATAATTCGGCGACCGATGTCACCGATCTCGAGCCGACCGTCGACCTTGCGGTGGCGAAGACCGACGGTCAGCTGAACGCTGTTCCCGGAACACCGATCACCTACTCGATCGTTGTCACCAACTCCGGCCCGTCGGTATCGGTCGGCTCACGGATCGTCGACAACCTTCCTGCGACGATCACAGGTGCCACGTGGGGCTGCGCGGCGTCTCCTGGTTCGGCGTGTGGAGCGGCATCCGGCAGCGGTTCGATCGATGAGATCGTCACCGTCGGTGTCGGCGGCAACCTCACGTACATCGTGTCGGCCAACGTGTCGCCGTCGGCCGTCGGAATGCTGGTCAACACCGTCAGCGTCACACCCCCAGCCGGAACGACCGACAGCAACCTCGGCAACAACTCGTCCAACGACATCGACACCCTGACGCCACGAGCCAACCTCAGCATCGTCAAGACCGATGGAGCCGCCTCCGTGGTACCGGGTACGACAATCACGTACTCCATCTTCGTCGCCAATGCGGGCCCGTCGGCTGTCTCGGGCGCGTCGGTCATCGATGGCCTGCCGGCGGCGATCACCAACGCGACATGGACCTGCACCGCGAACGCTGGCGGCGTGTGCGGCACGGCGTCGGGCAGCGGCTCGATTGCCACGACCGCCGACCTCGCTTCGGGCGGCAGCGTCACCTACACCCTGACCGCCACAATCGACGCGGCAGCGTCGGGCACCGTGGCCAACACCGCGACCGTCGCCGTCCCGGTTGGTGTCGCCGATCCGGACAACTCCGACAACGTATCCACTGACATCGACAGCCTGACGCCATCGGTCGACCTGTCCATCACCAAGACCGACAATGTGACATCGGCGGTGCCGGGCACAGCGACGACGTACACGATCAACGTCGCCAACAGCGGCCCGTCGACGGCTGTCGATGCACAGATCACCGACGTGCTGACGACTGAGATCACGGGCGCCACATGGACGTGCGCGGCAACCGGCGGCGCAAGTTGCGACACACCAACCGGCTCGGGAGATGTTTCCATGCTGGCCAGGCTGCCCGTCGGTGGCTCGGTGACCGTCAGCCTCATTGCGAGCATCAATCCCGCAGCAACCGGCTTTCTCGTCAACTCAGCGGTGGTGACCGAACCCGCAGGCGTCATCGACACCGATCCGTCCGACAATGTGGCAACCGACAGCGACACGCTGACGCCGATCGCCGACCTCTCGATCTCCAAAACCGACGGACTCGCGACCGCTCTGCCAGGCGACATGGTCACATACACCGTCGTCGCCACCAACAACGGTCCGTCCTGGGTGTCGGGCGCTGTCGTGACCGACACGATGCCTGCCGGCCTGACGGGCGTGACATGGACGTGCGTCCCTGGTGCAGGATCTGGATGCGCAACGCCGAGCGGTACCGGCGACATCTCTGCTGCCGTCGACATGGCTCCCGGTGCGTCGGCGCTGTTCACCATCGATGCGACAATCGACCTGAACCAACTGGGTGCGGTGACCAACACCGCCACCGTCGACGCGCCGCCAGGGATCAGTGATCCCGACGGCTCCAACAACGCCGCCACCGATTCCACGGTCGTCAACGGCCTCGGCGACGTGGCGATCACGAAGACCGACGGGGTGGCAACAGTCGTCGCCGGCACGTCGACGACCTACGCGATCGTCGTCAGCAACAGCGGACCATCGCGGATCGACGGCATCCAAGTTGTCGATCCCCTTCCACCGGTACTGCTCAATGCCGTATGGACCTGTACCTCGACGGGCGGTGCGACCTGTGGATCGGCATCCGGATCGGGATCCATGAACCAGATGGTCGACATGCCGGCAGCGAGCACGGTGTCGTACGTCGTCAACGCCGATGTCGCCGCCGGTGCGCAGGGGACGCTGACGAACGCCGCGGCTGTCAGCTTGCCCAGCGGTGTCGTCGACTCGGATCTCACCAACAACGATGCCACGGACACGACGACGATCGATGTCATTGCTGACCTCGCCGTGACGAAGACCGACAACGTGTTGTCGCTGATCCCGGGCAACTCGGTCAGCTACGACGTTGTCGTCGTCAACAACGGGCCGTCGGCCGTCACCGACGCCGCCGTCACCGACAACCTCCCGGCGACCATCACCGGGGCAAGTTGGACATGCACGCCGTCTGCGGGCGCGGTGTGCGGCACGTCAGGCAACACCGGCGACGTCTCGCTGCTCGCCGATCTCGACGTGGGCGCAAGCGTCGTGGTGAACATCGTTGGCACCGTGTCACCGAGTGCTATGGGGACGTTGACCAACACGGCCGTTGCCGCGCCGCCGGTCGGAGCCAGTGATCCCGACGGCATCAACAACGTCGCCACCGACACCGACACGCTCGATCCCGTCGCCGACGTCTCGGTCGCAAAGACGAATGGGGTCACATCACAGTCACCCGGCGCCACCTCGTCGTACACCATCACCGTCGCCAACGCGGGACCGTCTGCTGCTCCTGGAGTGTCGATCAACGACCCGTTGCCCGCCGGTGCGACCTCCGCATCGTGGACATGTTCGGCTGCGGCTGGGTCGTCGTGTTCGGCGGCGACGGGTGTCGGCGCGATCAACACGACCGTCGATCTCGCCGCGGCGGGGACCGTCACCTTCACCGTCGCCATGCAAGCCGCCATGTCGGCCGGCACGCTGACCAACACCGTGACGGCGACCGTGCCGCCAGGCATTACCGAACCAGATCCATCCAACAACGTGGCCAGCGACACCGACACACTGGTGTTCACCGCTGATGTCAGCGTGACAAAGGTTGCGTCGGCACCGACAGTCGCGGCTGGTCGAGCACTCACCTACACGGTCGTTGTCTCCAACAACGGACCCGACCCCGCCAGCAATGTGACCGTACTCGACTCGGTGCCGGCCGGTCTTGCCGGCAGCTCATGGGTGTGCACGGCCAGCGCCGGGTCGTCGTGCCCCGCATCTGGCACGGGCGACATCTCCGTCTCCGTTGATCTCGCGGCGGGTGGAAGCGCAACCTTCACCGTGACCTCGACCGTGACCACCTCCGCACCGACAACCGTCGTCAACACCGCCACGGTTGCGGTTGGGCCAGGAACCGTTGACCCGGATCCGACGAACAACACCGCGAGCGCCGGTGTCACCATCGACTTCACGGCCTTGCTCACGATTCAGAAGACGGCCAGCGTCAACAGCGCACAACCCGGTGACTCGTTCTTCTACAGCATCGTGGTCAGCAACGCCGGTCCGGCACGACTCGACGGCGTGGCGATCTCCGATCCGGTCCCCACCGGTCTCACTGCCCTGTCGTGGACATGTTTCGCCGTGGCCGGTGGGGTCTGCCAAGCGACATCGGGAACTGGCTCCCCGCTGCTCGATGCCGACCTGCCGCTCGGCGCCTCGGTCACGATCATCTTCAATGTGCGGGTCGCGCCCGAGGCCGCTGGCAGCATCGTCAACGTCGCTACAGCGACCGCCTCGTCGGCGAGCCAGCAGACGGTTGCACAGGCATCGGCGAACATCGCGGTGAACCCCGTCGTCGCCACCTCGCCGGCACTGACGCTCACGAAGAAGACATCCGCGACCGCCTACTCGACCGTCGGTACCACGTTGTCATACAGCCTGGTCGCCACCAACACGGGCAATGCGGTCCTGACCAACGTGATCATCTCCGATTCCAACGCATTGGTGAGCGGATGTGGACCGGTGGTCCTTGCTCCGGGCGAGTCATTGATCTGCTCGGCGCGACATGTCGTGACCCAGACCGATCTCGATCAGGGCGCTGTGAGCAACACCGCGTCAGCGTCCGGCACCCCAGCAACCGGGACTGTCGTCAACGCAACGAGTGCAACCGTGCTGACGCCGGCAACGCGAATCACCAACCTCGTGCTGGCGAAGTCGTCGGCGGCCACTGGGTTCGCGCGGGTCGGCGACTCGATCACGTACACCATCTCGGCGACGAACACCGGCAACGTCACGCTCATGAACGTCGCCATCTCCGACCCCAATGCCGTTCTCTCTGCCTGCCCGCCGCGAGATCTGGCACCTGGACAGACGGTGACGTGCACCGCCATCCATGTCGTCACGGCTGCCGACATCGCGGCCAACGTCATTTTCAACCAGGCTCACGCGACAGCGCTTCCCATGGTCTCGTTGGAGTTGGTCTGCCCACTGCTGACCGCGAGTGCGTGCCCAGGCCCGCAAGCCGTGTCGGCAGAGTCGAACATCGTGACGCTGAGCCGCAACGCTATGTTGCCGAGAGCTGGGTCATCCGTGCTGTCGAAGCTGGGGACCGGCCTCAGCCTGCTCGGTGCCGGCGGTCTGCTGCTGACCCTCGGCCGTCGGCGACGCCGCTCGATAAATCGCTAGCTCAGTCGCGGCGGATCGACGCGGCGTTCGCGTGGGCCGCGAAGCCTTCGTGTTGGGCCATCGCGAGGATCGTCGGTGTCATCCGTCGTCTCGCCGTTGCATCAGCACGTGCCACCGCGGTTCGCTTGAGGAAGGCGTCAGTGGTGATGCCGCTCGACACGTGGGCGAACCCTCCGGTCGGCAGGCTGGCCGGGCAGCCGATGACATAGTTGCCGGCTGCGAACAACGTGTGTTGGCCGACGAGGATCTCGCCCGCATTCACCAGCCGCTCCAGCAACTCGCCTTCGACCGCGGCATCAACGCACACTTGGAGATGTTCGGGCGCCCAGCGGTTGGCGACGTCGGCGGCTTCGGCGAGACCGCCGACGACCACGCATCCGCCATTGATTCCGAGCGCAGCGCGCGCCGCCTCGGACCGCGCCGCCGGGAGGCCGGACATCTGCAGCAGCAGGTCGCGCTCGACCTCGTCGCGCAGCTTGTCGGATGTCGTGACGAGCACGACCGAGGAGTCGGTGCCGTGCTCCGCCTCGTTCAACAGATCAGCCGCCAGATAACGCGAATCAGCGGAGTCGTCGGCGATCACCATACTCTCGGTCGGGCCCAAGATCATCATCGTGGCAACGCCGTAGCGCTGCATCTCGACCTGCGCACACGCGACAGGTGGGCTTCCCGGCCCTACGATCTTGCGCACGCGAGGGATTGATTCCGTTCCGAAGCCAAGTGCGGCAACTCCGGCGGGACCGTTGACACGGAACACCTTGTCGATCCCCAGCTTGCGGCAGACGACCAGCACGGCAGGGTCAATCCGCGCACCGCCGCCCGGAACCGGCGGTACGACCATGGCCAGTTCCGGAACGCGCGCAACAATGGCTGGTACCGCCAACTGATAGGCGACGCTGGGATAGCTGGCCTTGCCGCTCGGCACGAAGAGCCCGGCAGAACTGATTGGCGTGATCTTTTCGCCGACCGTGAGGCCTGGCTCACTCTCGAAGCTCCAATTGGCCGCTCGCTTCATCACCTCGATGTTGAAGGCGCGCAGATGTGTGATGGCATCGTCGATGGCCCGGTCGACGTCGTCAGATACCTCTGCATCGACGATCTCCTCCGGCGTCGCGCGAAGTTGCTCCGGCTCCAGCGAGACGTGATCGAACTCGCGCAGTGCACGGCACACGGCTTCGTCGCCGTTGATGCGCACGTCGTCGATGATCCGACCGATTGCGGCTTTGAGCTCGGCGTCGAAGATCGCCTCGAGACCGCGGGCGCAGAAGGCCTGACGTGCATCCTCATCCATCGTCGACCAGGTCATCGAGCGAAGCACCGACATGAGCGACGAGGGTATCGGGTAGGGTTCACACACGTTCCGCTAGAACCTGCCAGGAGCGTCTCGCCATGCCCGTCACCGTCGTCGTTGGAGCCCAGTGGGGTGATGAGGGCAAAGCCAAAGTCATCGACTTGCTCGCCGGCGAACACACCCACGTGGTGCGCTACCAGGGTGGCCACAACGCCGGCCACACCGTCGTCGTCGGCACCGAGCGGTACGCGCTGCAACTGGTTCCGTCGGGCGTGCTGTACCCGCATGTGATCCCCGTGATCGGCAACGGCGTCGTCGTCGACATGCCGACGCTGTTCAACGAGATCGACACTCTGGAGGCCCGCGGTGTCAGCTGCGCCAAGCTGAAGGTCAGCAGTCAAGCTCATCTGATCTTTCCGTGGCATCAGGCGCTCGACGCGCTGTACGAGGCGGGCCGCGGCGACGCCCGCATCGGCACCACACTGAAGGGGATCGGTCCGGCGTATGCCGACAAGGCTCGCCGCGAGGGTGTTCGTGCCGGTGAGGTGCTCGACCCCTCCGGCTTCGCAACAGCGGTCAAGGAGCGCGCCGTCAGCCACAATGCCGAGATCGTCGCGCTCGGCGGCGAGCAACTCGACGTCGATGAACTCGTGGAGCGCTTCGCGACATTTGGTCGTCGGCTCGCCCCCTACGTCATCGACAGCGTGCAGTTGCTGCACGACGCGCTGGATGCGGGTGATCATCTGCTCCTAGAAGGGGCGCAGGCCACCTTCCTCGATCTCGATCACGGCACGTATCCGTATGTCACGTCGTCGAACCCCACCGCCGGAGGCGCTTGTGTCGGCAGCGGTATCGGCCCGCTGTTTCTCACGCGCATCGTCGGTATCACCAAGGCGTACACGACCCGGGTCGGCAGCGGTCCGTTCCCCACGGAGCTGCTCGACGCGACCGGCGACAAGCTCGTCGATATCGGTCGCGAGTTCGGCACCGTGACGGGACGTCGCCGGCGCACCGGCTGGCTCGACTGCGTGATGTTGCGCAAGGCGGTGCGCATCAACTCCCTGACCGACATCGCCCTGACCAAGCTGGATGTGCTCGATACGTTCCCCGAGATCAAGGTGTGCACCGAGTATGACGCCGACGGTCGGCCCGTGTACGCGGTGTTGGAAGGCTGGCTGTGCGACATCTCGGCGGTCCGCAGCCGCAGCGATCTTCCCGCAAGGGCGGCTGAGTTCGTCGCGTTGGTCGAAGCCGAGGTCGGTGTGCCGGTGCGCATCGTCGGCACCGGCCCGGGGCGCGATGCCGTGCTGGAGTGGCAGTGATCGATCGATACTCGCCGCCCGAGATGGCGGCGGTGTTCTCCGACACCACTCGCTTCGGTCGATACCTCGAGATCGAGCTGCTGGCCACCGAGGCGCAGTCGAAGCTGGGCGTCGTCCCGCCGGACGACGCGGCAACCTGTCGCACCAACGCTCCGGTCGTCGATGTCGCATTCGTGCAGGCGATCAGCGATCGCGAAGCTGTCACCGATCACGACGTCGCCGCCTTCGTCGACGTGTTGCAGGCAGCCATCGGCGAGCCGGCTGGCGCGTGGATCCACTATGGGCTGACCTCCAGCGATGTCGTCGACACAGCCTGGTGCTGGGCACTGCGCGATGCCGCCGACCTCCTGCTCGAGGCATCGTCGTCGCTGTTGACGACGGTGGTCGACCTGGCTCGGTCCCATTGCGACACCGTGATGATCGGACGTACCCACGGCGTTCATGCCGAGCCGACGACGTTCGGCGCCAAGGTTGCGCTGTGGGCGTTGCAGATTGCTCGCGATCGCGAACGTCTGCGCGCTGCTCGCCAGACGATCGCAGTCTGCAAGCTCAGCGGGGCCGTCGGCACGTACTCCAACATCGACCCATTCGTCGAGTCCTACGTCGGCGAGCGTCTCGGCCTCACACCGGTTCCAGCGACGCAGGTGATCGCCCGCGACCGGCACGCGGAGTACCTCTGGGTCTGCGCGTCGATCGGGTCGACGATGGAGATGATCGCGGTCGAGCTGCGCCACCTGCAACGAACCGAGGTCGGCGAGGTGCAGGAGGGCTTCAAGCCGGGCCAAAAGGGTTCCAGCGCGATGCCCCACAAGCGCAACCCGATCAGCGCCGAGACGATCAGCGGCTTGTCGCGCGTGCTGCGGGGAAATCTCCAGGCCGGAATGCAGGATGTCGCGCTGTGGCACGAACGCGATATCTCGCACAGTTCTGTCGAGCGAATCGTCCTTCCCGACAGTTCGCTGATGGCCTTGTACGTGATGCGTCGAATGCAGAGATTGCTCGCTGGGCTCGAGGTGTTCCCAGATCGGATGCGGAGGAACATCGATGCCAGTTTTGGGTTGGTCTTCAGCCAGCCTGTGCTGCTGGCCTTGGTGCAGGGTGGCCTCACACGCGATACCGCCTATGGCATCGTGCAAGACAATGCGGCCAGGGCGTGGCACGAAAAGCGCTCATTTCGTGAGATGTTGGATGCCGATGAGCGGGTCGATGTCGAGCCGAAGCTTTTGGATGAAGCGTTCGATCTGCAACGGTCGTTGCAGCACAGCGATGCAGTGTTCGATTCGCTCGATCAACTCTGACGCCGGCCGGTCGTCGACCGGCTCAATGACCGTGTCAGTGGCCGGCGGTGCTCATTCGGAGCGCGAGATGCCGGCACGCTTCAGCACGGCCGCGTCGACGCCGATCTCACGCCAGGTTGCGTAAGAAATGCCCTGGCGGGTGCTGTACGACTTGCCCACCGAGACGAACGTATCCTCCAGCGCACTGACGTCGACCTTGGCGCCGAGCGAGGCCAGTTCGGACTGGAGATCTCGACGCTCCTGACGGAGCCTCAGCTCGTTCATCGGATCCGCAGCGCCCAATTCGGCATCTATGGCGTTCAACCTGGCGGCAATCGATTCACGGGTACGGCGGCGGCCGCGCTTGGGCTTGTTGCTGCGCAGCGCCTCGAGATAGTTGCGCACCGCGTTCCCCTCGTTACGACCCATTGCAAGCGCCGCTTTGTGTTCATCCGTCATCGGCCCTTTGGGCCCTCGTTTTGCCATGGTCGATATCATAGTTTCATAATCATGAGATTCAATAGTTACGCTCAGGTCGATGGATCTCAGCCGACTGTTCGATCTCGAACCGCACGGGGCCGACACCTTCGTCGGAATTGGGCCGCGGTATCCGTGGGGAGGTTTGTACGGTGGCCAGATCGTCGCGCAAGCCTTACGGGCTGCTGCAGCAACCGTTGAAAACGATCTTCAGGTTCATTCCTTACGGTCATATTTCATCCGAAAGGGGGATCATGCCGAACCCGTTCGCTACGAGGTCGACCGTATTCGCAACGGCCGCAGCTTCTCGACGCGCCGAGTAGTCGCTCGGCAGGCGGTCGGTGCGATCCTCAACCTCGAGGCGTCTTTCCAACGCCCCGAGCCGTCAATCGACTTGCAGACCATTGCGATGCCAGCCGATGTGCCGACACCGGATTCGCTGCAGTCCGACCCATGGTCGCCTGCTGCGGACAGGCGCTTCGTGCCGCAGTCGTCGACATCGTCGAATTTGGGGACCGGCGCCGGGCGCACCCTGGCGTGGGTGAAGGTCAATGCAGCCCTCGATGACCACCAGCTGCTGCACAGTTGCTGGCTGGCATACCTCAGTGACGATTTCCCCACCGACGCGGTACAAGCGGCCAACGAGTTTGGGAACGAGGGCCGGTTCACGGCCAGCCTGGATCACACCATCTGGTTCCATCGCCCGGTCCGTGCCGACCACTGGCATCTTCACGATTTCAGCTGCCATTCCTACGTTGGAGGCCGCGGCCTTGCAATTGGTCATGTTTTCGCGCCGGATGGCGTGCACGTCGCGACGGTTGCTCAGGAGGTCTTGATGCGAGGTCACCGCGACGCACAGACTGACGCCCATGCCGACTGATTCACTCGCCCAACGGGTCAACGCGATCGCCCGACTCACGGGCACGTTCACGCTTCGCTCCGGACAGATCGCGAGTGAGTACTTCGACAAGTACCGCTTCGAGGCAGACCCCGTGCTGCTCGCCGACATTGCCTCCGCCATGGCGCCGCTGTTGCCACCCGACACCGAGGTCCTGGCCGGTCTCGAACTGGGCGGCGTGCCGATCGCCACCGCGCTGTCATTGCAGACCGGACTCCCGGCGGCGTTCGTGCGGAAAGAAGCGAAGACCTACGGAACCGCACAACTCGCCGAGGGTGCCGACATCACCGGCAAGCGTGTCACGGTGATCGAAGATGTCATCACCACCGGTGGACAGGTGGTGATCTCGACCTCGCAGCTGCGAGCGCTCGGCGCCATCGTCGGCCACGTGGTCTGCGTGATCGACCGCAGTCCCGATCACGGTGCCGCGCTCGAAGCCGAAGGCCTCACGATGTCCGCACTGCTGACCCGTGCAGAACTCGACCAAGCCGAGACCACCCGCCCCTAACCGAAAGGAAGTGCGATGAGCGATGAGCCGGTCGGCACCGCACATCTCTCATCCCGTGGCTGATCGCCTCGAACGCGATGAGAGATCTGCGGGCTCCGGCGGCTCATCGCTCATCGCACGGCGACGACTTGCGCGCCGGCTGGGAGTTGATCCAGCAGGGCGTCGCTGACCCAACACCTGGTGAGGTGCAGTGTGCTGCGGATGCGCACGACTCGCTTGGGCTCGTCGACGGCTCTGCCGCACATGCTGAGCGCAGCCTTGATGCAGTCGCTCTCGCTCGGCAGCACCATGGGCATGCGGCTGCGCCGAACACCAGCGATACCAGCGGTGAAGCAGTTGACGTATGTCTTTTGCCAATTGATGCCAGCGGCGAGCGACGCCGGGATGAAGTCGGCGAAACCGATTCCCAGCACGTTGCCTCCCGATGCCTCGGTGATGCCGAGCAGCACGATGGTGCTGACCCGCGGCGACTCGGGGTCGTCGAGCCCTTGCACCCAGAATCGACCGGTGACGTTGGGGTCGAGCGTCGTGCCGCTGATGTCCTTGCCGCCCTGCTCGATGATGAGGACGTCGATCGCGGGGAACGGCAGTGGCGGCACCAGGCCGCGCGCATCGTCGGTGAGTGAGACCTCAGCGTCGCCGCCGACCTCGTCGCCGGTCAAGGCACGCACATTCACGACGTGACCGTCGGCCGATTCCAACGAAGCCACACCACCGAGCAGTCGCCCCGTGCCTTTCAACGCAACGATGCCGTTGAGCAGACGATTGCGCATCTCCTGAGGCCCGCACGCGTGGATCTGCGCCGCGCCGGGTTGCTTGCCGAACCCGACCACCGCCATCTTCGTCAACCCGCTCTCGATCGGTCCCTTGAAGCAGGTGTGCGGCTTGATCCGATTGACCGGCATGATGCGATCGGCGCCTGCGGCGTTTCGATCGAGATACAGCGGCATGCCGTCGGACGTTCGAGCAACCTCGACCGTTTCCATCGTCGCTCTGATCTCGCAGCCGATGGCTTCCTCCGTCATGCCGAGGGTTTCCAGCATCGAACGTTGACCCTCGGCCGTCGCGCCGCCGTGGCTGCCCATCGCCGGCACCACGAAGGGCTCTGCGCCGATGTCTCGCAGTCCGCTGATCGCGCCGCGCAGCAAGCTGACCCGCTCGACGAGACCCCGGCTGCCCGCGCCGACGGCGACGGTCATGCCCGGCGTCACGGATCCTGCCAACCGCTCGACGACCTGTCGATGAGCCTCACCCTCGACATCCTCGACGGGTTCGGGCGCGGGAATGGACAACGTGACCTCGGTGAGAGTGGGTACGGCAAGGTCGAGATGGAAGGGAAGTTCGATTCCCTCGAGCAGTTGTTCCCAGGGGTTCACCGTCGCCACGCTAATGCCGCACGGCGATGACCGCCACAGGCGTCACAATGGGGTGATGGAACCGGTCGATGGTGTGCACCGAACCCCGCGTGGGCACCGGATCTCCGTCGATGCGGTGTCATGGATCGCCACACGCTCGGGTGGTCCGGGCGGGCAGCACGCGAACACGTCCGACACAGCCGTCACCATCACGATCGACGTGGAGCGCGCCGGCTTGCCGCCCGTGGTGCGCGACCGCGTGCTGGCCGCGATTGGGCCGACGGTCTCGGCGTCGTCGGCCGCGTCGCGGTCCCAATTCCGCAACCGGGCGGCGGCTTGGGCGGCCGCGTTGGAGCGGCTCGACCAGGCCGCCAAGCCTCCACCACCCGCCCGCCGGGCGACACGACCGTCGGCCTCCGCGGTCCGCAAGCGGCTGACGTCGAAGCGGCGCATCGCCGAGCGCAAGCAGACCAGGAAGCGGCCGTCACCTGACGAGTAGGCGAGCCGAGAAGATGCTGGTCAGCTAGCTTTTCTGTCCGCTCCCAACCTCAAGAACTCGTCAACCTGTCCTGCACCGGGTCCACCGCAGCACCACGGACAGTGAGTGTGTTGCACACTCTGCGTTGAATCTGTACTGTGACCGCATTGCCGCCGAGCTATGACATGGAGTCGAGATCTGATGGATATCACACAGATGCAGCACGGAGCGATCCTCCGCGGCCACCAAGTCAATGCCAGCGCAAATCGCGAGCGCAAGCGCCAGCAACGACTCTTCCGACTCGTCGTCGTGCTGGGTGTCCCGCTGGTGTTCTTCTGGTACCGGGAATTCACGGGCAACGCCCTTCGCCCCGGCGTTCCGGCCATCATCAGAGACAGCCCGGAGCTGGCGATCCTCTGCTTCATGCTGCTGGCGATCACGGCGATGATGATGATCCCTCTGCTGTCTTCGGGTCGATCACCGCACACGACGTTGCGACCCTCCGACTCGACCATTCGTCTCGCCGATGTCGTCGGTGCCGAGGCCACCCGCCGCGAAGCAATCGACACCCTGAACCTTTTCCTCAACCACGAGACCTTTGCTGACGAAATGGGCGGGTCGCCGCGTCGCGGTGTGTTGTTCGAGGGAGCCCCAGGCACTGGCAAGACGTATCTGGCCAAGGCGATCGCCGCTGAGGCAGACGTGCCCTTCCTCTTCGTGTCGGCCAGCGAGTTTCAGAGTCACTTCTATGGCATGACCAACCGCAAGATCCGCCAGTTCTTCAAAGCGCTGCGCAAGGCAGCACGGGCCGAAGGCGGTGCCATCGGGTTCATCGAGGAGTTCGATGCCATCGGAATGTCACGCTCCGGCATGGGCTCGGGCGGGATGCGCGAGGGTGCTGCAGGCATCGTCAACGAACTCCTCGTGCAGATGCAGAGCTTCGATCTGCCGACGGGATGGGGCAAGTTCAAGGCCAAGATGGTCGATCGGCTCAACCTTCTTCTTCCTCCCGAAAGGGCGCTCCCACGACCGAAGTTGAAGACCGCCAACGTGCTGCTCTTCGCGGCAACCAACCGTGCCGAAGGTCTCGATCCGGCATTGCTGCGGCCGGGTCGCTTTGACCGCACCGTCCATTTCGATCTACCACCCCGGTCCGATCGCATCGCCATTGCTGCGTACTACCTCGAGCGCAAGTCGCATCTTCCCGAGGTCAGCGGCGTCGCCGTGGCCGACCGCACAGCGGGCTACACGCCGGTGCGAATCGAGCGGTTGCTCGACGAGGCGCTCATCATCGCGCTACGCGAAGGACGCAAGGCGCTCGGCATCGAAGATCTCGTCGAGGCCCAGCTGATCACCGAGATCGGTCTGGCTCAAGATGTCGGCTATCTGCCGGACGAACGGCGCCGCATCGCGATCCACGAGGCCGGCCACGCCGTCACGGCAGTACTCGTCGGCCGCGATGTGCGCGTCGCCTCGATTCTGCGTCGCTCGAGCACGCTCGGCCTCGTGGCTCATGACGACAACGAAGAACGACATCTCCACACGCCGTCCGAGCTACGCGATCTCATCGTCGTCGCCCTGGCCGGACGGGCCGCCGAGATCCAGGAATACGGTGAAGCCTCAACCGGGATCGCCTCGGATCTGGCGGCGGCCACCACCATCGCTTCGCAGCTGATCGGCATGGTCGGGGCCGGCGACAGCCTGCTGAGCCTCGAGGCCGCCGAGATGCACATGGCAGGCAACATCGCCGCAAAGGTGCTGGCCGACGACCGCTCGCGCATGCAGGCCGACGAGATCCTCTTCCATGCTGCCGACAAGTCGGCGTGCATGTTGCTCGAGCACCGCAGCGCGTTGTTGGCAGTTGCCGATGCGTTGTGCGAGCACGATGAGCTGACCGGTGACCTCGTCCACGAGATCGTGGCCGGCGCGGTCAGCACGTCGAACTGAACCCACCTTCGGTCAGGTCAACGAGTCCTGTGGCGCGCGACCCCATCGCTTTCGTGGCGCGGGCATGTGCGGGGCAGCGGCCACGTCACCAATTTTCTCGATCACCCAGACTCCTCCGTCGTCGCTGAACGCGTGCGGTGCCACCAAAGGCTGCACCTGGTGGACCCGCCCGCCGAGGCCCGCCGCGGCAACGGCTGATCCGAGCGCGCCCGCTAACCGTGGACCCCACGCTGGGTGTGTGTCGGGGAACTCCGGGTAGGCATCGCCGACAAGACTCAAACCCAACGACACGGCGATCCCGGCGGGTTGGTTGATTGTCTCGGCGAGTTGTGCCGGGTCGAGCAGTTGCTCGCGTAGGTCTTCGATCGCCGGCGACCAACTCGTTGCCAGGAGTTCGGTGCGGTGGGTGTCGCTGCGCGGCTGCGTGACCGGTGTTGCCGCGAGTACGAGGTGATCGTGAACGACTGCAATCCACGGTTGCGCGTCACCTCTGCTGCCGATGAGTCGCATCGTGTATGACGGAACCAATCTGGCGATCGCGATCGGTGTCGGTTCGATCGAATCGAGATCGAAGCCGGCCTGTCGCACGAATCGCTCGATGCGCCGATGGTGGATCATGTCGGTCTGCAGGTGAGCGAGCAATCGGCGCGCGCTCGACGACATCTCGATCGTGGCCGACACGTCGACGAGTTTCGAGCGGTGCAGGTTGAGTTCGGTCGTGCTCCAACCGGTGATGTCGAGAGACTGGATGTGCGAGTCGTGCCACCACATGCACACCCGGGTCGGCTGGCCGGCCTCGTCGAGCAGGGTGCGCAGGCGGGTGAGCCCGTCGAGCAGCAACAGGTCGTTGTTGGTGTCGCACGCAACGCCGGCGACCTTGGCGACGCGCCCTGGCGCATCCTGTTGCAGCCGGACGCCACGCAGTGCATCGGGCAGGACCTCGATGCCGATGCCGTCACCGCGCCGCATCATGGTCGATCACCACCGATCGGAGTGTCGTCAGTAGGACCGGCGAGCAGGATCGGGATCACCTTGTGGTCATCGATCATCACGCCTCGCCCGATCGCAGGATGAGACGACGTGACCCGTAGGTGCAGCCCGAACATCGCGCCGTCGCCGGCCAGGGGACGGACGATGACGGCAGAGCGCGAGCGGCGAAGTGGCGCCGTCCAGTGCCCCGGCAGCTCGAGGTCCCGAGTGCGACCGGCTACGACCAGCACTGTGCGAGGATCGCCGAGCGAGGCGAGCCGTTCGAACACGTCGCCGTCCAGGCGATCGGCGTCGTCGATCAGCACGAGCCGCGGTCGGTCGGTGCTGTCGAAGAACTCCGCTGCCCACTTGTCGATGCCCGACAGAGTGGTAGCTCTGGCCAGTCGCGGCAACAAGAGCAATGGGCTCCATGTCGAGGCAATGGCGTGGACATCGACGTCGGCTGCGGCAGCGAGCGCGCAGCGGGCGATGTTGGTGAGCACCGTCGATTTGCCGGTGGCCGAATCGCCGAGGATCAGCGAACCGCCAGGTCCCTGGACCTTCAGCAACGCCGGTTGCAACGTTCGTATATCGAGTCCGATGGGGATGTGCCACTGGTCGTCGGAGTACTCGGTCACGTGCTCGTACTCTTCGAGGGGCACCGCATCGGGGGTGCGAGGGATGATGGTCGGCCCGTTGCTCGCATCGAATCGGCCTTCACGTACAGCCACGGCTTCGACGAGGTCGCCGATGCTGCCGATCTGGATCTCGACGAGGTCCGGGAGAGTGATAGCCCGACCCGGTACCTGTACGGGGATGCGGCCCGGCTCGATGCCCAAGGCACGATACGCACCGCGCTCGTCGAGGTGAAGAATGATGCGTTGCTGAAACTGCCCAAGCATCCGCGCCGGCGCGGCGTGCTCGCTGGCGGAGCTCATCAAGGTCGTGATGCCATGCAGTGGTCCGCTGCTGATGACCCGCTCCAGCAGCTCGCGACCCCCCTCGAACTCGCCGCCGAGTTCGAGGCTGCGCAGCAGGGGACCGATGTCGTTGACGACCAGCACGATGTGAGCCGCATTTGATGAATGATCGCGGCTGGAGCGATGCTCGAGTTCGCCGACAATGTGGACGAGCACCCGCAAGATCCGGTCGGGATCCTCGCTCGACGCGACGGCACCACAGGCGGGCAGTGCTTCCAATGCCTTCAATCGGTTCAGCGGACCCGTCGCGCAATCGATCACATATCCATGAAGCCGATCAGGAGGCATGCGATCGGTGGCTGCAACGAACAGCGTTGCCAAGGCGTTCGAGCGTTCTGTCGTCGAGCCGCCGATCACGAGGAGATTTCCATCATGCACTGGGTTCCACCGGCGGGCGTTCTGGGTGTGGTCGTCTGGAAGATCGCTCAATGCGAACGCCGCGCCGTCGTCGTCTGCCGTGCTGGCCCGTAGCGACCAGATCTGCTCGTAAGCGAGTTCGGTGGGCAGATCGGCACAGAGAATCGGCTGGCGATCGTGGCGTGGTTGCCTCGATGCTGCTTCCGAGACGGCTTCGACGAGTGGGCGAAGGGCTCCCTTGCGATGCGGTTCTGCCGCTGGGTCTGGCATGCGGTTGGTGACCTTGCGCTCAGCCGCGTTGAGATCGCGGGCGAGGATGAACGGTGTGATCTCCATCAGGTCACCCGCTGCCGCGACCGCAGACGCGAACTGAACAGGTGCGGGTGTTCCGTCCCCGAGGCGAATGGCGCCGCGTCCGGGCGTGTGCAGCGAGACCTGGATCGGGTCACGGCTGCCCATCAGCGCGACCGCCTCGGTCGGATCGCTCATCCGCAGAGCTATCCGAATGTTGGCGAACGACTTGAGGGTGTGCTCGATGGACCGTGGCATCTGGCTGGTAGCGATGATCAGGTGAATGCCGAGATGACGCGAGCGGTCGGCGAGTTCGATCAACTGGGGTAGGAACGCCGCGTGGCGCAGCAACACCGCGTCGGCATCGTCGACGAGGATGACGAGACGTGGAATGGGATGAGGATCGTCGAGGCGGTCCTCGATGGCTGCGGCCTGCTGGTCGGAAACGGATTCGTCAGGATGCCGCTCCTGCACGTGACGCTCGGACTGCTGGTAATCGGCGAGGCTGACAGCGTGATGCTCGGCCAGCACTCGCGCCCGACGGTTGATCTCGGACTGCAGCGCGCGTAGCAGGCGACCACCGGCGTGTTCGTCGAACGACTTGACATAGCCGACCACGTGCTCGACGTCGACGAAGGTACCGAACGATGAACCCTCGGATGGCTCGATGCAGATGATGTTGACGGCCGAGGGATCGGTGGTTGCGACGATCGATGCAACGATCGTGCGCAACAGGTCGGTTTTGCCGGTACGCGGTGCGCCCACGATCAAGCCGTGCGGACCGTCGTCGGGAAGGTCGAGTTCGACGCATCCCGATTCGCCGGTTCCGACGGCCACCCGCAATCGGCGACTCTTGCGACTGGCGGCCCAGCGGTCGGCGATGCGGCCCGCATCGGGGCCATCGGGATCGACCAGCGATGCCAACGAGACCACCGGTGGCAAGACGGCCGTTGCAGATGGCTGCACGGTGTGGTCTTCGAGCGGGCTGAGTTTGCGCGCTGCGGCGACAGCGACCTCGTGTTCGAGCACGAACGGGACAACATCGGTGATGGTTGGGCCACTGATGGGATAGTCGACCTCTGCCGAACCGTTGGCCTCGATGCGCACGACGGTCGTGCACACCGCAGGTACGTCGTCGGCTCGGTCGGTGATCGCCACGAAGCGCACAGGCAATTGGGCTTCCGCGAAGAGCCCCCGCAACGTCGCTGCCCTGCCTCGCCACAGCGCCGGGTCGTCGACGACGGCGAGAGTCAGGCGACTCGGGGTGATGGGCCGGCCGAGCGATTGGATGCTGGCGACGACCGTGGTGAGAGTGCGTTGAGCGTTGATCCAGTCGGTGATCGTCTCGTCGTCGCTCATCAACTGCACGCCCTGTGACGCACGTGCGTGAGGCAACCACTTGATCCACTCCCAGCGCGCTGCGCCAGCGGGCGTAGCTAGCACGACGACGTCGAGGTCTGCGGGGCTATGTGCGACGCATGCCTGTATGACCAGTGCGCGGGCAGCGGCGCGAGCCTGTGGGGGAGTGCCGGCGAAACCGATGCCGCGCTGATTGACCAGGTCGACGAGAACCGGGGTCGAGGGCAGCACGGCGAGATCACGCCGATCGACCGGACCGCCCTCCTCCGGGTTCCATCGCTGATCGGCGAGGCCGATGCTGAAGACGAATGCGTCGTCGTCGATCGGTCGCCGCTCCCAGAGGTGCTGCGACAACTTGGTCGCGCGCCGGACGACCTCGGCGAGATCGAGGTGTGTTCGTCGGATGTTCTCCAGGTCGCTCTCGAAGGCCTGCCGTGATGGGTCGGCGACAAGCGGAGCCGGAGGCTCGACTTCGACGCGGTTGCTGCGTCGATTGCGAAGCCGTCGTCCACCAGTTCGCGTGCGTCCGTTGGGTTCGGGCTCGGCTGCTGGCTCGTCGCGTGGCCCGCGAACGAAGTTGAGCTGGCCGAGCGGGGTCGGCAGCAGCGATGCGGCGCGATCCTCGATCTCCCCGTCGAGCCGGAAGACACGATGACCGATTCGCAGCCGCTGGTCGTCCCAGCGCGCTGGATTTGTTGCTGGGTGGCCGTCGAGATCGCCCTGGTTGGCGGCCACAGTGACGCGGTTGTGTTCGACGACGATCTCGCAACGCGGGACCAAAACCTGATTGAACGTCAGGGGCGAGACATTTGCCCGGCGGGCAGTTCCCAACAAGTAACGACCCGGCGCCAGAGGCCGGCGATTGCCTCCGCCCTCGCCCGCCGCCTGCACCAATGTGACCACTCCATCACCCAGGCGCTCGAGCGGCGCGTTGATCTCGATCAGTGACCCGGTCACCAGTCCTGCTGCTGTGATGATGGTCCCTGCGGGCGTTGGGCGTCCGTCGATGTACACGAGGTTGGGTGGTGCCGAATTCAGCACCCGGCCCAGCAGATCACCAACGGTGACCGACTCGTGGACGGCGTTGACCGAGATCTCGGCCTCGCCTTGCGGTGTCGAAACGATCAGATCCATGGGTTCGAGCGCGACCGTAGGTGTTGGATGGCCTCGGATATGGACACGGGCCTCATGTAGTTGTTATCGGCACGACGGACCACGAGATAACCCCAAAATTCAAGACAACGTCAAGTTGTGACCCCACGTGGTGTGGCGGTACCCGCACCCAGGATAGATGGGCGATAGCATCACCGGCCATGGCGGACCAGGTAGCCAGCGTATTCCACGCGTTGATCGACAACGTCGAAAGCATCGTTCGTGGCAAGGCGGAATCGATCCGCATGGCGTTGTGCTGCCTCCTGACGGAGGGCCATCTGCTCATCGACGACGTGCCCGGCACGGGCAAGACCTCCATGGCAAAGGCGATCGCGGGTTCGATCGCCGGTTCCTGGAAGCGGGTGCAGTTCACCCCCGACCTCCTGCCCAGCGATGTCACCGGGGTGATGGTCTTCGACCAGCGCACGTCGTCGTTCTCGTTCCGCCAGGGCCCGGTGTTCACCAACGTGCTCATCGGCGACGAGATCAACCGAGCCAGCCCGAAGACCCAGTCGGCGTTGCTCGAGGTGATGGAAGAGCGTCAGGTCACGGCCGACGGCGTACCTCACCTGGTCCCACGGCCCTTCTTCGTCATCGCCACGCAGAACCCGCGCGACTTCCACGGCACGTTCCCGCTCC
>JBDTWJ010000056.1:0-20855 GCA_040006755.1 Ilumatobacteraceae bacterium | reverse complement strand
GCCACCCCTCGGCCATCAGATCCAGCGACCAGTAGGCCTGTGCCTCGATCGGTTCTTGGTCGCCGACTTCCACACTGTCGACCGCCGCGCGGCGCAGCAAAGCGCCCGAGTCGCACAGCACCGCAGAGCCGCGTGCACCGAGCGCTGGGTTGAGGGTCTCACGCTCGAACATCAATTCGTGCACACCGTTCGGCCCGTGCTCCGCCGAGTCGTTGTCGGCCATCACCGACGAACCCATGGCGATGGCGACACGCTCGTTGTGCATCATTGGAAGCAGCCGGTCGATGGCGTTCGCGCTTGGTATGTCGCCTGCGTCGAGAAGCAAGAAGATTGGTGAGCACGACGCGGCGCTGCACGTCTTGAGGCCGTTGTGATCGTTGATGTCGGTCGCCGCGTAAACCGCCGAGAACTCGGAGGCGAGCGCAGCGACCTCGGGACGGGCCTGCAGGTCGATCACAATGTGGCGACCCGTCTGCAGGGTCCGGCCATTGGTCATCGTCTGGAGAGCCAGAAGGGTGGCTCGGATTTGGTGAATCGGTTGATCGTCGACGCGTACTGCGACATCGACCGGCGTGTGCTCCTCATCGCCGGGCAGGTTCTGCTCGGCCGCATTGTTCGGTCCATGCCAAAGCGCCCACATCAGCACGCCGGAGCCGAAGAAGCCGGCGAACTCGACGACGATCGCCAACGCGACCAGCCAAACAGGAGGCTGACTCGGCAGAGTGGCGACCCGCCACCCGAGGTATGCAGCGGTCGACAGCAGACCCAGGCACGTCAGCCCGCGTCCAATTCTGTGCGCCCGTCTGTTCATCGCTGCGTTCTCGCTTGGTCGTAGATTTTGCGGGCACCATTGCCTGCTCGTCTAGGAATCGGCATGAGGGCATTGCGACTTGAGGAGCGCGCCTTGCCGGATGGGTGGACGCGTTGCCAAATCGGTTCCAGCGTTGTTAGCCAGGTCGCCCGCTAGCCTCACCTGTTCGTGGGAACCCCTAAGCGTGAACGCCAGAAAGTCAATCGCCAGCAGCGATTGGAAGAACTCGCCCGCCAAGCACGCACCGTGAAGCGGAAGCGAAATGGGATGTATCTGCTGCTGATTCCGATCGGCGCGCTTGCTCTGTTCGGCATCGTGAAGTTGATCGGCGACGACAACCCAGCGGCGAGCACCTCGTCCACCACGATCGACCCGTTCGCGGCGACGACTCTCGACCCGAACCTGCCCACCACCACGCTGACACCGCTGCCCAGCACGATCGCCGGCGCGACCCTGACGGCGGACACGCCTTGCCCAGCCGCCGACGGCAGTTCACCGAGAACCATCACGTTCGCGAAGGCTCCGCCAACATGCATCGACGCCACGAAGACCTACACGGCAGAGGTCTCGACAAGTGAAGGCGCGTACACGATCGGGCTCGACTCCGCATCGGCGCCGCTGACCGTCAACAACTTCGTGGTGCTGGCCCGCTACCACTACTTCGACAGCACCGTCTGCCACCGGGCCATCCCGGGATTCGCCGTGCAGTGCGGCGACCCCACTGCACGCGGAAACGGCGGGCCCGGTTACCAGTTCGCCGATGAACTGCCCGCCGCCGGAACGTACAAGGTCGGCTCGGTCGCAATGGCGAACTCCGGCGCCAACACGAATGGCAGCCAGTTCTTCATCATCACCGGCGACAAGGGCGCGGCTCTCGATCCGAAGTACACGCTGTTCGGTGAGGTCACCGATGGGCTCGACACCACGGTGCGAGCGCTCGACGCGCTCGGCAATCCCGACCGAGCCACCGACGGGGTGCCCCCGCTGAAACAGATCGTCGTCGAGTCCGTCACCATCACCGAGAGCTGAGTTCGCCTCAGCCCCTACGAGATGAGAGATGAGCCGTCAGGCACCGCACATCTCTCATATCACGTCGCCGGCTCGAGTGAGCGATGAGCGATATGCGTCGATTGGCGGCTCATCTCTCATCGCGCTGAACTGAGCGGACGTCAGGGGAGGTCGCCGTGCACGGTGAGGTCGCCAACGAGTTCCCATCCGTCGTCGGTGTGCAGGAGCGCTGTCCCACTGGGCATTTCGACGACTGGGGTGTTCGCCATGTTCAATGTGCGGTGCAGGCGATCGGCCGACCAGGTCTCGGCCTCGGTCACCAGCGCGACTCCCTCGATCAATCCGAGCCCTAACGTGAAGGCGCCCCCGCGTGGATCGACCATCGGGTCGCACATCGCGCCTGCGCTGCCACCGGTGGCCGCGACCAACCCGCCATCGGAGAGCACCTGCCTGATGGCATCCCACAGCGGTGTGCCCTTCAGCACCGAGCGCAGATGGAGCGGTTGGTCGCCGACGAGGTAGACCGCTCGCGCCGCGCGTACGACGGCGACGGCACCGTCGTCGATTGCCTCGCTGCGACGCATCACCATCAGCGCTTCGATCTCGACATCGAGCCGTTCGCCCCAATGCATTGCCGCGGCAACGAGCAGTTCGGGGTGTTCGTAGGCATCGGCCGTCGGCAACATGACGACGCGGGTCGCTCCCACAGCGGCTAGAAGCCGGCGATCGAGATCGTCATTGGCGGCAAAGGGCCCGCCGCCTTGCAGTGCCAGAATGCCGCTCATCGCGGCGAGCGTACGCTTGCTCAGGCGAGCAGGACAGACTCCAGCGTGGCCAACGTGGTGGCGCGGACGCCGATCGACCGCACGTAGTCGCGGATCGTTCCGTGCTCTGAGCGCAGTTCGTCAAGGATGTGGCTCATCGAGTCAGGTAGGGCTGCGGTGAACGCGGGAGGTATCGAGGCGGCACGCGCAGCCCACTCCGGCCACTCGCGCTCGGCCCAGACACGGAAGCGGGCCATACCCTCCACCGTGAGCGCGTAGTCGGCGACGATGTCGTCGTGCGACACGCCGAGCGAACCAAGCAGCAGTGCGGCGAGAAGACCGGTGCGATCCTTGCCGGCCGCGCAGTGGAAGACGGCAGGCAAGGCGTCGCGCTGGGCCAGCACCTCGAACGCCTTTGCGAACATCGGCGCACCGACCGTCAGCATGTCTTGATACGCCCAAATGAGGAAGTCCTCGTCGCGTTCGTACTCGGGTGAATCTCCGAATGCCCATGTCTTGTCGACGATCGGCAGATGGTGGAACACCACAGGATGGGCGTCGATCGGAAAGCGACCGCGCTCGTCGAGCTCGGGTGCGCTGCGCAGGTCGATGACCGTTCGCAGGCCGAGTGGCTCGAGCGCCGCAACGTCGGCTGGTGTCAGCCGGTAGAGGCCGTCGGCACGAAACAGCTTTCGCCACGAGGTGGTTCGCCCGTCGGCGGTTGCGTACCCGCCGAGATCTCGGAAGTTGTGCACTGCTTCGAGAACGACGAGTCTCTCCGGGTCGGAGTGCAGGTCGCTCAGGAGTTTTGTCACGACTTCCAGGGTACCGAGGGGATCTGCCGCAGAACCGGTGGCGACGGTTAACTACCGATGAACTTCCGTCACGCCGGATCGATGATGCCTGCTTCGGTGGCGGCGTCGAGCAGGCCGAGCACCACCGTCCACGCCTCCGGCAACGATTGTTCGATGTGGTGGCCGTTGCGTGCAATCACGCGCGATCTGGTGATCCCATGTTCGCGCCAGGTGGACGCGCCCTCCGCAAGGTTGAGCATCATCGGTGCCATTCGGTCGATGGCCATCACGAATCTTGCCTCGGCCGAGTCGCCGCGCTCGTATTCGTCCCACATCTCGCGGAACCGCCGCCCGGTTTCTGCAGGCAACAGGCCGAACAGCCGGTCGGCGGCTGCCTCCTCGCGAGCCTGCTTGGTGGCCGCGCCGTCCGATTCGTCGTAGGCGAACGTGTCTCCCGCGTCGATCTCCACGATGTCGTGAACCAACGCCATGGCGACCGCGGTCCCGACGTCGATCGGTTCGCTTGCGAACGGTGCCAGCACCAGTGCTGCAATGCCGAGGTGCCACGAGTGCTCAGCGGTGTTCTCGCGCCGAGAACCGTCGGCCAGCCGATTTTGTCGCTCGATGCCCTTCAGCAGGTCGGCCTCCATGAAGAAGGCGAGAGCGGCGTCGATGCCGGTCTTCTCGGCGGTTGGCTCGGCCGATGGTCCGTCGGATTGCACAACTGGACCGTAGTCGGATTGTCGAAGTTACCCACGGGTAGCTACAGTCGGGTTGATGTCACATGGCATCCGCACGGTCGGCATCGTCGGGTCGGGAATCATGGGGTCCGGTCTTGCCGAGGTCGCAGCTCGCGCGGGCTACGACGTCATCGTCACGTCGCGCTCGCAGGCATCGGCCGATGGTGTGCTGCGCACGATCGACGCAGGATTCACCAAGGCCATCGAGCGTGGGCGGGCGACCGACGACGAGCGAGATTCGGTGATGGGACGGATCACGGCGACGCAAGGCTTTGATTCGTTCGTCGAGTGTGACCTCGTGATCGAGTCCGTGATCGAGCAGCTGGGGATAAAGCTGGAGTTGTTCCACGAGCTCGATCGGGTCACGAAGCCGTCGGCAATCCTCGCCACGAACACATCCACCCTTCCGGTCATCGATCTCGCGTTGTCGACATCTCGACCCGCTCAGGTGTGCGGCATCCACTTCTTCAACCCGGCAACGGTGATGAAGCTGGTGGAAGTGGTGCGGCCGCTCAGCGCGTGCGCCAAAACGATCGAGACCGCCATGGCGTTCGTGGCGTCATGCAACAAGGACGTCGTCGAGGTACAGGATCATGCCGGCTTCGTCGTCAACGCACTGCTGTTCCCTTACCTCAACAACGCCGTGCGCATGTTCGAACGCGGCACTGCCTCGATCGAGTCGATCGACACCGCTATGAAAGGCGGATGCAATTTTCCGATGGGCCCGTTCGCACTGCTCGACCTCGTCGGTCTCGATACATCGGTGGCCATCCTGCAAACGATTCATGCTTCGTTCGGGAACCCTGCCGACGCTCCGGCACAAACCCTGCTCGACAAGATCGATGCCGGACATCTGGGCCGCAAGACGAAGCAAGGCTTCTACACGTACTGAAGTTTCGTCCAAACTGTTGAGATGCACCCGGGTCGACCACCGATCGAACCGCCGCCGAACCGTTGGCGGCTACCGACCCCAGAGTCGGCCGACGAGAACGGTCTCTGTGGGTCCGGCGCCGATCTGGCTCCGGGAACGTTGCTGGCCGCGTACCGCAGTGGGATCTTCCCGATGCCGTTGCGCAGGAGGACGTTGGGATGGTGGTCGCCCGATCCGCGGGGCGTGATACCGCTCGATGGACTGATCGTTTCGCGATCGCTCCGGCGCAGCTGCCGACGCTACGAGGTGCGCTTCAACACGCGGTTTCGCGACGTGATGGAACGATGCGGTGATCCAACGCGTCCGCACGCGTGGATCACGCCGCAGGTCGTCGACGCGTACGACCAACTGCATCGGTTGGGATGGGCGCACAGCGTCGAGACGTATCTCGATGGTCATCTCGTCGGGGGCCTCTACGGCGTCAGCATCGCCCGACTGTTCGCCGGCGAGTCCATGTTCAGCGATGCGACCGACGCGTCGAAGGTTGCACTCGTCAGCCTTGTCGACTGGCTCAAGGACTGCGGCGCGCAGTTACTCGACGTTCAGTGGACGACGCCCCACCTCACGTCGGTAGGCGCCATCGACGTGCCACGTTCTCAGTACTTGCAATTGCTCGCGGACGCCGTCGCCGATGACCGAGATCGCTGAGTGAAGGTGCTGCGGTGCCGGTGGGTCACCCCACCGGCACCGGCGCTCAATCGGTGTGCCCTGGTCGCCGCCGTCCACGGACACCACCGATTGACTCCGCCCGCTAGAAAGTTCCGCCGAAACCTTCGCACCGTGCGAAAGATCAATCGGAACGCAGCGTGGGCAACTTGAGCTTTTCTTGAGGAAAATTCGGCGTGCCACACTTTGCGAATGCCGGAAGGAGTCGACCGACCGAGCCGCGACCAGCCGTGGCTGATGCGGACATATTCGGGGCACTCGACGGCCCGGGCGTCCAACGCGTTGTACCGCGCGAATCTGGCCAAGGGACAGACGGGCTTGTCGATCGCGTTCGACCTTCCAACACAGACGGGCTACGACCCCGACGACGCCCTGGCACAGGGGGAAGTCGGCAAGGTCGGCGTCCCGGTTGCTCACCTCGGACACATGCAGACGTTGCTCGACGGCATTCCGCCCGCCGAGATGAACACGTCGATGACCATCAACGCGACGGCAGCGTGGATGCTCGCGCTGTACGTCGCCAACGCCGAGTCGCAAGGCGTGACGCCGAGCGAGTTACGCGGCACCACGCAGAATGACATCGTCAAGGAGTATCTGTCGCGCGGCACGTATATCTTCCCGCCAGACGCCTCGCGCGGCCTCATCGTCGACATGGTTGCCTGGTGCGCCAACAACGCGCCGAAGTGGAACCCCATCAACGTCTGCAGCTATCACTTGCAAGAGGCCGGCGCGACGCCTGTGCAGGAGATCGCCTACTCACTCGCGACCGCTATCGGAGTGCTCGACGCGGTGCGGGATTCCGGGCAGGTCGAGCCGACGCAGTTCGCGCAGGTGTACGGCTCGATCTCGTTCTTCGTGAACGCCGGCATCCGCTTCGTCGAGGAGGTCTGCAAGTTGCGGGCACTCACCGAGTTGTGGGACGAGATCGGGCTCGAGCGCTACGGCGTGACCGACGAGCGTGCTCGACGGTTCCGCTACGGGGTGCAGGTCAACTCGCTCGGTCTCACCGAGGCACAACCCGAGAACAACGTGCAACGGATCGTGCTCGAGATGCTTGCGGTCACGCTGTCCAAGCGCGCAAGAGCCCGTTCGATCCAACTGCCTGCGTGGAACGAGGCGCTGGGGTTGCCGCGTCCTTGGGATCAACAGTGGTCGTTGCGAATGCAGCAAGTGCTGGCGTTCGAGAGCGATCTATTGGAGTACGACGACATCTTCGACGGCTCGGTGGTCATCGAGACGCGCACTCAGGAACTCCGCGAAGTCGCGATGGTGGAACTCGACGAGGTTCTCGCGCTCGGCGGTGCATTCGAGGCGATCGACGAGTTGAAGGGCAGATTGGTGCGCTCGATGGTGGATCGCACGCGTCGCATCGAGTCGGGTGAGCAACCGGTTGTCGGCGTGAACACCTTCACCGAGACCGCGGAGTCGCCGCTCGGCACGACAGGAAACATCATGACGGTCGATCCTGCGCTGGAAGCCGAGACGATTGCCGATGTGCGCGCGTGGCGAGCGGCGCGCGATGCAGACGCCGTTGCTGCTGCCGTGGATGCGCTGGTCTCTGCTGCGGCGGACGGCACCAACATCATGCAGCCGTCGATCGAGTTGGCCAGGGTCGGGGGTACGACGGGTGAATGGGCGGGCGCGTTGCGCGGCGTGTTCGGTGAGTACCGCGGCCCGACCGGGGTCGCCGCGGCGGCGACTGGCGGGCACGGCGCCGATCTCGCCGAAGTCGCCGCTCGTGCGAAGTTGCTGCCGGGCGGCCCGCCGCGGTTGCTCGTCGCGAAGCCGGGCCTCGACGGCCACTCGAACGGCGCCGAGCAGATTGCCGTAGCGGCTCGCAACTCTGGCATGGAAGTGGTGTACAGCGGCATCCGCTCGACCGCTGCGCAGATCGTCGCGTCGGCCCGCGACGAGGACCCCGACGTGATCGGCCTGTCGATCCTCAGCGGCTCGCACCTCGAAGTGGTTCCGGCGATCGTGAGGTCACTACGCGAGGTAGGTGTCGACGCCCCGGTGATCGTCGGAGGGATCATCCCCGATGAGGACGGCGCCGCCCTGATGTCCGCGGGAGTCGCTGCGATCTACACCCCGAAGGACTTCCAACTCGCCAAGATCATGTCCGACATCGTCGACCTCACAGAGTCTCACCGCGCGGACTGACCCACCGCCGCCTCGCCAGGGCGCCATATGTGCCACCCGCTGCGTATGAGCGCGCCCAAGCAAGTCAGACGCGGGCGGGGAGGTTGGCGTCGACCCAGCGTTCGAGCGTGGGGCTGGTTTCGAAGCTGGTGATCAGTGCATACCGGGGGGCATCGCCGGTGTGGACGACGACGTGCCACAGGCGCTGGGTGTCGACGAGGAACCGTGATCCCTTGTGCAGTGGCACCCGAATCTCGGTGGCGGGGTCGGGAAGGCCGTCGGGCCCGTTGTCCATCAGCAGCATGTAGCTGTCGGGATTGTCGGTCAACTCGACCCAGGAGCGAACGACCCAGCCCTCGTCGTCGGGGTTGAACCGGTTGTTGTCATCGCGGTGGATCGAGGGAATCGCCTGCTCACGGGACTGTGGTTCGAGTTTGATGACCCTGACACGCCCGAAGTTGGCTCCGACCGAGTCGACGTAGGAACGCAGCGTCGGTGAGACGGCGGCGTTGGAGGTCCACAGGGCGCCCTTGTCGGTCTTGCCCTTGTCCCAGAAGCCGCGGCAGTCGAGTTCGCCATCCGCCGACGCCAGTGGCGCGAAGTTGGTATCGCCACCACTCTTCCAGTCCATGTACTCGAGGCCCAACCACTCGTGCGATGGAAGGTCGAAGTCGATGTCGGCAAGAGACACGACGCCGGTCTCGGCGAGTGCCTGCATGCGCCGGTGCGGCGAATGCAGCGGGATCTGCACGCTCCAGTGGTCTTGTGTGGGCCAGAAGCTCATGGCCCAAATCCTACGTGGTCACCGGTGTCGTATCGGGTGTAGGCAGGGTGTTGTACACCACGGCACCTGTCGGGATCTGCAGTTCCTGCCCGGCCTGGATGTCGTCGGGGTTGGTGATCTCGTTCAACGCCTGCAGGTCGGCAAGGCGAACCTGGAACGCTTTCGCGATCTTGCCGAGCGTGTCGCCGCGCTTGACGATGTAGAACCTCTGCACGGTCGTCGTGGTGATGAGAATCGTGGTGGTTGTCGAGACCGTCACGATGGGTGGCAGCGTGCCCGCGGCTTGACCGTCGTCGCCGCAGGATCCTGCAGCTAACGGCAAGGTAGAGGCCACTCCAACCATTCCCCAAAGCCGCGCCCGCTTCACGGAGGGTGATGCTATGCGGGTTCGGCCCCGACTTCCACGGCGCCGTACGCTGGGCGCCATGTTGCCGGGCGAGTACCCAGGTGCCGTAGCGCCCCTGCGGCAGTACCAAATCGACGTCGGCGGCCTCGGTATTGCGCTACACGAATGGGGCGATGAGGCTGGTCAGCCCCTATTTCTCGTCCACGGCGGGTTCGATTTCAGTCGGACGTACGAAGTTTTCGCGCCCAAGTTGGCGGCCGCCGGATGGCGGGTCGTGGCCTGGGACCAGAGGGGCCACGGCGATAGCGATCATGCCCCGTTATATGGCTGGGACGCCGATATTCGCGACGCGATGGCCGTCATGGACGTCGTGACCCAGCGGCCGGCGCCGGTGATCGGGCACAGCAAGGGCGGGTCGCTGATGATCCAACTGGCCGACGCACAGCCGTACCGCTTCAGCCACCTGGTGAACCTCGACGGGCTTCCGTCCAAGCGCCGGGTGCCCGATGTCGCCGAGCATGAACGCACCCGGATGGTTGCCGGCGAGATCTCCGGCTGGCTCGACCATCGCCGGCGCAGCGCCGGACTCACTCGGTATCCAGGCACGATCGAGGAGCTCGCCAGACGACGGGGACGGATGAATCCGCGCCTGTCGTTCGAATGGCTGTGCCACCTCGTCACGGTCGGAGCGCGCGAGGGGCCGGAGGGCTGGCGTTGGAAGATCGACGCGTCGATGCGCTTCGGTGGCTTCGGTCCCTGGCGGCCGGAGTGGACCGTGACCCGGCTGCCTGGCCTCGGCATGCCTTTTCTCGGTGTGCTCGCGTCGGAGTTGGAGGAGATGGGTTGGGGCACGCTGCCGCAACATCTCGACAGCTTCCTGCCGGAAGGCGGCCGTCTCGAACTGCTCGACGGCGTCGGTCATTTCGTGCACATCGAGCAACCAGATCTGGTCGCGTCGATGGTCCTCGATTTCTTGGGCTCCGTATGACCACGAAGTCGTTGCGGCACAACAAGATCGACCTGGCGTTGCACACGCTGCGGCAGGGCAGTGGCAGGGCCCTGCTCTTGCTGCACGGCCTGGGCGAGGCCTCACCCACGGAGCCGCCGACGTGGGCCGCGAACTGGCCAGGCTCTGTCGTCGCCCTCGACTTCACGGGCCACGGGCGCTCGACCATCCCCCCAGGTGGCGGCTACACCGCGGAGATCTTGCTGGCCGACGCCGACGTCGCCCTCGCCCAGCTCGGCGCCGCGACTCTGGTCGGGCGGGGTCTCGGCGCGTATGTGGCGCTGATGTTGGCCGGCGCCCGGCCGCAGCAAGTTCGCGGCGCTGTCCTGTGTGATGGTCCCGGCCTGGCCGGAGGTGCCATCGGGCCGACGTCGCAGAGCTTCGTGACGTTGGCGCCGAGCCCGCACCCGCCCGATCCGTACGCACTGTTCGAAATGTCCCGCGATCTGCGTCCTCCCGACTACGCGACCTTGTTCGTGCGCATGGCGGTCGAATCCTCTGGTCTCGATGAGCCGATTGCCGTGGCCGCAGTGGTGCGCCCGCCGTGGCTGGCGGCTGTTGTCGACGAGCTCGGGGTGACGACCTGCTCGGTGGCTGATGCCCTCGCCGTGTACATGCAGGCAACCGCGTGACACCCATCTGAGACAATGCACGCACAGGGGTGATCACCATCAGCGCGCAACACCACCAAGATCAACGCCATCCGCAGCATCGAAACCGAGATCGACCGTTCACACCCGGCGGCTCGGCCTAGATGGCCACGCGTTGGGTGCGCTCCGGCCGAGGCGTTGCGGAAGGAACGGCACAGGCGATCGAAGAACTGCAGGGTGACGATCGACTCGGCGAGGTCATCGTGGTGGTCGCGCCTGGTGCAACTGCGGGCACTCTCAGACGACTGTTGCCCAGGGTCTCCGGCGGCGTCGCGGGTATCCGGTTCCTGACGCCCATCGATCTGGCGGTCGAGCTCGTCGACTCGTCGGTCAGCACGATGCGGGCCGTCACGACCCAGCTGCAGCTTGCGGCCATCACCTCGGTGCTCAGCAGCGACGATTGTCCAGCCGTGCTGCACGGCGTGCGCGCCCACCCCGCCACCATCGACGCCCTGGTCGACATGGCAGTGTCGTTGCGTGCCGCGCATGGCGCCCCCGCGGCGCTGCGGTCACTCGCCGGCGACCCATCGTCGGTACGGGCGGCATTGGTCGATGTGGTCGGGCGCGCACGAGAGTGCTTGACCGCGCTCGGTGTCCGCGACGAGAGCGCCACACTGGCCGCCCTCGATGCCGTCGACGACGCGACGTTGGCGAGCTTGCGGGTCGTGCTGGTCGTCACTGACACCTTCCACCCCGCGCAGCTCGCATTCCTGCGAAGGCTGGCCGGCCAACCGTCGTGCCGCACGGTTTCAGTCGTTCCCGCCTCCTCCGATACCGCCTTGCTCGACCAGTTGGATCAACTCGGCTTTGGCGATGCGCCGCAACCGCCAGCGGCTGCGGCGCCGCGCGTGGTCTCGTGCCCTGATCCCGACGAAGAGGTACGCCACGCGATCCGGCAATGCGCTCGGCTCATCGACGACGGCGTACCGGCCGACGACATCGCGATCGTCTGTGCGGCGCCTACATATCGCCGCCCCGTACGCGACGAACTGCAACGCGCCGGGATCGCCTGGTCGGGAGGTGCCGTCGAGCGGTTGCGCGGCTCCGTTGCCGGTCAGGCGCTGCGCCACGTCATCGATGGAATCGTGGGCCAGTGGGATCGACCCAACGTGTTTCGCCTGCTCTCGGTCGCACCGATGTACACCGTCGGAGAACACGGTGCGCCACGACGCGTCGGTCAGTGGACCTCGCTGTGCCGCAGGCTCGGTCTCGTCACCGACGACGACTGGGAACGAGCGCAGGAAAGGCTCGATACGGCCAACGCCGCGCGGCGTAGGCGCTGGCCGACTACCGACATCGATGCACCGTTCACACCACGCGAGACCACGCCTCGCGAGACCGCCGATGCAGAGGCGCTCGATCGGCTGCTGAAGTTGGTCGAGCGGTTGCAGAACCAGTCCAAGCGCGTGCGGCGGGCAACGACGTGGGACACCGCGTCCAAGGGCCTGCTCACGATCCTCGCCGACCACATCGGCGTGCCGACCTGGCGGGAGCGGGCGTGGGCCGACGGGCCGGCGTGGCAGCGCAATGCGGCCGACCACGTCGAGCGGGTCGTCGTGGGCCTCGGCGAACTCGACCACGACGGCATCGCCGTCGAGTTCACTCCGGCAACCATGAGCCAGGTGATCGGCACGTTGCTCGACACGCCCGTGCGCCGCCGCGGCGACGCGGCCGGGGCCGTATCGATTGCCGATATCGGCGGGGCGGTCTGCATCGACGCTGCCCATGTCTTCGTCGTCGGACTCAACGAGGGTGTGCTGCCCGCATCGACGGCCGACGACCTACTACTTGGTCGCGATCTTCCCGTCGCGGCCGCGTCCTTCATCGAGGGTCCACGTGTGCCGGCGTCACGTGCCGAGCGGGCCTGGAACGCGTTGCTGCACAGCGACGCGGCAGTCACTGCGACCTTGGCTCGCAGCGACCTACGCCGCGGCGGCGAGGTGTACCCGTCGCCGTTGTTGGCAGGACTGCCCGTCGATTACCACCAATCGCACGCCGTTGGGCTGCTCGACGGGGAGGTGTTGACCACAGCCGAAGTTCTCGCCAGAACCGCCGATTCACACCTCGGCTCGCCGCGGCTTGCGCGTCGCGCCAATGCGTTGCGAGCCCGATTGGATCCCCAGCCGACGGAGTTCGACGGCATGGTTGGTCAACACCCGGCGCTTGCGCCAGCCGACAAGGTCTGGTCGATCACCGCACTCGAGAGTCAGGCGCGATGTGGCCTCGGCTACTTCGCCCAGTACGTGCTCGGCGTCAACGATGAGACAGATGCGGCAACGATCGTCACCATCGAGCCGGCCGAGCGCGGAATCTTGGTGCACGCCGTCCTCGAGACGGTTGCGGCCGAGTGGCTGGGCCTCGACGCCGACGGTCGGCCGCCGTGGCTCCAGACTGATCATCTTTCGGCGATGCATCGCCGGGCCGTCGATGTGCTCGACCAATTGGCGGCCTCCATCGGCATCGAACACCGGCTCGGTCACGTCAGCGCCTGGGGCGCCGAGCGTGCCCACATCGTGCGTTCGATCGCGGCAGCGCTCGACGCCGAGGCGGCTGAAGCGTCGCAGCCCGTGGCCTGCGAGCATTCCTTCGAAGGAGTGATGGTCGCCGACGCAGCGTTCCGCGGCAAGATCGATCGGGTCGACCTGATGCCCGACGGCGGGTTGCGCGTCACCGACTACAAGACCAGCAAACCGCTTTCCGTCGGAGATGTCCTCGACGATGGTCGACGGCTGCAGTTGCCGCTCTACGCGCGTGCTGCCGATCACGATCGCGCCCTCCTCACGATCGATGTCGCGCGCGACGCTCCGTCAGCGACGGCGAGGTATCTACACGTGCGCGATGCCAAAGCTGTGCCGCGGGTGGTGGATCTCGACGCACCTTTGATCGCCGCGTTCGAGGTGCATGTTCGTCGCCTGCTCGACGCAATCGGCGCCGGGCAGTTCGTTCCACTACCGCATCCGTCCAACGGTCGGTGCGTGATGTGCTGCGTCGACTCGCTCGGTGTCGAAGAGCTTGCCGAGCGCGCTCGGTTGTTTACCGGCGACGCTGCCGAAGCCGCGGACGGTGAGGCGTGAGCGCGCCGGTCGAGCGGATCGTGCTGCCGCCGTGGGTCGACGCCGACCCGATGCAATCGATGGCGGTCTCCGCTGGGGCCGGCAGCGGCAAGACGACGAGCCTTGTTGCGCGGGTGGCCGCGCTGGTGGAAATGCCCGGTGTGCAAGCCGACCAGCTCGTCGTGATCACGTTCACGGAGAAGGCGGCACGCGAGGTCTCTCATCGGCTGCGTGAGTCGCTCGGAAGTCCCGTCTCGCTCGACGAGGCGTTCATCGGCACGATCCATGGATTCTGCCAATCGCTCCTGCGTCGCTATCCCATCGAAGCCGGGCTACCGCCGAAGTTCACTACGGCCGACGAGCTGACCTCCGGGGCGATGGCCGACGAGCGCGCGGAGCAGGCCGTGCAAACGCTCTACAACATGGCGCTGAAGAAGCAGGGACTCAAGGACGCGTTGACGGTGATCGCCTCGTTCGGTGCGATGCAGTTCCTGCCGGAGCTGGTCAGGGCCATCGACAACGATTGGTTGCGCTTCGCCGACGCCAGGCCCGATCCGCCGATGTCCATTGCGGTCGCTCATGCCGCGGTCATGCGCCTGCTCGACCAAGTTGGCGCCGACCAGCGGTACGTGTCGTCAACGGCGATGATGCGCGGCAGGCTCGACGACGCGGTCGCCGATGCTCGCGACACCTTGCAGTTCGTCGAGTCCGTTCCAATGCTCTCCGCCGCCGCGGTTGCGCTCGGCGAACGCCGGAAGGGTTCTTCCGAAGCATGGGCGCCGTTCCAAGCGGCGATGCGATTCGCCAGCTTCGAGCCGGCGCTCAGTCAACTGATGGCCTCGCTGACACCCATCGTCATCGAGTCCGCCCACAATCGCATCAGCCGCGGCGAGTTGTCGTTCGACGATCTACTCGTGCTGACACGGCGTTTGCTCCAGACCAAGCCCGAGGTTCGCAGAGAGGTTCGCAGGCGGCATCGGTATCTGTTCGTCGACGAGTTCCAAGACACCGATCAGGTGCAGTTCGACGTCATCACCGAGTTCACGTCACCCGATCCCGACAATCCACCGTCGTCGTTGTTCGCGGTGGGTGACCCGAAGCAATCGATCTATGGGTTTCGACACGCTGACGTCGAGTTGTTCTCGAGTCTGCTCGCTGCCGATTCCGCCAGCCGGCAACTCACCGTCAACCGGCGGTCGCGCGCCGACGTGTGCAGCTGGATCAATGCAGTGCTCGCCGAACGATTCACGCTGGACGAAGACGACTCGGCGGAGACCGATCATCAGGTGGCATACACCCGACTCGAGCCGCAACGCCCTGCCAACGGCGTGGCTGATGGTCCGGCTGTCGTCGTGCTCGGCATGCCGAATTGGACGAAGGTCGAGCACGAGTCGGCCGAAGACACGGCACGCGCCGAGGCCGCCGACATCGCCGGCCTCGTGCAGCGGGTGATCACCGGCAGCGATCCATGGACGGTCGACGACGGCCCGCCCGATCGCCCTGCGAGTTATCGCGACATCACGGTGCTGATTCGCAGCCGTACCCGCCTGGGTGTGCTCGAGCACACTTTCCGTCAGGCCGGCGTGCCCTACCGAGTCGAGGGCGGCACGTTGATCTACGGATCGCGCGAGGTCTACGAGCTACTCCGGGTGCTGCGGGCCATCGACGATCCGACCAACCAGTTGAAGGTGGTCGCCGCGCTGCGCACTTCGATCTTCGGCATCGACGACCGTCAACTGATGTACTACCGCATGGGTACAGAGGCCGAGCCGATGCGGTACCCACGCGAGTTCCGGGTGTTCACCAAGGAGCCTGGGATCGTGGGCGAGGCGCTGCGAACGCTTGATCAGTTCGGGCGGCGCAAGCACGAGCGCACGCCGGCCGAACTGCTCGCAGAGTTGTACGACACATGGCGCGGCGTTGCGGCAGCACTGTGCGAAGGCCAACAGGTGGCACGCGAAACGTGGCGCCGGGTGCGATACGTCATCGACGAGGCACGGGCGTGGAGCGACGCGACCGGCGGCACCTTGGCGGAGTACCTGTCATGGGTGGATCGTCGCATCGACGATGTCGATCGTGTCGAGCTCAGCACCGACGAGGGAGAGGACTCGCTGCGCATCATGACCATCCATGCGGCGAAGGGGCTCGAGTTCGCCATCACGATCGTTGCCGGGCTCGGCGGTGCCGATGCGCCCAACGCGGCTACGGGCCTGCACTGGCATGGCGGCAGACCACTCGTACGCCTCGGGCGTCTCACCAGCGCGGCACTTGCCGACATGACCGCAATCGAACGGCGGCGTTCTCGCGCCGAGGAAGCGCGCCTGCTCTACGTCGCGTTCACCCGGGCAAAGGATCACCTCGTCGTGTCGATGCATCACAAGAATGCAAACTGCGTCGCCGGCCGGTTGGTCGCCGCGGTCACCGGGCCTGATTCGGTCGCCGGCGCGGTGTGCCCCGAGCCGCGGCTACCCGTCGCCCACCCGCCGAGCCATCAACGGCCCGCAAGCGGCGACACCAACAATCTGATCGCAGAACCGGATGAGCTCGATCGCACGGTCGGCCAGGTGCGTCGCATCTGGACGCCCAGCGGGCTTGCCAAGGTCCTTGGCGATGCTGCCGGACCAACGTCTGACGTTCCTCTCATCCAGGGATCGTTGTTCACGCTCGACGACGATGACGACGAGCCCGACGACGACGCCGTCGCACCGGGCGAGCGCTTTGGTGCCGCGGTCGGGCGCCGCCAACCTGACAGCGACGATCACGAGGCCAGCGATCCTGGCAATCGCAAAGAGCCAGCGCCCAACGACCGTCCCAGTCGTCGCGGCGGCAGGTTCGGAACTGCGAAGGGCAGCGCGGTGCACGCAGTCATGCAGCAGGTCACTCTCGACGAGCCGACGCGAGCCCTGCCGACGCTCGTAGACGTGGCGGCCGAAGCAGAAGGGGTGCTCGATCGCCGACGCGACATCGAGATGATGGTTCAGTCCCTGCTGAAAGGCGACCTGTTCTCACGTATGCGGGCATCGAGCAACTGTCGTCGCGAGATGTATGTCGGTGCGCAGTTCGGTGAGGTCACGTTGTGGGGTTATGTCGATGCCGTGTTCGTCAACCCAGACGGCACGTTGACCCTGGTCGACTTCAAGACCGACACGCTCATCACGTCGCCCAGCGAGCTTGCCCGCCGGTATCAACCACAGATGTCGGCATACGTCGCCGCTCTCCAGCAGGCCACAGGGATGCAGGTCAGCCAGGCGTGGCTCTCGGTGGCGCAGCCCGACGGTGCTGCTGCCGTCGAGATACCTGTCGACATCATCGAGGTGTCGCAGTTGCTGGCCTCCATCGACGCTCCTGCAGCCGTTCCCTAGAGGTTGCGACGGCTGACGTAGTGCGCCAACGCGACCAGCTCTTGGCGACTCTGGACTGTGATCGATGCCACCTCGATTGCTGAAATCGCTTCGTCGGTCAGCATTTCGATCTGCGATTCCAACGCAGCGAGTGCTCCGGTCTCGACGATCACCTGCTGCATGTTCGCGATGTCGGCATCGGTGAGGCCGGGCGAACCCACGTCGTCGAGCACGGCCCGCTGCGCCGCCGTCGCGGCATGCACGGCGCGGGCCAGCAGGGGAGTCGGCTTGCCCTCGCGCAGGTCACCGCCGACCGGCTTGCCGGTGACCGCCTCGTCGCCGAACGCCCCCATCACGTCGTCGCGCATCTGGAATGCATCCCCCAGTGGCAGTCCGTATGCACTCAACGCAGGCAGGAGCTCGCTCGCCCGCTGGGGCGCTGCCAGGACTGCGCCGAGGTGCAACGGCCGCTCGACGGTGTACTTCCCGCTCTTGTATCGACAGATCCGCTCGGCCTTGTCGAGGCGGCGGTCGCGACGAGCACTGCCCACGATGTCGAGCAGCTGGCCGATGTTCAGCTCGGTGCGAAGGTCGTTCCAGATCACCCATGCATGGCGTGGCGCGTCGATCAGCAACTGATCAGCCATCACGAACGCAAGGTCACCGACCAGAATCGCCACACCTTCGCCGAAGCGCCGTGGCTCACCGGCCCATCCGGCGGTTGCGTGTGCATCGGCGAACACCGTGTGTGTCGTCGGTGTACCGCGTCGGCTGACCGCGTCGTCCATCACGTCGTCGTGGAAGAGCGCGAACGCATGCATCAGCTCCAGGGCGGCACCGGCATCGACGATCTGCGGATCGTCGAGATCGCCGCCGGCGCCCACGAAGCCCCAATAGGCAAACGCGGGACGAAGACGTTTCCCGCCTCCCAGCACCAACCGGCCGATGTGCTGCATCGGAACGAGTAGGTCTTCGTCGAACGCCGCCCAGTGCGCGGTTTCGTGGTCGAGCAGCTTCCGCAATCTGGCTTCGATCCCGACAGCGATGGCCGTCAGCGATGAGGGAGGGGCAGCCGCAGGCACCCCCGCAGGCTAGGCGTGAACGCCTTGACCTGTGCCGTCGACCACGCGCCGAACAGCGGCGAACTGCTCGGCTGCCTTTGGTGCTTCCTTCAGCCACTGGCCAGCGGTGTGCTCGGCGATGGCGTCGCTGACGCGCACGAGCGGTTGGCCGGTCGACTGGGCCAGAACCTGAACTTTGCAGGCGCGCTCGAAGAAGTACATCTTCTTCCAAGCGTCGGCCACATCCGTGCCGATGATCATCACGCCGTGATTGGAAAGCATCACAACGGTGATCTCGTCGCCGATGACCTCACCGAATCGGCAGCCCTCTTCGGCCGCGTCGACGAGCCCGCCGTACGCGAGGTTGGTGACCCGGTTGTGGAACAGCATCGCGTTCTGGCTGAGCTTGCTGTCGAACCCGCCGACCGTCAACGACAGCGCCGTGGCATACGGCATGTGCGTGTGGAACACCGCCCTGGCCGAGGGCCGTGCCTGGTGGCAGCCGCGGTGGATCATGAACGCCGACGTCTCCCACTCGCCTTCGCCGTCGACCACGCGACCGTCGAAGTCGATCGTCAAGATGTCGTGCTCGGTGATCTCCGACCAATCGGGCCCGTAGCGATTGAGCAGGAAGAGGTCGTTGTGACCCGGAACGGCAAGCGAGAAGTGGTTGTCAATGCCTTCGTTGAAGCCGTGGAACGCCGCGGCGCGGAACGCTGCGGCCAGCTCACGCTTGGCTGCGACCGCGACGTCGGTGGAGATCGATGATGTTGCCGACATGGAGCAAAACGGTATCAGGTCTTGCCCGAATCCTCGCCGAGGTCGGCGACGACTTGTTCGATGTGGACGCGTGCGCTACCGATGCGATCTCGACAGAATCCGATCAACTCTGCAGCGCGCTTGACCTGGGTCGCCAGGGCGTCGACGTCGACATCGGCGCGTTCGAGGTCACCGAGGATGGTTTCGAGTTCGGCGAGAGCAGCGGCGTATCCGGTGGCTACTGGTTCTGTCATGTGCTGGTCTCCTCGACGCGGCTTCGTGCGCTGCCCCGCGCAAATGTTGTCGTGATGGTCGAACCCGCGGCGAGTTGATCCGCGCCGCGCACCACCGTCCCGTCGCTGGCGCGGGTGATGCTCCACCCGCGGGCCATCGTGTGCACCGGATCGAGCAGCCGAACTCTGGCTGCGACCGCGTCGACGTGACGTAACTCGTGTTCGAGCCGCGCCGGAACTCGCCCCAAGGAATCGCCCGCTGTGCCGAGTCGATCGGCTGATCGTTCGAGGGCGCGGTTGGCGGTCGCAGCAAGCCGGTGTCGGCGATGACCGAGGCGATCATCGCTGCGCTCGACAGCCGATACGGTTGCCCGGCGAACACCGTGGGCGATGCCGGCGAGCGCTGCGTTGGCATCGCGCAAGGCTCGGTTGGCGTGCCGATCGATGGCCGTCCAGACCCGCTCGACGTCGGCCTGGAACGCGTGGACGTGCTCGACCAGCGCTGCCGCACACGCAGTCGGTGTTTTCAGGGAGCTGTGGGCGACCTCGTCGGCGACGCTGCGATCGACCTCGTGACCGAGCCCCGTGAACACCGGCAGCTGCGACGCCGCAATCGCGGTTGCGATCGATTCGTGGTCGAACGTGGCCAGATCGGTTTTCGAGCCGCCTCCGCGAATCAGCACCACGACGTCGAGATCGTCGTGACGCGTCAAGGTGCGCAGCGCGCCCGAGACCATCTCGACCGCCCATTCCCCTTGCACTCGCACGTCGACAACCCTGAGGCGGAAGGCCAAGCCGCTGCGTTCGAGCTCGTGGGTGAAATCGCCCCATGCAGCGCTGGCCGTGCTGGTGACCACCCCCACTCGCAGCGGGGCCGCGGCCAGCCGAGTGCGCCGGTTGGCGTCGAACAAGCCGCTGGCAACCAGCCGCCGCACGACATCGTCGCGCTCCAAAGCCATCTCGCCGAGCGTGAACCGTGGGTCGAGGCCGCTCATCTTCAAGCCGAGCTGGCCCGACGGCGCGAAGAAGTCGAGATGGCCGAAGATGCGAACCTTCAGGCCATCGCCAAGCCGCAGCTTGTGCTTGGTGAGGATGGGACGCAACCGCATGCGGGAGTTGGCGAAGAACTGCACGTTGATGGCCGCTTTGCCCTCCTCGCCTTCCTCGACCAGCCGGAAGTAGGCGTGCGGGCCGCGCTCGCTCCAGCCTTGAATCTCTCCACGAACCCAGATCCCGTCGGTGAACCGCCGGCGCAGCGACGAGTTGATGGCCTCAGCGAGTTCGCCGACCGAATAGGTCGGAATCCCGCCGTCGTCGAGATCGAAATCGAACGCCACCTGACTCACGATGCAGAGTCTGGCCCGTCAGGCGCCGAGTTCTCGCACGTTGTCGAGCTCATCGGTCTCGTCGACGCCGAACAACTGCCCATCGATCGGTAACTGCTGCTTGCGTCGCAGGTCTTCGATGGCGTTGAGCGGCCGTTCGAGCGCTCGGCGGCGAGTGGTGGCCAGTTCGTCGAATGATCGGTTGAGCGTGTCGAACTGCCGCTTGACCTTGTCGACCGACTCGGTGTACTTGCCCCATTGCTGCCCGAACTTGCCCAGCAACTGCAGGATCTCTTGGCTGGTCTCCTCGATGACGAAGTTGTCGAACGCCTGGCGAATGACGCCGAGGAAGGCGAACAGCGTCAGCGGCGAGCAGATGACCACGTGCGAAGCCATCGCCTCTTCGATCAGCCCGTTGTCGCTCTCGTGGATGAAGGCGCTGAC
>JBDTWJ010000055.1:0-21030 GCA_040006755.1 Ilumatobacteraceae bacterium | reverse complement strand
TGAAGTACGTGGCGATGTCGCTCGCCTATCCCGGCCTGAAGCCCAAGCCTTCGTCAATCAACAACGTCCACAACCCAGCCGCCCAATAGGGAGTACCTCGGAATGCTCGCACTGAAGTTTCCGCCGATCAACGAGTTGATCCGTTGGAGAGACATCTTCTCCAATTTCAACAAGGTCGGACTGATCGCCGTCATCGCTGCCGTGATCGGCATCGTGGTGTTCCTCTTGGCCGTCCGCAAGGATCCACTGGTGGCACCGACAGGCGTCCGCAACCTCGCCGAGAGCGGTGTCACGTTCATCGAGAACGACATCGTCATGCAGACCATGGGCAAAGACGGACTGCCATGGACGCCGTTCCTGCTGTCGTTGTTCATCTTCGTGTACCTGTGCAACGTGCCGGGCATCATCCCTCTGTTCCAGATGCCGGCAACCGCGCGGATGGCCATCCCACTGTTCCTCGCCCTCGTCGTTTGGGTGACCTACAACATTGTCGGCTTCAAGCACAATGGCATCAAGTACATCACCGGTATGGCGTGGCCGCAGGGCGTGCCGGTAGCGATGCGCCCATTGGTCGGCGTGATCGAACTGCTCTCCAACATCGTGCTGCGACCGTTCTCGCTCGCCGTCCGACTCTTCGCCAACATGCTCGCCGGTCACATGTTGCTCATCACCTTCGCGTTCTTGACCAACGCGTTGGTCTTCGCCGAAACCAAGCAGTTGGCGCTGAAGCCGATGAGCATCCTGCCGTTCTTCATGCTGGTGTTCCTGACCGCGTTCGAGGTGTTGGTCGGCCTCTTGCAGGCATACATCTTCACCATCCTCACGGCGGTGTACATCGACGCAGCACGTCACCCCGTGCACTGAACCTCCCCGATCTCCCACACCAACCTCACCCACACCAATTGACTCGGAGAAATTGAAACAACATGGAAGCAATCGCCCGCCTCATCGCTGACACCAATCCGGTGCAGACGCCCGACGAAGCCAAAGCCGCCAACGCCGCCATCGGTGCCGGTTTCGCTTACGGTCTCGCCGCTATCGGCCCCGGCGTGGGCATCGGCTACGTCGTCGGTAAGGCCATCGAGGCCATGGCGCGCCAGCCAGAAGCCGCCGGCATGGTCCGCACGACGATGTTCCTCGGTATTGCATTCACCGAGGCACTCGCCCTCATCGGCTTCGTCGTCTTCATCCTCCTCGGTCTCTAAGGAGCATCGTGATCACCGTCACCGTCACCGTCACTGCGACGGCCGCGGGCCACACGGTGGTCGTCAACGCTCCCCGAACAAGTGGGGAAGCGGAGACGGTCGCCGAGGACAAGGGTCCGAGCCCGATCGCCCCAGAGCTCAAGGAGCTGGCGTGGGGTGGAGGCTCGTTCATCGTGCTCTTCGTCGTCATGCGCTACGTGCTCTTCCCGCGTCTCAAGAAGGGGATGGACGCGCGCTATGGCAAGGTCCGCGGCGACCACGAGTCGGCTGAGGCAATTCGCGCCGATGCCAAAGCCGAACTTGCTGCGTACGAAGCGGAGTTGGCAGCGATCAAGGCCGAAGCCCGCCAGCGCATCGACGCCGCGCGCCAGACGCTCGAGGCCGAGCGCGCCGCATCGCTGGCCGAAACCAATGCTCGCGGTGCGGGTCGAAGAGCAGAGGCAATTGCAGCGGCCGAGACCGCCAGGGAAGCCGCGACTCCGCAGATCATTGCCGCCGTGGCCGATGTCAGCAGCCGCGTCAGCGAGTTGGCCATCGGTCGTCGCCCCGACCCAGCGACGGTTACCAATGCCGTTTCGGCGCTGATGGCCGGAGGTGTCAAATGAGCTTCGCGGCTGCGCTGTTGGTTGCGGCCGCCGGAGGCGAGCACGAAGACATCACGCAGACGCCATCGAAGTTCTGGCCGGAGGGTTACGAGCTGCTGTTCGGCGTACCCGCGTCGTTGTTGGTCTTCTTCCTGTTGTGGAAGTTCGCCGGCCCGCCGGTCAAGAAGGGTATGGCTGCGCGCACGGCGAAGATCCAAGCAGAGCTCGACGTAGCCGAGGCTGATCGCGTCGAAGCAGAGGCTGAAGGCGCCCGCATTCGTCAAGCGATGGGTGACATTGCCAGCGAGCGGACCCGTTTGTTGGCCGAGGCCGATACGCAGGCCGCTGCTCTTGTAGAGGATGGTCGCGCTCGTCTCACGCAAGAGATCGTCGAGCTCGAGGCTCGCGCCGAAGCGGAGCTCGTTGCAGCAACGGCGCGTTTGAGCGACGAACTGCGCGCTGAGATCACTCGCCTGTCGGCCGCGGCTGTCGAAGTCATCGTCACCGGAGGTCTCGACGAGGCAACCCAACAGGCCTTGGTCGAAAGCTTCATCGCCGACGTCGGAGTACGGGCAGGAGCGAGCGCATGAGCGAGCGACCAGTGAAGAGAGCGAGCGCATGAGCGAGCGACCAGTGAAGAGAGCGAGCGCATGAGCGATTCACGCATCGAGGGTTACGCACGCGGCCTGTTCGAGATTGCCCGGGCAGAAGGCACGATCGACGAGGTCGAAGACGAGTTGTTCCGCTTCGCTCGGCTGTACGAGAGCAACGAAGAGCTGCGCAATGCCCTCAGCGACGAGCAGATTCCGGCGAGCAAGCGTCAGGCGATCATCGAAGACCTGCTCGGTGGCAAGGCCACCCCTACCACGGTGCAGCTGATCTCGATGGTCGTCGGTTCTGGTCACGCACGCGACCTACCGGCCATCGTCGACAAGCTCGTAGCCAGGGCCTCGGCCGCGAAGAACCTCGAGGTTGCCGAGGTTCGCACGGCCGTCCCGCTGACGCCCGACCAAGAAACTCGACTTGCGGCCGCATTGGCCAATGCAACCGGGAAAGCAGTCAACCTGAAGGTCGTCGTCGATCCGTCCGTCCTCGGCGGCGTCGTCGCCATGGTCGGCGACACAGTCATCGACGGCACCGTCCGCACCCGAATCGAGCAATTGAAGTCCCGCCTCTAGGCGCGGATACATCGGAGACATGAGAGAACCATGGCAGAACTCACGCTGAGCGTCGGCGACATCGCCGCCGCCCTCAAGAAGAACCTGGAGGGTTTCAAGCCCTCGCTCGAGGCCCGCACTGTCGGGCGCGTCACCGAAGTCGGCGACGGCATCGCCCGCGTCAGCGGACTCCCGGATTGCGGCGTCAACGAACTCCTCGAGTTCGAGGACGGAAGCGTCGGTCTCGCGCTGAACCTCGACGAGGAATCGATTGGTGCCGTCATCCTCGGCGATGCCGACGGTGTCGAAGAAGGTCAAACTGTCAAAGCGACTGGACGCATCCTCAGCGTGCCGGTCGGCGATGCCCTCCTCGGCCGCGTCATCAACGCACTCGGCGAACCGATCGACGGTCGCGGAGAGATCGTCGGCGCCATCGACCGCCGCGTTGAGATCCAGGCCCCAGGGATCATGGGCCGACAGCCGGTGCACGAGCCGATGCAGACGGGTATCAAGTCGATCGACGCGATGACCCCGATCGGCCGTGGCCAACGCGAGCTCATCATCGGCGACCGCAAGACCGGCAAGACCACGGTCGCCATCGACGCAATCATCAACCAACGCGGTCTCGGCGTGAAGTGCATCTACGTCGCCATCGGGCAGAAGGGCTCCACCGTTGCGCAAACGGTCGAGACGTTGCGTCAGCACGGAGCGTTGGAATACACCGTTGTGGTTGCTGCTCCCGCCAGCGATCCCGCACCGTTCAAGTACCTCGCGCCGTATGCCGGTTGCGCCCTCGGGCAGCACTGGATGGAGAACGGCGAGCACGCGCTCATCGTGTATGACGATCTGTCGAAGCAGGCAGAGGCGTACCGACAGGTATCGCTGCTGTTGCGCCGCCCACCAGGCCGCGAGGCTTACCCGGGCGACGTCTTCTATCTGCACAGCCGGCTGCTCGAGCGTGCCGCCAAGCTCAGCGACGAGCGCGGTGCCGGCTCGTTGACCGCTCTACCGATCATCGAGACGAAGGCCGGCGACGTTTCGGCCTACATCCCCACCAACGTGATCTCGATCACCGATGGCCAGGTGTATCTGGTCGAGAACCTCTTCAGGTCCGGCGTGCGTCCAGCCGTCGACGTCGGAATCTCGGTGTCTCGCGTCGGTGGCGCCGCCCAGGTCAAGGCGATGCGCAGCGTCGCGGGCACACTCAAGCTCGACCTTGCCCAGTTCCGCGAGCTCGAAGCATTCGCGACGTTCGGTTCCGAGCTGGACGCCATCTCGAAGGCCCAGCTCGAGCGCGGTTACCGCTTGGTCGAGTTGCTGAAGCAACCGCAGAACAGCCCGATGCCGGTTGAGGAGCAGGTCGTCGTGGTGTTTGCCGGCACGAAGGGCTATCTCGACAGCATTCCTGTCGAACTCGTCCGTCGCTTCGAAGTCGAACTGCTCGACTTCATGCGTTCGACGCACAGTGCGCTGCTCGCGGGCATGCGCAACGATCCGAAGGCCGATGTGCCTGGCGAACTCGGCGACATCATCGCCGAGTTCAAAGAGCGTTTCGTTGCAGACACAGCTGAGGAAGCTCGCCTCGCCGATCCGACCGCAACCGATGCACCCGAGCTCGGCGATGCCGAGAGCCACAAAACCCTGGCGACGGAATGACGACAACGACCAACCCCGCGGTGAACTTGCGCACAGGCGCCGAGAGAAGCGCCAGCGTCGAATCGCACCCGAGCGAGGAGAACCGTAGGGCCGACGAGAGAGGGCACCAGTAGTGGCTGGAGGGCAAGAGCGTATTCTTCGGGGCCGAATTCGTTCGGTCCAGGCCACGAAGAAGATCACGCGCGCCATGGAGCTGATTGCTGCCTCCCGCATCGTCAGGGCGCAACAGCGCGTTGCCGCGGCCGTGCCGTACAGCGATCAGATCACCGAGGTCGTCAAAGACCTCGCTGCCGCAGGCGGGTCCACATCGTCACCATTGCTCGCCGGTCGCGAGACAGTCGACAACGTCGCCTATGTCGTCATCACGGCGGACCGCGGTCTCTGCGGCGGCTATAACGCCGGCGTACAGCGCGCTGCCGAAGGCGAGATCAAAGGCGACGTGCTGCAAGGCCGCGACTATTCGGTGATCGCCGTCGGCCGCAAGGCCGAGAGCTATTTCCGGTTCCGCGGCTACAAGATCAAGGCCAAGTTCGCCGGGTTCAGCGATGCACCGAGCTATGCCAACGCGAAAGAGATCGGTCAGCACGTCGTCGATCTGTTCGTCAATGGCGAGGTCGATCGGGTGGAGTTGATTTACACCCGCTTCATCTCCGCGGGCTCGCAAGAGGTAGTCCAACGTCCACTCGTGCCGCTCGAGCGCGACACCGTGGCCGGTGGCGACGGTCGTCCCGGCCAGACCGGCGCCGAGGCGCCGGCAGCCGATTTCGAGTACGAGCCAGACCCCACGACCATCCTCGACACGTTGCTGCCGAAGTACATCGAGGCACGTATCTACGCAGCCCTGCTGAACGCGGCTGCGAGCGAGCACGCCTTCCGTCAACGGGCGATGAAGAGCGCAACCGACAACGCCGACGAGCTGATCAAGAACCTCAGCCGCATCATGAACCGCGCTCGCCAGGACTCGATCACTACCGAGATCATGGAGATCGTCAGCGGTGCCGAGGCACTGTCGGGTGGCGACAAGGGCCTCGTCATCGATTTCGAAATCCTTCACGACGGATCACCAGACACTCCCGCGGTACTCAGCGCGGTTCGACAATGAGAGAGCACATGTCATGACCATGACCAACGACTCACCCACCGCTACGGAAACAGAATTCACAGACGGTCGCGTTGTCGGCATTGCCGGCCCCGTGGTCGACGTCGAGTTCCCTCGGGGCACGCTGCCCAAGCTCAACACTGCGCTCGAGTTCACCGTCCACGTCGACGGCAAGCCTGTCATGGTGCTGGCCGAAGTGGCCCAGCAGCTGGGCGATAGCCGCGTGCGGGCGATCTGCATGAAGCCTACTGACGGCCTCACCCGCGGCACTCCGGTGCGCAACCTGGGCCACGGCATCCAGGTGCCCGTCGGCGACCGCACGCTCGGCCATGTGTGGAATGTGTGGGGCGATGTGCTCGACGACGATCCCGCGAAGTATGCCGACATGGAGCGATGGGACATCCACCGCGATGCACCACTGTTCGACGCCCTCGAGCCGTCGCGACGCATGTTCACGACCGGCATCAAGGTCATCGATCTGCTCACCCCTTACCTCTCCGGTGGCAAGATCGGCTTGTTCGGCGGGGCCGGCGTCGGCAAGACCGTGCTCATCACCGAGATGATCAACCGCGTGGCCTCCAAGCACGGCGGCGTATCGGTGTTCGCGGGAGTCGGCGAGCGAACTCGCGAGGGCACCGACCTTCGTATCGAGATGGAAGAGTCCGGCGTGTTCGAGAAGGCCGCGCTGGTGTTCGGGCAGATGGACGAGCCGCCTGGTGTGCGCCTGCGAGTCGCCCTCTCGGCTCTAACGATGGCCGAGTACTTCCGTGATGTGCAGAACCAAGACGTGCTGCTGTTCGTCGACAACATCTTCCGCTTCGTGCAGGCGGGCTCCGAAGTGTCGACGCTTCTCGGTCGCATGCCTTCTGCCGTGGGCTACCAACCGACGCTGGCCGACGAGATGGGGCAGCTCCAGGAGCGGATCACCTCGACCCGGGGGCGTTCGATCACCTCGCTGCAGGCCGTGTACGTGCCGGCCGACGACTACACCGACCCGGCTCCGTTCACCACCTTCACCCACCTCGACGCCACCACGGAGCTCAGCCGCCAGGTGGCCGCCCTCGGCATTTATCCTGCCGTCGACCCGCTGGCTTCGACGTCGACGATTCTGCAGCCCGACGTCGTCGGCGATCGTCACTACCTCGTTGCCCGCGGTGTGCAGGAGAGCCTGCAGCGCTACAAGGAACTGCAAGACATCATCGCCATCCTCGGCCTCGACGAATTGTCCGAAGAAGACCGACTCACAGTGTCGCGGGCGCGCAAGATCCAGCGCTTCCTGTCGCAGCCGTTCTTCGTCGCCAAGGTCTTCACGGGCATCGAAGGAGAGTTTGTCGAGGTCGAAGAGACCGTTGAGAGCTTCGAGGCGATTCTTCGCGGCGATATGGACGAAGTACCCGAGCAGGCGTTCCTCAACGTCGGTGGTGTCGAGCAGGTGTTGGCCAAGGCCAAATCGCTCGCCGAGCAGGTCGCGTAGTCCGTCATGGCAACGATGCAGGTCGAGCTTGTTTCACCCGAGAAGGTCGTGTTCTCGGGTGAGGCAACACAGGTCATCACGCGCACAATTGGTGGCGGGGAGGTCGCGTTCCTGCCGGGTCATGCGCCATTCCTCGGTGCACTGACCGAGAATCACACTCGAATCACGCTGGCCGACGGAAACCAACTCGATGTCGCCGTGCACGGCGGCTTCGTGCAGGTCGGCAACAATAAGGTCAGCATCCTCAGCGACATTGCCGAGCTCGGTGAGCAGATCGATCGAGGTCGAGCTCTCGCGGCAAAGGAGGGTGCCGAGGCAAGACTGCGCAACGAGCACGATGCCGAGGCGGAAGCGGCACTCAGCCGGGCCAACGCTCGCCTCAACGCCTCCGGGGGCCTCAGTACCGGCACCGCCGCCTCCCACTGACGCATCCACGCAGCGTTTGGCGTCTGGGGCCCCGTAGAGGGTCCTGCGACTCCAAACGCATCGTGAGTTGCGCGGCGTAGTCTCGACGGCATGGCAGCTCCCACGTATCCGTTCACCTCGGCCTTGATCACCGGCGCGTCGAGCGGTATCGGCGAGGCGATGGTCCAGCTCCTGGGCGAGGCAGGGATACCTCAATTGATCGTCGCTCGCCGCACGGATCGACTCGAGGAGCTTGCTGCGCGATATGACGATGTCGAAGTGCTGTCCGCGGACCTCACGACACCCGACGGTGTTGGCGCGGTCGTGACTCGCATCACCGACGACGACCATACGGTCGACCTCGTGGTCAACAACGCCGGTTTCGGCACATCAGGCGAGTTCCACACGCTCGATCCCGACCGGCTCGACGACGAGATCGCGTTGAACATCTCAGCGTTGACCCGCATCAGTCGAGCAGCGCTCGGCGTGATGGTGCGACGTGGGCGAGGGTACGTGCTGAACGTCAGCAGTGTTGCAAGTTTCCAGCCTGCGCCGAAACTTGCTGTGTACGCCGCTACGAAGGCGTACGTCACCTCGTTGTCCGAGAGCCTCCATGAAGAAACGCGCGGTACGGGGGTGCATGTCACTGCGCTGTGTCCCGGCCTGACGCGCACCGAGTTCCAGAGTGTCAGCGGCAGCGATACATACAGTGGCAACTACCCATCGTTCGCTTGGCTGTCGGCTCACGAAGTGGCCGAGGCAGGGCTGCGCGATGTTGCCAAGGGTCGCGCGTTGTCGATTCCAGGTGCGCTCTACAAGTCGATGGTCGCCGCGTCGGGCTTGGCTCCGCGTGGTTTGACGCGGCGCATTGCCAGTTTCGTGCAGCGCGGCTGACGCTCAGGGTCCAATGAGTGGGGCCCAAATAATTGGGCACCCAAAAAAGGTTCAGGCGTAGTCGACGGCAGCAAATGCCGACAACTTGTCGATGCGGTGCCGTGCATCGATCATCCGCACGGTCCCGCTCTTCGAGCGCATGACCAGGCTTTGGGTGCGTGCGCCGTTGCGCTCGTAGCGCACCCCTCGCAGCAGCTCGCCGTCGGTGATACCGGTGGCCGCGAAGAAGCAATTGTTGCCTCTGACCAGGTCGTCTGTTCCGAGAACCTCCGAGAGGTCGTAGCCCATATCGATCGCCTGCTGGCGCTCCGCTTCGTCGCGCGGAGCGAGGAGGCCCTGGATCTCGCCGCCCATGCACTTCAACGCGGCCGCTGCGGTGACACCCTCCGGGGTCCCACCGGTGCCCAGCAACACGTCGACACCGGCATCGGGCCAGCCGGTCGCGATGGCACCGAAGATGTCGCCATCGGTGATCAACTTGACGCGCGCACCGCTGGCCCGAACCTCGGCGATGAGATCGGTGTGTCGCTCGCGGTCGAGGATGACCACCGTGAGGTCGCGCACCGATTCGCCTTTTGCCTTCGCGATCCAACGGAGGTTCTGCGTCGGCGTTGCGGTGATGTCGATCGAGCCGGCTGCCTCGGGGCCAACCGCGATCTTGTGCATGTACACACACGGGCCTGGGTCGAACATCGTGCCGCGCTCGCTGACGGCGATCACCGCGATGGCGTTGGCGCGCCCGTATGCGGTCAACGTGGTGCCGTCGATCGGGTCGACCGCAACATCGGTCTGTGGTGCAGTGCCGTCGCCGACGTGCTCGCCGTTGAAGAGCATCGGCGCCTCGTCCTTCTCGCCTTCGCCGATGATGACGATGCCGTCCATCGGCACGGTCGACAACACAGTGCGCATTGCGTCGACTGCAGCCTTGTCGGCGCCGTTCTTGTCGCCGCGCCCAACCCATCGTGAGGCAGACAGGGCTGCGGACTCGGTCACTCTCACCAGCTCGAGCGCGAGGTTGCGATCCGGCTGTTGCGGGGATTGGTTCGGGGCCATCGCCCGTCCACCGTACTTCTTTCCGGTGAACGGGCGAACCCGGACGTATTACGTCTTGATGTGTTGTTGTCGCCTGCTGCGTTTGACGTCGTGCAATAGACGTGTTCGCTGGCTGACCTGGCGAAGGCGATCTTGACGATCATTGCGCAGCTGCTGGGCGACGTAGGGGTGGTTGGACCACATGGGAGTCTCCTTGGGATTGTTGTGAAAGGTTTGTGATTTGGGGAGTCGGGTGTGCGTTGGCACGCTCGATGCACTTGTGGCAGGACCCACGGGCTCGCGATGAAGCGATCGTCAGGACGCGCGGGAGCCGAAGCCAGAAGGGCGCCCGGCAACATCGAGCAGGCTTATGAATCCGTTTCTCATCATTGCGGCACCTCCTTCCGGTCTCGGTTGCGTGGGAGATTGACAGAAGGCGCGAGAGGTTGTCCAACGAATTAACGCGGGTACAGTCCGCCTCATGACGATTGCTGTCGAGCGCTGCATCGTCTCGCGCGATCTGACCGAGCCGAGGCTCAGCCCCGATGGTCGATGCGTCGTCTACGCGATGGCGTCGGGTGGGTCCGCCGCACTGATGATCCAGATGCTCGATGGTTCGCCGGTGCGCCAACTCACTGCGTATCCGCCGCCCCGACCCGCTCGTGGCTTCGGCGGTGGTGGTTGGTGCTGGAGCGCGGATGGTTCAGCAATCATCTACGTCGCCGTCGACGGCGACCTGTGGATGCAACTGCTACCAACCGGAGGAGTGCGGCAACTGACGCGCCACAGTCCCGACAGCACTGCCGCAGCGCCGGCCGCGGTGCCCGGTGGCAGTCGCGTCGTGTACGTGGTCGACGAGGCGCAGGTGTGGTCGACGCGGCTCGATGACGGATCGATCGAGCGCCTCGACGATGGCTCCGCCGACTTCGTCTTCGACCCATGCGCTGCGCCCGATGGCAGCAGTGTTTCGTGGCAGGCGTGGAACGTGCCCGACATGCCGTGGGATGCGTCCCGAATCCAACGAAGGCTCTTCGATCGATCCGACCTCGATGAGCAACGGTCCGGTGGCGCGGTTCAACAGGTTCGATTCATGCCGGACGGTCGCCAGCTGTGCCTGCGGGATGATCGCGGCTGGCTCAACCTCGCGCTCGGCGATTCACCGCTGGTGGAGGAGCCGTTCGAGCACGGTGGTCCCAGCTGGGGGATGGGCCAGCGCTCGTTCGCCGTCTCCCCGGATGGAACGCAGATCGCATTCACCCGAAATGAGACAGGCTTCGGACGGCTCTGCGTGGTCGATGTCAGCGATCGCAGGGTGCGCGAGATTGCGCGCGGCGTGCACGGACAACTGTCGTGGCAGGGCCAACGGGTTGCGGCGTTGCGATCGGGTGCCCGCACGCCGACGCAGGTGGTGGTCTACAACTCCGTGACCTGGGAACGTGAGGTCGTTGCCATCGGACCATTGAGTGGCTGGGAAGACCTGCCCCTTTCCGAACCCGACCTCGTCGGGCTCACTGCAAGGGACGGCGTCCCACTGCACGCCCGTCTGTACAAGAGCAACACGCCAACCGATCGATTGCTGTGCTGGCTGCATGGCGGCCCGACGGATCAATGGCAGGTCACGTTCCTGCCGCGCGTCGCCTATTGGCGTTCGCAGGGTTGGAACGTGCTCGTGCCGGACCATCGCGGTTCGAGCGGTCATGGCCGCGCCTATCAACAAGCGATGCGCGGCCGATGGGGCGAGCTCGATGTCTCCGACACGATTGATGTGATCACCCACGCGCATTCCATGGGTTGGGGTTCGCCATCGCACACTGCGATCGTGGGGTCGTCGGCCGGAGGGTTCACGGCTCTTGGTGTCGTCGCCGCAACCTCGCGTCTCGTCGCGGGGGCGATTGTGGCGTACCCGGTGACCGACCTGCTGGACCTGGCTGAACGCAGCCACCGCTTCGAGCAGCATTACACCGAGACACTCGTCGGGCCGCTGCCCGATTCGGAATCCGTGCACCGCGACCGTTCGCCGATCAACTTCGTCGACCGGCTGGCGCCGACACCGCTGCTCGTGTTGCACGGCGATGCCGACCCGGTCGTTCCCATCGACCAGAGTCGCGCCTTCGTCGCGCGCTGTGTCGCGCACGGCGGCGATGTCGAGTTCGTCGTCTACGAAGGTGAAGGTCACGGTTTTCGCAAGCCAGAGAATCAGCTCGACGAATACCGTCGCATGCAGGACTTCCTCTCCACGAACGTTCCTGGCGGATAGCGTCACCGCTCGTGACCGACGACTGGAACCCGAACGATCCCGACGCGACCCGGGTGCATTACGACCTGGCCGAGTGGTCGTTCGAGCAGATGGCCGAGCTTGCCGCCGCACTGGCCGACGCCGAGATTCCACACGCGTGGGATGGCAATGAGCTGATGGTGCCCGAGTCGGCCGAAGGGGCCACCGACGACGTCGTTGCCCAGGTGGAAGTGCGCCTGGGAATGCCCAACGAGCCCGCGGGCGAGGCTCCAGCACGCGAGCCGATCGCGTTGGCCGACGATGCCGTCTCCACGGAGTACGACTTGGCTGAGTGGGAAAAGAGCGAGCGAGATCTGGTGATGTCGCACCTCGTCGCACGCGGCCTTCCGTTCCGGTGGGAGGAGGATGTGCTGCTGGTCGGCACTGCGGACGAGGAGTTGGTCGACGAGATCCTCGACGACGTCGAGAACGACGAAGGCATCGAGCTACCCGACGACACCGGCGACGATGCCGACCGTCTTCCCTTCGAGACCTTGACGACGTTCTTCCTTGCGGGCGATCGCCTCCAACGCAACCCACTCGACGCCGACGGACTCGAGCAGTTGCTCCAAGCCACCGATGTCGCCGATCCCGATCGGCCTCCGTACGGCGTCGACAAGCGGCTGTGGTTGCGCACGTGCGAACTCGCGGATGATCTTGCTGCTGCGCTGGTCGACGGCGACGAGCCCGATGTCGTCGAGACGCAATCGGTGGCTACCGAGTTGCACGACCTGCTTCGTCCGTACGTGTAGCAGGCGACGTCGTGCTGTTGGCCGAACTGGAGGTCTGGCACTCGCGGCCGGTCACTCCGACTCGGCGCGTTTCGCTCGGTCACCTGGTGTTGCCCGTTGATCCCACACCCGGGTTCGGTGGATTGTTGCTCGGTGCGGTCATCGCCGCTCACCTGCCCGAAGTCGACGACGATCTGATCCCGGATGTGCATCGATTGCTCGATCAGGTCAGTCGCGGCGAACGTGTTGTGCAGCCGAGACTGACATATCGGTATCAGGTCGACCGACATGGGCTTGCCGTCAGCGTGCACCGACTGGAGGGCGAGGGCGACAGCGTACGCTTCAGCCTCAATCCTCAGGGCGCGCCGCTCGCGCAGGTGCTCGGGGCCATCTACGCCGTCGAGCGGCTCAGCATCGAGGCCCGACGAGCGCTCAATCCTTCTCTGCACAAGGCCATGCGTTGGCGTGGGCCGATCGGGCCGTCGTTCATCGCCAACCTGGCCGGTGCCGCGGGCTCGACGCTTGCCACGATGGCTGATCCGAAGGCGTGGGCGTTGGAACTGCTCGGCTTCCCGATGGGCACGGGCAAGGTCACCAAGAAAGAAGTGATGGCGCAGTTCAGGATGCGGTTGCGCGAGATCCATCCCGACTACGGCGGGGATGAGGATGTTGCCGGCGTCGAGATCGAACGCCTTGGCGATGCACGCCGGATCCTGCTTTCATGAACCTGCTGTTGTTCCCAGGGGCGGGCTCCAGCAGCACGCATTCCAGTCTCCTGGCGATCGAGGCAGCGGTCGCGCCGATGCATTGCGTGCGCGCCGACTTCGCATATCGCAAGGCGGGCAAGAAGGCACCAGATCGCGCGCCGGTGCTGTTGCAGACCGTGCGCGATGAAGCTGCGCCACTCGTTGCAGATGGCCTGGTGCTCGGAGGTCGATCGATGGGCGGCCGAATGTGCTCGATGGTCGTTGCCGATCCCGATGATCCGCTGCCTGCCCTCGGCCTTGTGCTGATCTCGTATCCGCTGCATCCACCCGGGAGGCCCGATTCGCTGCGCACTGAGCATCTGCCGCGGCTGAACGTGCGGTGCCTGTTCATCCATGGCACGCGCGATCCCTTCGGTTCACCAGAGGAGTTGCAGCACTGGACCGCGACGATTCCAGGAGAGGTTGAGCACCATTGGATGGAGGGACGTGGCCACGATCTCAAGGGTGCTGACGCGGCGATTGCCTCGATCGTTGCATCATGGATCTCAACCCTCGGTCAGTGAGTCCTGAGGATTGATCTGCTCGAGCTCAAGATGTGCCGTCTCGGGATAGAACGCATATGCAATGGCCGCAGCGAGCAATTGGCCGAGGCCTACCAGCAACATCGACTCGCCATAGCTCCAACCTCGATGCACCAGCGCGCCGACCAGCAACAGACCGAAGCTGCTACCTGCAAGTGACAGCGCGGTGATGTAACCGTTTGCTCGTCCGCGATTGCCCGTGGGGAACAGTTCCGTTCGGTAAACCGTGAATGCAGGGTAGGCAGCGCCGCCGAGCAGACCGCCCAGGAATGCCATCAGCCACATGGTTGCCCCGTTGTAGGTGAACGCGCCGACGAGCGCCAATGTCGACAGCGGCATGCATATGGCGAGAACGGCGCGGCGACCGACCATTTCGGCCAAGCGTCCTCCGACGATCAGACCGAATGATGCCGGCGTCGCGGTGCACAACGTGAACAATGCAATGCCGCCGCCGGTGTAGCCGCGCACATCGTCGAGATAGCGGTTCTGGAAGAACGATGCCGGCGCCACGAACAAGTTGGCGGAAATGGCGACGATCGCGATGATCGCGAATCGCCGACGGTCGAGCGGAGGCGAAAGCGGATGGCGTTGTTGAAAGCGATGCGTCTCGGGGAGTTGCCGCGTGAGGTGATACGCCGGCACCAACCACACAAGCGCGAGCAGATAGACGAGCCGCCAACCGTCGGTACCGAGGTCGGCGAGCCGAAGCGCGGCGACCGCAACGCCGGCGCCAAGTCCACCGGCGAGAGCCAGCACGCTCAGCGCGTACGCCCGACTGCTCCGCGGCATCTCTTCCGCCGCGACCACACCAATCAGCAGTGCAAGCGCCAGCCCAACGGGACGGGCGATGGTCTGAGTGCCGACGAGCACCCAGAAGTTCGGGGCGATGGCTCCGAGCGCGCACCACAGGGGAGTGACCCACGCGGCGACGATGATCATCTGCCGACGTCCTCTACGGTCGGCGAGTATCGCGAACGGGATCGCGATGACCACTCCCAGACGGACGATCACACCGCCAACTCCCTGGGCGCGCTCGTCCATGCCGAAGCCCGCTGCGGCGAAGCTGGCGGTCTGCGTGAACAGCGTGTTGGCGAATGCCGCCGCGATCGATGCCGCGGCGAGCAGGCCGAGCGTGGCTGCATTTCGTGGCGTCAGGCGATCGGGTGGCGCCCACCACGGGACAGCGTTGTCGTGCCGTCGTTGGCGCAGTGTGCCGCGCACCGGCAGGGCGAACAGCCATCCGAACCAGGGGATGTCGATCCTGTAGCGAATCGTTTCGTCGACTGTCGTGTCGCCGAGGACGACGGTTCGCTCGTAGGTACTGAACGGCCCGTCGGACTGAGCAAACGTCGTCGTGGCCCCGTCGGTAGCAATGACCACCTCCTCCACGAGGTCGTCTCTCGGAGTGAATGAGAGCTGCGACTCCGGTGAGCCGGCCGGCCACGACTGGTGCAACGTCCGTTCGTGGCGGGACACGCCACGAGGCTACTGGTGGTGACCGTCAACCGGGTCTCTGAACAGCGGGGACGAGGCGCGGGGCCACTGTACGGATGGGCCATACTTGGTACCCATGGATTCCGACCGGATCGTCATTCGCCGCGCCGCGTCGCTGCACGGCGAGGTCATCGTTCCGGGGGCGAAGAACTCCGTTTTGAAGTTGATGGCCGCAACGCTGCTTGCAGATGGCGAATACCGCTTGACCAACGTCCCCGCCATCGCCGATGTCGCCATCATGAGCGATCTGCTCGCCGCGATCGGCGTCGCGACGACGTTCGACGGCGCCGGTTCGATCACGATGACGAATGGCGGCGACCTCACCCCGGTGGCTCCGTACGAATTGGTCGAGCGGATCCGCGCGTCGATCAACGTGCTTGGCCCGTTGCTCGGTCGCTGCGGTCGTGTGACGCTGTCGCTTCCGGGTGGTGACGACTTCGGTAGCCGACCCATCGATATGCACCTGAAGGGCCTCGAGGCAATGGGAGCGACCTTCGAGCTGAAGCACGGCTACGTCGAGGCTGCCGCCGAGCGACTTCGTGGGGCCGACGTCACGCTCGAGTATCCCAGCGTTGGAGCTACCGAGAACATCCTCACCGCTGCTGTCTACGCCAAGGGCACGACGGTGATCGACAATGCCGCACGCGAGCCTGAGATCGCCGACCTCTGTGCGATGTTGATTTCGATGGGTGCCGATATCGATGGTGCGGGGTCGTCGACGTTGGTGATACACGGAGTCGAACCGGGCTCGTTACGCGCCACCGATCACGCCGTCGTCGCCGACCGAATCCAAGCAGCGACGTACCTTGCCGCTGTAGCAGTTTGCGGAGGCGAGGTCGTGCTGCGTGGGGCACGGTTCGATCACATGGAGATGTTGCTGCGCCGCTTTGCCGACATGGGAGTCACCGTCACATCGCTGGGAGACGGCCTCGCGGTCTGGGCGCACGAGCGCCTTCGATCGATCGACGTCGCAACGTTGCCGTATCCCGGCATCGCTACCGACTACAAGCCGTTGATCGTCACCATGTTGTCCGTCGCTGACGGGGTCGGCATCGTCACCGAGAACCTCTACCCCGGGCGATTCCGCTACGTGGAGGAACTGCAGCGACTTGGTGCCGACATCCGCACCGATGGTCACCACGCGGTGGTTCGCGGCGTCGAGCGATTGAGCGGTGCCCCGGTGCGTGCACCCGACATCCGTGCAGGAGCGGCGCTGGTCGTGGCCGGGTTGGCTGCGGAGGGCGAGACGACCGTCAGTGGCGTGCACCATGTCGACCGTGGCTACGACGACCTCGTCGGACGATTGGTCGGCATCGGCGCCGAGATCGAGCGCGTCTAACGCGAAACGTTGGGCGGCGGCGGGTTCTGACCGTCGACCGAAGGCTTCTGTTCTGCCGCGCCGACACGTTTGCGAGCCAGCATCAATAGACCGATGATCACGGCGATCGGACCGAGCACGAGCAATATCTCGTCCCAACCTCCTTGGTGAGCGATCATCGCATGGCTCCGTGCCATCTGACACTCACGGGAATGGGAAGTGACGAACGAGACGTTGTCATAAGTCGCAATCTTACGGTCGATCCTGCTTCAATGACAGACGCCTCCAAGCGAAAGACCTCACCACATGCGTGCGCAAGTCGAAGAAACCATCGAAGTCATCAGGCCTGCGCTGCAGGCCGACGGCGGCGACATCGTGCTGCGCGACGTCAACGAGGAAACCGGCGTGATCTCGGTAACGCTGGTGGGTGCGTGCGGTACGTGCCCTGCCAGTACCGGCACGTTGAAGGCGGGCATCGAACGCATCATGCGCGATCGAATCGATGGTGTCACAGAAGTCGTCAACATCGACTAGATGGCTGGTCGCACCCGACCCGTCGCCGAACTGTTCGGCGCTGCATGTGTTGGCGATCGTGCCGCGCTCGCCCGTCTGCTGTCGCTCATCGAACGTGGTGGCGACGAGGCCAAGGAGATCGCCCGGCTGGCCCACCCATTGAGTGGCAACGGCTACCTCGTCGGTGTCACCGGCGCGCCGGGCTCTGGCAAGAGCACGCTCACCAGCGTGACCATCGGTCATCTTCGTAAACAGGATCTCGAGGTCGCCGTGCTGGCCATCGATCCGTCGTCACCGTTCACCGGCGGCGCGATTCTCGGTGACCGGGTTCGGATGCAGGATCACGCCACCGACCCCGGCGTGTTCATCCGCTCGATGGCCACCCGAGGTCATCTCGGGGGCCTCTCGTTGGCCACGCCGGAAGCCGCGCGCTTGCTCGACGCGATCGGTCGTCCGTGGACGCTGATCGAGACTGTCGGTGTCGGCCAGGTCGAAGTTGAGATCGCCGGTAAGGCCGACACGACGGTCGTCGTCGTCAACCCCGGCTGGGGAGACTCGGTGCAGGCCAACAAAGCCGGCCTCATGGAGATCGCCGATATCTTCGTGATCAACAAGGCCGACCGTCAGGGTGTTGCCGACACGCGGCGCGACCTGGAGCAGATGCTCGAGCTCTCCAATCTGGCAGAGGGTGCATGGCACCCACCGATCCTCCCCGTCGTCGCCACGGCCAACGAAGGCGTTGCCGAATATTGGGATGCCGTGATCGCCCATCGCTCGGCCATCGAAGCCTCCGGCGAGTTGGCGCGCCGCCGCCAGTTCAGGGTCGGCGAAGAACTGCGTGAAATCGTCGCCCGACGCCTCGAACAACGCGCCCGACAGGTGGCCACCGGCGAGCGATGGGATCAACTGCAGCTCGATGTCGCCGAACATCGCATCGATCCATGGACCGCCGCCGACCAGATGCTCGACGGAATCGACGGCTGACCCCGCCTCACCCACGAAGCGTTTGTAACCGGGGGCCCCATACGGGTCCTCAGACTCCAAACGCACTGCGGCCGGCTCTCACGAGCCCGTAAATTCGGCCTTTCCGGGACCGTGTGCCAGAAAGCTCTGCACTCCGATCTCACTGTCGGTCGTGTGAAAAACCTCCTCGAACATGTTTCGTTCGAGGTGCAACCCGTCGGAGAGGGGAACATCCGAGCCGACATCGACCGCCCGCTTGATGAACGCCTGCGCCTTGCGAGGACCGCAAGCGATCTCAGCTGCCAGCTCGAGCGCGCGTTCGTGGAGGCTCTCGGTCGTCACCAGTTCGTCGGCCAGGCCGATGCGCAATGCCTCGTCCACCTTCACGTGGCGACCGGTGAGCATCATCTCCTTGGCGCGACTTCGACCGATCAGACGGGGCAAACGTTGCGTGCCGCCGCCTCCGGGGACGATCCCGAGCAGGATCTCCGGCTGACCGAACACAGCCCGTTCACCAGCGATCCGATAGTCACACGCCAAGGCCAACTCGCACCCTCCGCCGAGGGCGTAACCGCCGACCGCGGCGATGACGAACCTCGGAATATCGGCGACTGCGTTCAATGCCGAGTGAAATCCCGAAGTGATCGAACGAGCCTGCTCGGGGCCGCCGAACTCGCTGATATCCGCGCCCGCCGCAAAGATTCGCTCGCCACCGGTGATCACGACCGCACCGGGTGGATCGGCGATCATGTCCTCGGCCACCGCACGCAGCTCGCCGAGCAACGCCTGCGACAGTGCGTTGACCTTCGGATTGTTCAGCGTGACGATGGCCACGCCGTCCTCACGTCGCTCGATCAGCACCAGTTCTCCCATGGTGATCACCCTACGCGCTCCCTCCGGATCGCCATCCCACGTGCGTTTGGAGTCTGGGGCCCCGTATGGGGTCTTGCGGTTACAAACGCTGCGTCAGTTCAGACCGCCCAGGCGACCAGGCCCATCTCCATCGGGCTGATCAAGTCGGTGTGGTGAGGGATGGCTCGCACGGTGACGCCGTAAGGCCCCGCCTCGCCGACCTCGTATGTGCCTTCGAACCCGCCCTCGCCCGTCGGTTGCAACGTGATCGTCGCCGGAATGGAGATGTACGACCCGGCCGAGTCGATCGCCCCGTGCAGTGCCTGCACCGTGATCTCGCCGACGTCGAGCTCGCCGACTTCGACATGTGCTCGCACCGATCGTTGGTCACCCTCGTGAGCGGCCGATGTGTCGACGTCGAGATCGACGACCTTCACCTCGGGCCATGCCTGGTTGACCCGACGCTTCCAGTGGGCCAACGCCTTGCCGCGCGCGGCGTTGTCGGCGAGCAAGATCGCCGAGCTCGCTGCGGCGGGCTCGTAGAGCTGTGACGTGTATTCGCGAACCATGCGCGCCGCAGTGACGAATGGCCCGAGCGAGCACCAGTTGTGCTTCATCTTGTTGATCCACTCGACTGGGATGCCGTCGATGTCGCGGTCGTAGAACAAGGGCACGATCTCGCGCTCGAGCAGCCCGAAGAGGCTGGTGGCCTCGCGTTGATCGCGACGACCGATGTCGGCGTCGTCGTCGGCGGAAGCAATCGCCCATCCGTTGTTGCCGTCGTAACACTCGTCCCACCATCCGTCGAGGATGCTGCAGTTCAAGACACCGTTGAGCGCAGCTTTCATGCCGCTGGTTCCGCACGCCTCGAGGGGGCGGCGCGGGTTGTTGAGCCACACGTCGCAGCCATGCAACATCTTGCGTGCAACAGCCATGTCGTAGTCCTGCAGGAACACCATGTGGTTGCCGACCTCGAGCTCGCGGGCGAACATCTCGATCTCACGGATCATGTCCTTGCCCGGCTGGTCTGCGGGATGAGCCTTGCCGGCGAAGACGAACTGCACCGGTCGGTCGGCATCGAGCAGCAACCGGTGTAGACGATCTGGCTGCGACAACAGCAGCGTCGCCCGCTTGTACGTCGCGAACCGTCGGGCGAATCCAATGGTCAACGCGTTCGGATCCAGCACGGCCTCACCGAGGTTGGAGCGGATGAACGACACCAGATGGGCGCGGCCCTTGGCCCGTGTAGCCCACACGTCGGCGGGTGGCAACTTGTTGACGCCTACCCACGACGCCTCGTCGGCACCGTCCCACACCGATCCGACGCTGCTGGACAGGAGGTCGGCCATCCCGTCGCTGACCCATGTGTGCGCATGTACCCCGTTGGTGATCGCGCCGATGGGCACCTCTTCGACGGTGACGTCGGGCCACATGCCGCGGAACATCTCGCGGGTCACGGCACCATGCAGCTGGGCGACTCCGTTGCTACGACCCGCGAGACGCAAACCCATGACGGCCATGTTGAAGCGGTCGTCGTCGGGCTCGTCGGGTCGCTGACCGATTGCCATCAACTCGTCGAGCTCGATGCCCAGCGACTCCGCGAACTTCGTGAAGTACTTCTGCATGAGATCGCGAGGAAACCGATCGATACCTGCGGGTACCGGGGTGTGCGTCGTGAACACACCACCCGCACGAACGACCTCGGTCGCCTCGGCGAACGTCAAGCCCGACTCGACCAACTCGCGAATGCGTTCGAGGGACAGGAATCCGGCGTGACCTTCGTTGGTGTGGAAGACCTGGGGGTGCAACCCGAGTGCGCGCAGCGCACGAACGCCACCGATGCCGAGCACGATCTCCTGTCGCAGACGATGCTCGTTGTCGCCGCCGTACAGCCGGTTGGTGATCGCCGCGATCTCGGGCGAGTTGGATTCGGCAGAGGCGTCGAGCAGGTACAGCGCGACGCGGCCGACGTTGACCTGCCAGACATTGAGCCTGGCCACATCATCGCCCATGTCGACCGAGACCTGCACGCCGGTGGGTGTCAATGCCAAGCCGTGGGTGTCGAGGCGGGGAAAGCGCTCTTCCTGATA
>JBDTWJ010000054.1:0-21523 GCA_040006755.1 Ilumatobacteraceae bacterium | reverse complement strand
TCGCCTACGACTTCTCGTGCACCGGAGTGTTCACCAACATGACGCCGACCGACGCCTATCGAGGCGCGGGTCGTCCCGAGGCCACGTACGCCATCGAACGAGCGATGGATACGCTCGCTTCCAAGATGGGCGTCGACCCCGTCGAGCTTCGCCGGCGCAACTTCATCCGCAAGGAGCAGTTCCCGTACACGGCGTTCAGCGGCCTGGTGTACGACTCCGGTGATCACGACGCCGCTGCCACGAAGGCGCTCGGTCTGGCCGATTACGACGGTGTTCGTGCCCGTCAGAAGACACAGAACGTCGAGGGTGCGGGCAAGCGCCTCGGCATCGGTGTCAGCACCTACTTCGAGATGTGCGGCCTCGCCCCATCGCGTGTGCTCGCCTCGCTGAACTATGTCGCAGGTGGTTGGGAGGCAGCCACCGTGCGGGTGCTGCCGACCAGCAAGATCCAAGTGGTCACGGGCACGTCTCCGCACGGGCAGGGCCACGAGACGGCGTGGAGCATGATCGTTGCCGAGAAGATGGGGGTCAGCCCCGACGATGTCGACGTGTTGCACAGTGACACCGCGATCGCTCCCCTTGGCCTCGACACCTATGGGTCACGCTCGCTTGCTGTCGGCGGTGTCGCCATTGCCATGGCCTGCGACAAGGTGATCGACAAGGCCACCAAGATCGCCGCCCACCAGTTGGAAGCCGACGAAGCCGACCTCGAGTTCGTCGGCGGCGCGTTCACAGTGAAGGGCTCTCCCGATCGCAGCATGCCGTTGGCCTCCATCGCGTTCGAGGCGTTCACGGCACACAACCTGCCCGACGGTCTCGAGCCCAACCTCGAGTGCCAGGTCACGTACGACCCGCCGAACTTTTCCTGGCCGTTCGGTACCCACATCTGCACGGTCGAGGTCGACACCGAGACCGGCCAGGTCGATGTGCTGCAGTACGTCGCCGTCGACGACTGCGGCGTGCAAGTGAACCCGCTGATCGTCGACGGACAGGTGCACGGTGGAGTCATCCAGGGTCTGGCCCAGGCTCTGTACGAAGAAGCGGTCTTCGACAGCGACGGAAACCTGAAGACATCGACGCTCGCCGAGTACCTCGTGCCGGCCGCCAGCGACGTACCCTCAATCACGCTCGGCCACACCGTCACCCCTTCTCCGACCAACCAGCTCGGCGTGAAGGGCATCGGCGAAGCGGGCACCATCGGCGCGGCGCCGGCCGTCATCAACGCCATCGTCGACGCACTCTCAGGTCTCGGGATCACAGATGTCCCGATGCCGGCCAGCCCACACAACGTCTGGAAAGCAATACAAGCCGCAACTGCTACTACCAAATCCGCCACTAGAGGAGCAACCACGTGATTCCCGCCGCCTTCGACTACGTACGCGCTGGTTCTGCCGAAGAGGCCATCCGCCTCATCGGCGAGCACGGCGACGACGCCAAGTTCCTCGCGGGCGGGCACAGCCTGCTGCCGCTGATGAAGTTGCGGCTCGCCCAGCCGAGCGTGCTCGTCGACATCGGTCGCCTCACCGACCTGTCGTACATCCGCGACGGCGGCGACCACATCGCCATCGGCGCGTTGACCCGTCACATGGACATCGAGACCAGTTCGGTGCTCGCCGAACATGTGCCACTGCTGGCGCATGCCGCCAGTCATGTCGGCGATCCGCAAGTGCGCCACCGCGGCACCATCGGTGGCTCCATTGCGCACAGCGACCCCGCCTCGGATCTTCCGGCAACGACACTCGCACTCGGCGCGACGTACGTCGCGCAAGGCCCTCATGGCACCCGCGAGATCGCCGCCGGCGACTTCTACCAGGGATTCCTCGAGACCGCCTTGGCTCCCGACGAGATGCTGACCGAGATCCGTGTACCAAAGATGCAGGGCGCCGGTTGGAACTTCCAGAAGTTCAACCGCCGCGCGCAGGACTGGGCGATCGTCGGTGTCGCCGCGTGGCGTCGCAACGGCGACAGTGGTGTCGGACTCGTCAACATGGGATCCACACCGATCCTGGCGACCAGCGTGTCGAATGCGTTGGCGCAGGGCGCGTCGATCGCCGACGCCTCACAACTCGCGGCAGAAGACGCCGAGCCGCAAAGCGATCTCAACGCCAGCCCGGAGTATCGCGTGCACCTCGCCAAGGTGCTGGTACGTCGCGCGCTCGAAGCCTGCTGAACTCGGTTCAGCGACTCCCATCGCTAGCCTGGTCAGCCATGTCCGTCGTGGCCGACAAACCAACGCTCGACCATCGGGTCGCTCTCGGTGCGGTCGTTCCGGTCGATGTGTGGCGCATCGTGCGCCTCGCCGCAATGGGCTTCTACGTGGTCATCATGCTCTGGTGGTTCCGAACCCAAGGCATGGTGTGGGAACGAATATCGGTCGCTGTCGCCCTCGGCGTCTTCCTGCTATGCGCGTTCATCGGCAAGCCGCTGCGCGAATGGGGGCGCCTCGCATTTGACGTGAGCTTCTACTGCGCGATGTGGTACGCGTACGAGACCACCCGAGGCGCCGCAGACGGAAAGATCTTCGGCATCAAGTTCCCGCTTCAGGTCGACTCGGTGCGCAACATCGACCGCGTGATGTTCTTCGGCAACGATCCCAACACGGTGCTGCAATCGCACTTCTGGGAGTCGTCGATCCGGTGGTACGACAAGGTCGCGTCGACGACGTACATGACCCACTTCTTCCTCGCTCCCATCGTCATGGGAGCTCTATGGGCAACGAACCACCGCCAGTTCAGGCGCTTCCTGAAGCGTTTCGCAACAGTGCTCGGAGTCGGCTGTCTGATGTTCATCGTCATGCCGACCGCGCCACCGTGGATGGCGGCCAAGAACTATCACATCATCGACCCGATCGTCCGCAACAGCAGCCGCGGGTTCAGCGCGATGGGCTTCAAGGCCTTCACGCACGGCTGGCAGAACTCGCTCGACTGGGGCAACGCCGTGGCCGCCATGCCGTCGCTGCACGCCTCGTTCGCGCTGATCGTTCCCGCGTTCTTCCTCCCTTGGCTCAAGCCGCTCTGGCTCAAGGCAGTGGTGTTGGTGTTTCCCGTGGTGATGCTCGCCAGCCTGGTGTATCTCGGTGAGCACTGGGTGATCGATGGACTGATCGGATGGGCACTCGTTGGTGGTTCATTCTGGTCCTGGAACTTCTTCGAACGCCGTCAGCGCCGCAATCGCGCACAACGCTCATACGCGGCCTTGGCCGCGCTGTGATGAACCCACCGTCGGTCCTGCTCGACTTCAGCTTTCTGACCGCTCTCGCCAACACCACCAACCCGAATCACTCCGGGGCGGTCACCATCTTTTCCGCATTGGTCGACGACTTCGTCGAGCAGCGTTGCCTGTTGTTCGCCCGCGCCGACAACCTCGCCGCACTCGCCAATCCCGACCTGTTCGCTCCGATCGACAAGCTGCACATCGCCGGCCAGCATCGCAACGCGGCAGCCGAGCTCGCTGGACGCACTGAGATCGAGATCGACCTGGCGATCACCCTCGTGCTGATCCAACGTCACCGGATTCGCAGGATCGCCAGTTTCGACGACCACTTGGCTCGCTACGACGTCGACATCGTTCAGCGGCCGTCGGCTGCATCGAACGTTGTCGCTCCCGAGTCGCCGAGCGTTCCGGCAGCGACAGCATTGGAACCTGGGGCGGGTCAGCTCTCGAACTGAACCGAGGCGCGGGTCTCGATCCACGGACGCACGACACCGCCGCGGATCTCTTCGTGCCGAGGGTGCTTGTCGTACACGCGCCACTCGTCGACGCTGTCGAACTCGGCGACGATCCCAAAGTCGAAGTTCTGCATCTCGGATGCGCCAACATCCGGGCCACATCGATACGACCGCACCTCGGGAAGGCTCGACACGAACTCCAAGAGTTGAGACCTGACTGTCGCGACGTGCCCCGGCGGGATGCCCGGCTTCCAACGGAACGCAACTATGTGAGTGATCATCTCACCGACCGTAGCGTTCCTCGCGGTAACGTCGCACTCCGACAGGTGGTGAGACCAAATGGCCGTCAACAATCGTGATGACGACGACGCAATCGACGAATTCCATCTCGACGCCATCGCCGATGCCGACCCCTATCCGTACTGGTACGACGACGCCGACGAGCCCGACAGCAATCCCACATTGGTCCGCACCGAGACATGCGATCTGTGCATCGTCGGCGGCGGCTACACGGGCCTGTGGACGGCGATCATTGCCAAGGAGCGTGACCCATCGCGCGACATCGTGCTGATCGATGCCCACGAGATCGGCTCGGCGGCCAGCGGACGCAACGGTGGGTTCATGGAGTCGAGCCTCACCCACGGAGTCGCTAACGGACAGGAGCGCTTCCCGCAGGAACTGCCGCTCCTGGAGGAACTGGGGCTGCAGAACCTCAACGAGATCGAAGCCGCCATCAAGCGGTACAACATCGACTGCGACTTCGAACGCCCAGGCGTGATCGACGTCGCCACGACCTCACACTCCCCTAGTTACCTCGACGAGTTACGCGACGACTATCAACAGCTCCGGATGCTGGGTCAGAAAGTGGAATGGCTCGACGAATCGGCGATGCGCGGCCAGATCAACTCGCCGACGTACACGGGTGGGCTGTGGCGCAAGGATCGCGCCGCGCTCGTCGATCCGGCCAGGCTGGTTTGGGGTTTGAAGAACGCGGCGATGTCGCTGGGCGTGCGGATCTATGAAGACACCAAGGCGACCTCACTCGACAAGGACGGCGTCGGTGTGCTCATCACCACGCCACTCGGTCGAGTGCGAGCCGGCAAGGTGGCTCTGGCAACGAATGCGTTCAAGCCGTTGCTGAAGCGCCTGAGCCACTACATCGCGCCCGTCTACGACTACTGCATGGTCACTGAGCCGTTGTCCAACGCGCAGCTCGCGGACATCGGTTGGGCGAACCGCCAAGGTCTCAGCGACATCCCCAACCAGTTCCACTACTACCGGCTGACGGAGGACAACCGCATCCTGTGGGGTGGCTACGACGCCATCTACTACTGGCGCGGCAGGATCAACACAGAGCTCGAGAGCCGCCCGGAAACGTGGGCGACGTTGAGCAAGCACTTCTTCGGCACGTTCCCACAACTGGAGGGCCTCAAGTTCACCCATGCGTGGGGCGGAGCCATCGACACGTGCAGTCGTTTCTGCGTGTTCTGGGGTCAGGCCATGCAGGGACGCGTGGCATACGCGCTTGGTTACACCGGTCTCGGCGTCGCCTCCAGCAGGTTTGGCGGCGAGGTGATGATCGACCTCCTCGACGGCAAACGATCACGGGCGACGCAGACCGACTTCGTCAAGGAGCGGCCGCTGCCGTTCCCGCCTGAGCCGTTTCGATTCGTCGGCATCCAGACCACCAGGTGGTCGCTGAACCGCGAGGACCGAACAGGCAAACGCAACATCTGGCTGCGAACCCTCGACCGAATGGGCCTCGGCTTCGACAGTTAGATGGGCGCCTCGACCGGCGTTGAATCGACGACCGGACCAAAAATGACCGTCGCCGTTGCCGTCCTGCCATCTGCGGTCGGGGTGCTGTAAGAGAGCGTGTTGAGTGCCCCACCCACAACCGCAACCTGCAGCGACGCGTCGCCATCGCCTTGGATGCCGAGCGAGCCGAGCGGCACGGTGACGACGAGCTGAACCGTGTTGCCATCGTTGGCAGCGACGCTGACCGCGGTCGGTGCGCTGAGTGCCGCAATCGGATCGACAGCCGGCGGAGCAGAGTCGTCGGCCTCCCATTCGCCATTCTCGGGCATCAGCCAGGTGCCGTCAGGAGTGATGATGTAGAACACCAACCCGGCCTCGTTGCTGACGGCCAAACGCGCGCCGTCGGACAACCTGTCGCCGTCGATGGTCAGCGCGACCACTCCGTCGACCGTCGCGGTCTGGTTGAAGTGGTAGCCAGCGCTGGTTGCCGCGACGGCCTGCTGCAACAGGGCCGCACCGTCGACCGGCGCTGCTGTCGCACCGGGGGCCAGCGGCGTGGTGACTTCGACCGCTGTGGTTCCACCAACCTGCGTCGTCGCGCCCGCACCGCCTGCAACGATGGGGGCCAGCGAGCCTGCGGCGGGCGACTGGTCGTCGGAACATGCGCCAAAAACGAGCAGCAGCCCGGCTCCTCCGAAGAGGAGCCGGGCTGCCTTGCCGTACTTATCCACTAACGGTCTTGGATGTGTTGTCGTTGTTGTGACCACCCTTGTGCTTACCTTCATCGTGGTGATCGCCATCGTTGTTGTGGCCATCGCCCTCGTCGTCGGACGGGATCGATGTCGAGACGTTGGTGGTGGGATCTGCCGAGTCACAGCGGATGCGCTCCTTGACGGAGACCTTGAAGCGACCATCTTCAGAACGGACCTTGATGCTGACCCGCTCGTGATCGGAGAACTGCACGTCGATCTTGTTGTCGTTGCTGTTCACGGTGGCGGTAGATGGGGTTACAGCGCCAGCTGTTACTGATCCGTCTGCATTGATCGTGTAGGCAATCGAAGCGGCGCTGTTGTCGCACAGCGTTCCGGTCCATGTATGCAGACCGACAGCAAGGGCCGCATCCACTTCTACACCCTTCGTGCGGCTGACCGAGATGCTCAACTTGGCCTGGGTCTCGCCGTCCTCAGTTTCGACCTTCACCTTGATGGTGACTGTTCGCGATTGCAACCCATCTGCGCTGGTGAACCTGACCGAGACCCGAGCTGATTGCTCGTCGCCGTCGTCGTCACCTTCATGGTCATCTCCGGACGAGCGCTTGACATCGCCGACAACGCCTCCGGTGCTTGCAACGATATTTGTGATGTCGGGGGCGCCATCAGTACCTGCACCGATGGTGAAGGTCACAGTGGAGGGAACGCCGGTACCGAAAAGGTCACCACTCCAACCGCCGTCACCCGACACGTCGGCGAGTGAACCGGCGCGAGCCGAAACGCTCTGGCCACCGTGCTTCGACTTCACGACGACCTTCGCGACGCTGGTCGGATCACCAATATTGGAACTCTCGAACACGACCTTGTTAGGCCGCAGATGCGTCGCGACAGAAGTGCTACCTGTCGAGTTGATCGCAACATTCGACAGAGCCCCACCGGGACCTGTGGTGATGTCGATGATCAGCGGAGCACCGAACAACGGCAATGTCACCGTCGATACGGGATCGGCGGGGGCGGCGGAAGCGGTTTGGAAACCGGTGCCGGTGATCATCGCCGTACCCAGCAGCGCCGCGGCCAGCCCTATCAAGTAACGCTTCATTCGATATACCTCCGAAATAGTTCGCCGCGCCCGCGTCGACCTGTTGGTTGTATGTGTATCGAGTGACACGCTGAGTTACTGGTGAAAGGTTTTGGACTTCAGACACTCTTGATGAATCAGCCCCACACAGTGACGGAAAGGGACGGACGGTGGCGGGAAGAGGGCCGAAAGAGACTCATTCGGCCGATCGTTCTACACGCGGCGCCAAACCACGGTCGAACCTGACGCGACGATCGTGCCATTCAAAGGCGCCGACGACAGCGCTATCTCCCATTGACCCGGCTCGTGGAGTTCGAAAGTGATCGGTTCCCACCGAGCATTCACCATCACATAGAGGCCTCCGGCACACCACGCGAGCGAACGCGACTCCAACGACGTGTCGGGTATCGACTCGACGCCGAAGAAGCGAAAATCTCGAGGCGGATGTGACCGACGCAGGCGCAGCAGCTCCTTCACGTAGTCGTGCAGTTCTGCCCACGGGTCGAGAAGACTCCAGTCGACCCAGGTGACCTCGCTGTCGATGTTGTACGGGTTGTCGAGACCACCCTGCGTTCGACCGAACTCGTCGCCCATCACGAACATCGGTGTGCCGGCCGAGAGCAGCAGCATCGTGAAGTAGTTCTTCAGTTGTTGCATGCGCAGTGAGTCGCCGCTGTCCCACGAATGATGGTGGTCACTCGTCAACAGCGTCAGATCGTGCATGGTCAGACCGTCGTGAGCGGTGATGAAGTTCACGGTCGAATCCGGCCCCGCCGGAATGATGTCGGGGCTGCCCTGCACGCGCTGTATCACCGCATGCACCGTGCCGGGCTCGCCGCGCACGAAGCCGCGGATCTCGTCGCGAAACCGATCGTTCCATTGCAACCAAGGTTTCGGCCACTCGCCCACCTGATACGCGCTGAGGTCCCACGGTTCGGCGATCAGTCGCACGTCGCGTTCCGCACCCCATTGCGTGATTCGATCCACGAGACCGCCATCGTCGCGATTCAACAGCGAGGCGAGATCGAAACGAAACCCATCGATGCCGAGATCAGAGAAACGCTCGAGCGCGGTGAGAATGAGGTGTTGGATGTTGGGATCTGCGGGGTTCGATACGTTGCCGCATCCACTGTCGTCGTTGTACGTGCCGTCGGCGCGATGTAGATACGCGTTGGCTTCGTCGAGGCCGCGCAGCGAGAGCGTCGGTTTCGTCGGATCGGCCTCGGCCGTGTGGTTGAAGACGACATCGAGCCACACCTCGATTCCACGCTGGTGAGCCGCCTCGACGAGCGAAGCCAACTCCGCAGGTGCATCGTCACCGGCGGCGAACGGCCGGTGCACCGCGCCCCACACCAAAGGCATGTATCCCCAATAGTTGTCCGCAGGGTCGAAGGGGTGCACAGGCATCAGTTCGATGACGTTGATGCCGAGGTCGGCCAAGTAGTCCAACCGCGCAATGCAGCCGGCGAACGTCCTCGCGAAGCCGCGAACATGCAGTTCGTACACAACGGGATCACCGTGATGGCTGCCCAGTGATGGATGTTTCGGCCAGCTCAGGCGCAGCACGGTGCGCGGCCCGTCGGGGGTCATCACCACGTCCATCCCGTCGGGGTCGAGCAGCGGCCCGACCCCGTCAGCGACGAACCAGTACTGGTCACCCGCTTCGGCTTCGGCTTCGGCCTCCCATGCCAACCCGCCGGATTGTCGCTGCATGACCGTCTCCGACACGGTTTGCGCACCGCGGCCCTGGACGAAAACCGATATGTGATCGACGTTGGGGGCGTGAACGGTGAAGCGTTGTACCACGTGCTCAGCATTGCATCGGCTCTAGCCTGAGGAGCAATGGCTGCCCTCACTGTTTCCCCGAAATCGCCTGCAGAAGTTTCACAGGCGCTGAGCATGCACGGGTACCTTCCCGACGCAGGGTTGGCAACATCGGTGTTCTTGGCGCTGGCCCTCAAACGTCCGCTTCTGCTGGAGGGCGAAGCAGGCGTCGGCAAGACCGAGGTCGCGAAGGTGATCAGCCGATGGACCGGGGGCGAGCTGATTCGCCTGCAGTGCTACGAGGGCATCGACGCTGCCCAAGCTGTCTACGACTGGGACTACTCGCGTCAGCTGCTACATCTCCGTGCCGCCGAGGCCAGCGGCGAGGCCCGCGGCGTCGGCACCGGTGTTCTGGAAGAGCAGTTGTACAACGAGCGGTTCCTGCTGAAACGAGCGCTGCTGCAAGCCATCGATCACCGCGGCGAGATTCCACCGGTGTTGTTGATCGACGAGATCGATCGCGCCGACGACGAGTTCGAGGCATACCTGTTGGAGATGTTGTCCGACTACCAGATCACCATTCCCGAGCTCGGAAAGTTCACGACGACTCGCCCGCCCATCGTCGTGCTGACGTCAAACCGAACGCGCGACGTGCACGACGCGTTGAAGCGCCGTTGCCTTTATCACTGGGTCGAGCATCCCGACTTCGAACGCGAAGTCAAGATCGTTCGAATGCGCGTGCCGAACGTGATCGAGCCACTCGCTCGACAGGTCGCGGCAGCGGTCGAGGCGATGCGCGCTCTCAACATGTACAAGCCGCCCGGTGTCGCCGAGACCATCGACTGGGCCCAGGCCCTCGGGGCGCTCGGTGTCACCGAGCTCGACGAGGCAACGGTTGAGTCGACGCTCGGCACCGTGCTGAAGTACCGCGAAGACCAAGAGCGCGCTCGTCAACATGGAATCGCCAACATGGTGAAGCAGGCGTTCGAGCGGGGCATGCAACAGCCTTGAGCGCAACGCAGCTCGACGCCACACCAGCGGAGCGGATCGCGGTGAGCTTCGCCCGCGTGTTGCGCGGTGCATCGATACTCGTACCGATCGGCAACGTGCTGATGTTCGTCGAGGCACTCGGCCGCGTCGGAATGTCTGAGCGTTCGCACGTCTATTGGGCGGCGCGTTCGACGCTCGTTCATCGGCCGGAGGATTTCGCCTTGTTCGATCGTGCCTTCGACGTGTTCTGGGATCACGCCCGGGCAGACGACTTCCTCGAAGATGAGGAAGCGATCAAGATCACGTTGGCCACCGACGAGGACGACGACGAAGACCACGACGACCAACCCGGCCAGCTCAACGACGACCCCACGCTGGCCCTTCGGTTCTCGGCGACCGAGGTGCTGCGAGACAAGGACTTCGGTGCGTACGACGACGCCGAACTGGCCGTGGCCCAACAGTTGATGAGCCGATTGCGGTTTGCCGGCCCGCCGCGCCGTTCATACAGGTTCCGCTCATCGTCCCGTGGCTCGCGTCCGGATCTGCGCGCAACGCTGCGCAGCGCGATCGGGGCCGGTGGCGAGCCGATTCGTCGCTATTGGCAGGAGCCGGGTGAGCGCATGCGCCGGCTGGTCCTGCTGCTCGACGTCAGCGGCTCGATGGAGCCGTACGCACGGGCGATGCTGCGCTTCGTGCACGCCGCGGTCGCTGGTCGCCAGCGAGTGGAGGCGTTCTCGTTGGGCACCCGATTGACCCGCGTCACCAAGGAGTTGAACAGCCGCGACCCCGACTTGGCGCTGCGCCAGGCGAGCGAGCGGGTGAAGGATTGGAGCGGTGGCACACGCCTCGGCGAATGCCTGCGCAGGTTCAACGACGAGTGGGGCGTCAGAGGGCTCGCTCGAGGAGCGATCGTTGTCATCCTCAGCGACGGTTGGGATCGCGGTGATCCTGCCGTGTTGGGCGAGCAGATGTGCCGGCTGCAACGGGTGACACACGACCTGATCTGGGTGAACCCGCTCAAAGTCACACCGGGGTACGCGCCACTTGCCCGTGGGATGGCAGCGGCGTTGCCGTATGTTGATCACTTCGTGGAAGGTCATTCGCTCGCCGCAATGGAAGAACTGGCCACCGTGATTTCCGGTGTTTCGACGAGGAGGTCCTGATGCGCGAACTTCTGGACGACATCGATCGCTGGCGTGCTGCCGGCAAGGCTGTCGCCATAGCCCGTGTCGTCGACATCGAGGGTTCGGGGCCACGCGAACCAGGCGCGGCGATGGCCGTCAACAGCGATGGTGAAGTGGCCGGATCCGTCAGCGGCGGCTGCGTCGAGGGAGCGGTCGTCAGCGAAGCCCTGGCCATCCTCAACGGCGAGGCCGATCCGCGGATCATCACCTTCGGGTACAGCGACGACGAGGCATTCGCCGTCGGACTGACGTGCGGAGGAACGATCAGGTTGTTCGTCGAGCCGCTCGATTGGTGATTGGTTGCCAGCCGACATGACGACCACCTTCGAACTGCTGCGCGACCTGATCAGGTCGAAGGAGCCGGTTGCCCTTGCGACCGTCGTCGATGGTCCCAACGTCGGCGCCAAGTTGATCGTCACCACAACCGATGAGCCCGTTGGTGACCTCGGCAATCCCGAGCTCACCCGCATTGTCGGACGCGATGCAATTGCCGAGCTCGAAGCCGGTCGAAGCGGTATCCGCAACTACGGTCCCGAGGGCCAGACCACGCCAGAGGATCTCGTCAACACACCGACGGTCAGGATCTTCGTCGAGAGCTGGGCCCCACCGCCGCAGATGTGGATCTTCGGCGCAGTCGATTTCACCGCTGCGTTGGCCAAGGTCGCGAAAGTTCTCGGTTACCGGGTGACGGTCATCGATGCGCGCGAGGTGTTCGCCACGCGTCGTCGATTCCCGATGGCCGACGAGGTCGTCGTTTCGTGGCCAAGCCCTATCTTCAGCGAGCGAGGAGCGACGCTGACGCAACGCGATGCTGTGTGCATCCTCACCCATGACCCCAAGTTCGACGTTCCGGCGGTGCAGGGAGCGCTTGGCACTCGAGTCGGTTACATCGGTGTGATGGGCAGCCGCACGACGCACGACAAGCGCATGGAGCGACTCGCAGAAGCGGGCGTCGACCAGCTCGAACGTCTGATGTCACCGATCGGTCTCGACATCGGTGCCCGCACGCCAGAGGAGACTGCGATCTCGATCTGCGCCGAGATCATCGCCAAGCGCACGGGAAGGGCCACGCCCTCGTTGAGTGCGGCGACCGGGCCGATTCATGGCTGATCAGGGTGCTTGATCAGTCCACGGTTGAATCAGCCGAGCGGGTTGCCAAACATGGCGCGCCTGACGCGTCGGTCGGAGATGTGCCCGACCTCGACCGTACGCCCGCGACCCACAGCGTGAACGATGAAGTTGTCGACGCCCAACCACATCATGACGTGACCGGGGTAGTAGACGAGATCGCCGGCTTGGGCTGTCTCGATCGTGCGTGACGCCGCATTGCGGAGTTGTGTGCCGCTCTGGCGTGCGAGCTCGATGCCCGACTGGCCCCAGGCGAACGCTGTCAGCCCCGAGCAGTCGAAACCGATACCGGGTTGGCTGGTGTTGCGGTGGTACGGCACCCCGACCTGGGTCAGCGCGGAGAGCAGGGCCACCTGGTGAGGCTGATCAGCGATCAGCCAGGACTGGTACAAGCGCCCACCATCGGCCCCAACGCTCGCTGCTACGGCGTACGCCGAGTTCTCGAATCGAACTGCGAATGCCGGGGTTCCGAGGGTGGCGAGGGCGGCGGCTGCGCTGGTCGACACCGTGTCGGTGGTGGCTGCTACAGCAATGCTCGGTGTCTGAACGGCGCCCGCTGAGCCGAAATCGACGGCAACGGCGACGCCGCCCAAAATCGAGCCAGCAAGAAGGAATGTTGCGAACTTTTGACGCATTGTCACGAAGGTGTCCCCTGTTGTGTGGTGGTGCGCACCGCCCGCCTCGGGCAAATGCTGAGGTCGTGGGAAGGAACTGGTCCTTGATCACGGCGAAGCGCCATACGTGAGCGCCACCGCTTGCTGCAGAAGGCCCTCGCCGACTTACGAACGTCGCCATGAACCCGTAACACATGACAAGTTATCGTCACACAACTGCAATACTCAAGCCGGCCGTAACACTTTTGTCATCAAGATTTGGTCAAGCACGGGCACCGACCAGCAGCCGAGAGAGGAACATGCACATCGCAAACCGCTCGTATGCTGGTGCGATGACCCCTACCACCGCTGTGCTGCTGGCCGCTGGCGGCGGCACACGGTTTGCCGGATCGACACACAAGTTGTTGGCGCTCCTGGACGGAAAATCCGTGTTTTGCAGGTCGCTCGACAACGTGTTGGGCGCCCGTTTCGACCACGTCGTGGTCGTCACCGGTGCTACCGAGCTGCAGATCGACGAGCCTGAAGTCTCGATCGTGCGCAATCCGAGGTGGCAAGAGGGCCAGGCGGGGTCGCTGCAACTGGGCCTCACTGCAGCGGAGGCTTACAACAGCGATTTCGTGGTCGTCGGGCTCGCCGATCAACCGTTCATCCCGGCATCGGCGTGGCGGGCGATCGCGGACGCGCCGTCGGTAGCGCCGATCGTCGTGGCCACCTACCACGGTGTGCGCGGACCGAATCCGGTCCGATTGCATCGATCCGTGTGGCCCGACCTGCCCACCGAAGGCGACGAAGGCGCTCGGCCAGTGATGCGCCTTCGACCGAATTGGGTAGATGAAGTAGCGTGCGAAGGCTCAGCGGCTGACATCGACACGTTGGAGGATCTCGGATCATGGACAAACTTCTGAACGAATTCACGGTGAACCGCCCCATCGACGAGACCTGGACCGTGCTGACCGACGTCGAGCGAATTGCCCCGTGCATGCCTGGCGCAGCACTGGAAGAAATCGAGGGCGACGTGTTTCGCGGCGTCGTCAAAGTCAAGCTCGGCGCCATATCGACAGCGTTCAAGGGCCAGGCCAACTTCGTCGAGCGAGACGACGCTGCACATCGGGCGGTGTTGAAGGGCGAAGGCCGCGATACCACCGGGAAGGGCAACGCCAGCGCCTTGATCACCGCGAAGCTCGAACCCATCGATGCAGACTCCACCAAGTGCTTCGTCGAGACGGATCTGCACATCACCGGCAAGGTCGCTCAGTTCGGTCGAGGGATCATGGGCGATGTCAGCAAGAAGCTCATGAACCAGTTCGCTGCCAACCTCAACAAGATGCTGGATCAGCAGCCCGAAGCAAAGGGTGCTCCAGCGACGCCAGTTGCGGCCGCACCTGCCGAGGCGGCAGAAGAGCCTGAACCGGCCGCTGACGCCTCCCCCTCCATCGCTCCCGCGGGCGAGAAGGCATCGACCAACGGTGCGACCAAGGCCGATGCTCCGGCTACCAGCGCGTTGGCTACTGGTGCACCTGCGGTGCGAAAGATCAACGGTCCCGCCGCTGCGCCCATCGAGTTGTCCGACGTCGCCGGTTCGGCCATCTTGAAGCGCGCCCTTCCGCTCGTCGGTGGCCTCGTGCTGCTGTGGATCATCGTCCGCCGTTTCACGCGACGCTGACGACGTGAGCGACGATGTCGCTTCCGTCCGCGAGTTGATCGGCAGGACACCGCGCGGCTCGTTCGAGGTCGTCGTTCGTGATGCCGCCGGAGGACCTGTCGTGCTTCGCAATGCACCGTTCCTCGACGATGGAGAGCCGATGCCGACGCGATACTGGCTGGTGGGCAAGCGTGAGGTCTTGGAAGTCAGCCGCCTCGAGTCGCTCGGAGCGGTTCGTCGTGCTGAGTCCGAAATCGATCCCGCGCTCGTTGCCGATACTCATGCCCGTTATGCCGCGGAGCGCGACGCCGCAGTCCCCGCCGACCATACGGGTCCGCGACCGCACGGCGGCGTGGGCGGCACTCGCACTGGAGTCAAGTGCCTGCACGCTCATTACGCCTGGTTCCTCGCCGGTGGCGACGATCCGGTTGGCGCTTGGGTGGCGCGGGAGCTCGCCGGAAAGTTAGAAAGCCAGCAGTGAGCGCGGTAACGGTGCGGGTGGGAAACGACGACACGCTGGTCGACGTCGACGGGCATCACCACATCATCCCCGTCGGGGCCGCGACGCTCACCCGCGACGAGCTCGTGTCCGACCCGCCGCGACCCGAAGAACTGACCAATGCCATCGGCATCGTTGTCGATTACCTCGACGACATCCTGCGCGCTGCTCCCGGCGCGCGCCATGCCGACGAAGTCAACATCGTCGGATACCTGGCGACCGTCATCTCCGCCGTCGATGTGGGCGTGCCGCCGCCATTGCCCTACGTCCTGCAGCGTGAGGCGGCCGAAGACGTCTTTCGAACTGTCGCCACTGAGCACTCGGCAGATCGTTCCTTGAATCCGGGTCTTCCAGCAGACGCTGTCGACACCATCGTCGCGGCGTGCTGCATCGTGGTGGCGATCATGCGCCACATTCACCTCGACCGGGTCTACGTCCACGCCGACAACAACATCGAAGACGGCAGGCAACCATGACCTTCAGTCGACGCACCGGGTTGCATCCATCGATCGCACCGGAACCGGGCATGCGCCTGTACGGGAAGCGGGTGATGTTGCGTCCGTTGATGGTCAGCGACTTCGCGCAGTGGACGGAGGTGCGGCTGCGCAACGAGCAGTGGCTGACGCCGTGGGAGCCACTGCGCGCCAACAACCTCGCCGATCCCACGCGACACCGCGACGCCTTCAGCTCGCGTTGTGCAACACGCGACCGCGAACGCCAGGTTGGTTCGGCGTATGGATTTGGGTTGTTCGTCGACAACGCGTTCGCCGGGGAGATCAACATCAACAACGTGGTTCGCGGCGCGTTCCAATGCGGCGTCGTCGGATATTGGATCGATCAACGTCACGCCGGCAACCGCTTCATCACCGAAGGCGTCGCGATCATCGGCAAGTTCGCGTTCGAGGAGCTCCACCTGCACAGACTGGAGATCTGCATCGTGCCGCGCAACACCAACAGCCGCCGAGTGATGGAGGTGCTCGACATCCGCGAGGAGGGTGTCGCGTTGCGCTTCCTCGAGATCAATGGCGCGTGGGAAGACCACATCCGCTACGCCATCACCGCCGAGGAGTGGCTGGAACGCCGAGCCGACTTCGCCGCGGCCTGGGGCTAGTTGCGACTATTCGCTGGCGATACGAAACGCCTGAGCTTTCGCCTTGCGCACGGTTGTGCGCCGCTTCCACATCTTCAGCTTCCAGTGGCGCTTGCCGTCGTTGCCGTTACCGGCCTTCGCCTTCTCGTTGTCATGGTGATGCGTCGGGACCCAGGCTCGGCCGGGCTCGTGCAACTCGTCTGGTTCATAACCGGCACTGACCTTCGCTGCAACGGCGTCGAGTTCGCTGTGTATGCGATGCCGCTCGTTGTGGGCGTGGGCCCGCGAGTCCATTTTCGGCGGTGGGACCGCCTCTTGACTGCGATGGCGCTGGCTCATGAAGTACCTCCGTTGTGTTGTCGGAACGTACGGTGTGGGAGCTACCCGTACATGCACCGTAATCCACACCGACAGGAGTGCGTAAGACACTTTGCGTAACATTCGTGCGCGCTTTTGAAGGCGTGCGTGTTACGGCTTGGTGCTGATCTTCGCCTGCAAGGCGGCCAGTCGCTCGACGAACCATGGATGCCGCGTGCTCCACAATTGTGGAGCCAGCTCTCGCTTGACAGCGTCGGGATGTGTGTCGACATCGGCCATCGCCTGAATGGTTTTCTTGGCTTCGATCAACAGATCGCGTGGCGCGCTCGCGGCGCGTGCTGCCATGGCGTGTGCGGCCGTGAGCAACTGATCGTCGTCGACGCAGCGATGTACAAGGCCGACCCGAGCCGCCTCTTCCCCGTCCATGACTTCGCCGAACACGACCGCTGCCATGGCAACCTGAGGTCCGGCGATTCTGCGCAGCATCCAGGTGTGGCCGCCTCCCGGATGCAGGCCGATCTGCAGGAACCGCGTGTCGAACTTGGCGCGGCGCGCCGCTATTCGAACATCGCAACCGAGCGCGAGGTTCATGCCCGCGCCCACCGCTGCACCGTTGACTGCGGCCAACGTCGGCAGCGGGCTGCGGGCGATACGCAGGAAGCCTTCGTAGATCGCACCGAGGCTGGTGCCGTCGGCCTCGGCCAGATTGCCCAGGTTGGCCCCGGCGCAGAATGCCGGCCCAGCACCCGTGACCACGATCGCGCCAACCGTCGCGTCGGCTTCAATCTCCTCCATCGCGGCCACGATCTCGCCGACCATCGCCGCGGTCAACGTGTTGCGTTCAGCCGGGTTGTTGAGGGTCAGCGTGGCCACACCCTCGGCACGTGATACGACGACGAGCGACATGGCTACACCGTACGGCACGGTAGCGTCAGCCTCCATGCTCGACCACGTTTTCACCGACGCGATCAGCGCGCTCCGCGATGCATTCGAGGCAGCTTTTCTCGAGCGCCAGGCGTTCGACGAGCACTTCCAGGTCGACGTGCTGCTTGGTGACCTTTCGTGGGAGACGTCATATGGTCTGCCCGGCGAGGGCCAGCCGCCACGGGTTGTCGCGCACATCAACTTCGACTGGCCCAGTTGGAGCCAGACCGCGTACCGCAGCTGGTGCGTCGACGAGGTGCTCGATCGGCAACCGGCCATCGAGATGGAGATCGTCTTTCGTGTGCAGCGCCTGATCGCCCAGCCGCATCCCACTGTGGTTGAACCGGCAATGCCCGAGACGAGTCCGCTGATCGGCAACGAACGGATGGAACGGGCCGGGCTCACTGTCGAGATCGGTCACTTCGACGGCATCGATGGCGACCCGGAATACGCCGTCGAGGTCACCTACGAAGGCCTCTACGAGCTTGCCGAGGAAACGCTCGCCGATGGCGCCAGCACGTTGCTCGACGAACACTTCGGCGCCCTCGGCGGCTGGATCTCGTCGACTCTGGTCAAACTCGGCGACCTCAAGCTCGGCTTCCGCCCCGCCGACGATGACGCGAGCCTCTGACCGCCTCGCGCGCGCCAGCAAGTCACCAAACCTCCGGCCCGCGCCGGGTCAAGTCACCAAATCTCCGGTACGACCGGATATCTCGTACCTGGTCTCACCAGTGAGACTCGCAGTCGTGGCCTGGCTCGCACCGTAGTCAAGTCACCAAATCTCCGGTACGACCGGATATTGCGTACCTGGCTTCAGCAGTGAGACTCGCGGTGAGACCTCGGCGCGACCATCGGACGATGGACGACCGATTCGTAGCACTCGCGGCAGCAGCCGCCGATCGATACGGCGTGTTCACGACGGACATGGCTCAACGATTCGGGGTGTCCGATCGTCTGCGAAACGAGTGGCTGGCACTGCGATGGATTGAGCGCCTCGGAACTCATGTCTTCCGATTCGCCGGCAGTCCGCCGACATGGTCGATGGCGCTCGCCTCGGCGCTCGGTGACCTTGGGCCCGAAGCCGCTGCCGCTGGACGGTCCGCGGCTGCCCTGCAACGCCTCGATGGTTTTGTCGAGGGACCGGTCGAGATGTGGGTTCCCAGAACGAGTCGCAACCGCGGTTCGATCGGGGTGAAGAGGTCGAGTGCTCGACCATTGCTGGCCGGCGATGTGGTGACCATCGCTGGCATCCGTTGCGTCACCGCAGAACGATTGATCCTCGACTCGTGTCTGTTTCGGTTCACGCAAGACGAGATACACAATGCCATCGACTCTGCCATCCGGATGCGGCTGGTCAGCGAGAAGCGCCTTCGCCGACGCATCGTCGTCGACCTCGCTCCCAATGCCTGGCATCGTCGTACGTTGATCGACGCCATGGTCGACACCGGTGGCGAAAGTGCACTCGAGCGTCGCTTCCTGGCGATCATTCGTCGGGCCGGCCTGCCGCGTCCGACCCTACGCCGCGTGTATCGCTCGGGCACCAGGACATTGGCGCGCGTCGATGCCGAATTCGCCGGGGCACTGGTCGTGGAAGTTGCCGGACATGGAACCCACGGGACGCGGCTGCAACGGCAGCGCGACGCACAGCGACATACCGAACTCACATTGCGCGGCAATCGTGTGCTCACATTCACCTACGACGATGTCTACGGCCGCCCGGACTGGGTCCTCGACAACCTGCGCGTGGCCGGAGTGACCTCCGCGGCTTAGGCAGGCCAGGTACGAAACATCCGGCGGTGCCGGAGATTCGGTGACCGGCCTCGCAGGTGGCCGGAGATTTCCTGACTTGTCCGTGATCCGAGCCAGTCTCACTGCGAGTCTCACTGCTGGGGCCAGGTACTAAACATCCGGCGGTGCCGGAGATTCGGTGACTGGCCTCGAAACAGGGGAGGGGTTAGAGGCTGCCGCCTCGGGCCCGTAGCTCGGTGCGGATGGCTTCGGCGATGTCGAGGGCGAGGATCTCGGCTCCGGTTTCGTTGAGGTGGAATCCGTCGCTGGCGCGTACATCTTTGAACTCGTTGTCTCGCGGGTCTTGCACGACCTCGGCGAAGCCACCACTGAGGCCGGAGAAGCGCTTCCAGGTGTCGATGAACACGACCTTCGGCCGTCTGGCGGCTTCGGCCATGACAACCTCGTTCTGCACCTGCAACCGCGCCGTGACCTCGGGATTGTCGTCGTTGGGGATGCCGACCCAGATCAGCGTGCGGTTGTCGCCGCCGAGATAGTCCATCGTCGCACCGACGCGCTTGCCGTATTCGGCGCGCCAATCGGTGTCGTCGCTGCCCGTGCCGGGCGTGTGCTCGACAGCCCAACTCTTGTCGACGTTGCGCAGGCCCTGAGCGTCGTTGCCACCGAATGTGACGACGACGATGTCGGGGTTGACCGCTGGGATCGACTGCGCGAAGTGTGCGGACCAATCGAAGAAGTCGGGGCGGCTGAGACCCGACGAGACCTTGTAGTCGAGGTTGACCTTGACCATCCCTGTCTGCTTCATCAGCTTCTGGAGGTACGGGCCGAACGTGCCTGCATCGCTGTCGCCCGCGACGTAGAGGTCGGCAGGATCCGTCGCCGACGGCACCGTCTTCTCCTTTGGCACCAGTTCGGTCGTCGTGGTCGAGGTCGACGCGGGGGTGATAGGAGTCTTGCCATCACTCTCGATGAGCGAGGTGCTCGGCGCGGTGGGCGCTGCCTGGATCTGGCGACTCGGTTCCCCGAACACAGCCGACACGATTGTGTACAGCAAGAACAACACAGCGACGGCGGCAATACCAGCGGCGATGCGCCGCGCGGCATACACACGTTCTGGCAGGCGCTGGCGCGGTGGTTGTACAGGAGCGAGGTACATCGTCTACCACGGGCGATTCTACGGTCTGGATGCGACGGAACGAGGCTCTCCCCCGGACGATGACCCGTTCCAGGTAGGATGTCGCCCTGGAAATCCCACTCCAACTAACCAATACTCCAAGGGGGAGAATAATGCGCAAGACCAAGCGATTTTCATCGCTGGCCGCCGTTGCCTTGCTAAGCCTGATGGCCGCAGCTTGTGGTGACGACAGCAAGGATTCAGCCACTACCGATGGTGGCGTCGGCGTCACCGCCGCACCAGATCCAACTACGGCACCTGACGGCACTACTGCCGCACCGTCAGGCGACGCACCGAAGGTAGGCCTGGTCTACGACACGACCGGTCGTGGCGACCAGTCGTTCAACGACGCCGCCGCAGCAGGACTCGAACGCGCCAAGAGCGAACTCGGCGTCACATTCACCGAAGCCGTGCCGAACGAGGATGGATCGAACCGTAAGGAACTCCTCGACCTCGCCGCCGCGTCGAGCGACATCGTCATCGGCGTCGGCTTCTTGTTCGAGGCCGATGCGGCTGCCGTCGGCAAGTCCAACCCCGACAAGATCTTCGGAGTCGTCGACTCCTCGATGCTCGATTTCTCGACCGACCCGGCCGGCGTGCCGTATGGCGACAACATCGTCGGTCTGGTGTTCTCCGAGGAGCAGGGCTCGTTCCTGGTCGGTGCCGCCGCGGCATTGAAGAGCACGACCGGAAAGCTCGGATTCATCGGTGGCGTCAAGAACGTCGGCGGTCTGATCGAGAAGTTCGAGGCCGGCTTCAAGGCTGGAGCGAAGGCTGTGAACCCAGACATCCAGATCGTGGCCAACTACATCACTGAAGCTCCAGACTTCGACGGTTTCACCGCACCTGACCAGGCACGCGACATCGCCACGGCCATGTACGACGGTGGCGCCGACGTCATCTATCACGCCGCAGGCGCATCGGGTGCCGGTCTGTTCGAAGCCGCCAAGGCATCGAGCGACGCAAAGGGCACCAAGTTGTGGGCCATCGGCGTCGACAGCGACCAGTACAACACGTCCGACCCGGCAGTGAAGGACTACATCCTCACCTCGATGCTCAAGCGCGTCGACGTCGCCGTGTTCGAGCTCATCAAGGCTCAGATGGACGGCAACATCAAGGGTGGCCCAATCCGCTACGACCTCTCGGTCGACGGCGTCGGCTATGCCACGTCGGGCGGGTTCGTCGATGACATCAAGGACAAGCTCGAGGGATACAAGGCCGACATCATCAGCG
>JBDTWJ010000053.1:0-21537 GCA_040006755.1 Ilumatobacteraceae bacterium | reverse complement strand
GGGCGTAACGCTCCGTTACTACAACCCGATACCCGGAGGTATCAACTCAACATGACCAAAGCAGAGCTGATCGATGCGGTCGCGAAGAGTGCCGATGTGAGCAAGGCCGATGCCGAGAAAACTGTCGGCGCCTTTTTCGAGATCGTCACGAGTAGCGCAAAGAGTGGCGACAAGGTTGCTTGGCCGGGCTTCGGCTCGTTCAGCACTTCGAAGTCCCAGGCGCGTACTGGCCGCAATCCCCAGACCGGCGCTGCAGTGAACATCGCTGCATCGACTCGGATGAAATTCACCGCGAGCAGCACGCTCAAAGCGGTCCTCAACAACAGGTAATCAACCGAAACAAGAAAGAAGGAAACAAAGTGGCAGCTAAGAAGGCTTCGGCCAAGAAAGCTCCTGCCAAGAAGGCAGCAGCGAAGAAGAGCCCGGCGAAGAAGGCCGCGGCAAAGAAGGCTCCTGCGAAGAAGGCAGCAGCCAAGAAGAGTCCCGCCAAGAAGGCAGCAGCCAAGAAGGCTCCGGCCAAGAAGGCCGCAGCAAAGAAGGCACCGGCCAAGAAGGCAGCAGCGAAGAAGGCAGGAGCCAAGCGGGCTCCGGCCAAGAAGGCAGCTGCCAAGAAGAGGTAAGTCCGTCGACCGCAGTAGTAGTCGAAATTCGGAGCAGAAGAGCGGAGGGCCTCGTGCCCTCCGCTCTTCGTTTTTCCGCCTAGCGTGACCGCGGTGCGATCGATCTGCGGCGACTTGGGCGACGAACACAGCGAGCTCGACGAAATTGTCGCTGGACTGCCGGACGTCGATTGGGAGCGTCCAACGCCGTCGCCCGGATGGGCGGTTCGCGACCAGATCAGCCATCTGTGGTTCTTCGATCAACGCGCATTGCTGGCGCTGACCGACCCGGCTGCGTTTGCACTCGACATGCAGTGGCTGAGAGCCAGCGGCGTTGCGGACGCGTCGATTACGCCGGGTCGATCAATCTCGCCGTCCGAACTCGTCGCTCATTGGCGCACTGATCGACGCGCGTTGATCGATGTGGCATCGACCGTCGATCCGTCCGATCGGGTTCCGTGGTACGGGCCGCCGATGGGTGCGCGGTCGTTCATCACCGCACGGCTGATGGAGACGTGGGCGCACGGTCAGGACGTCGTCGATGCGCTCAGCGTCACGAGGACTCCCACGAATCGTCTGCGACATGTTGCTCACATCGGCGTGCGGGCCCGGCCCTTCAGCTACATGCTGCACGGCCTGACGATGCCGCCGGGCGACGTGGCCGTGCGGCTGACAGGGCCAGATGGCGACGAGTGGTCATGGGGTGAGTCCGAGCACAACTCGGTCATTGGTGCTGCACTCGACTTCTGTCTCGTCGTGACTCAGCGCCGAAATGTTGCCGACACCCACCTCGAGATCGTCGGCGATGCAGCAGCGGAGTGGGTACGCATCGCCCAGGCATTCGCCGGCGGTGTCGGTGGGGGCCGGCAGCCGGGACAGTTCGCAGCTACAGATCAGTGATCAGCTTGAAGATCTCGGCTGCCACGTAGCCGAACGGCTCGCCGAGTTCGGCCAGTCGAGCCGAGATGCGACTGCGAAAGGCGGTCAGTTGGTCGTCGTCGATGGCCTTCATCGTGCTCTCGAACTGACTGATGTGCGCTTCCAATGCTTCGAGCTTGCGCTGGAGGTAGCGCCCGTCGTGACCGCCGACGTCTTCGGCGTGGTCGGGCTGGTCGGCTTCGAACAGCATCAGGGCACTCGGCCTGAACGGCGCGAGCCCGTGTTCTCGGTAGAAGTGCGGATCGCGGGCGGCCACGATTCCATCGCAAGCCAGAAAGCCGGCATGACGATGGTCGGGGTGCAGGCGGTACCGCTTCCACGGATCGTGACCCAGTACCACTTCGGGGCGTAGCTCGCGGATGATGCGTGCCACTTCGCCGCGAACGACAAGATTGCTGTCGAGTTCGCCATCGACGTTGTCGAGAAACACGACGACTCCAGCGTTGGCTCCACTCAATCGCCGCGACGCCTCGCCCTGCTCGAGTTGTCGCTTGGCAGCGAGCGCGGCGATGTCGGCGTCGGGATCCCACGTGCCCTTCGATCCGTCGGTGCAGATGAGGTGGTGCACGACGCATCCACCGTCGGCCCACTTGGCCAGCGTTGCCCCGCAGCCGAACTCGACGTCGTCGGGATGCGCGCCGATGGCCAGCGCCGTCGCCGGCACGCCGAGGTTGTGGGTGTACGCCCCAACGTTCAGCGCTGGTTGGCCGGGTTCGTTTGCAGCCATGTTGGGAGTACTTCCTGCACGAGTGGGTGAGCGAGGTCGGACGGCGTGTCGATGTCGAGCGCCAGCAGCGAATCGCGGCGCACGCGTACCGAGAGGCCGTCGGCGATCGCCGAATCGAGGTGGCGCTGGAACGAGCCAGGCCCATATGCGAACCGGAACGGCATGTCGGTGGGCAGTGCAATGACGTTGGTGCCGTCGCTGTGGCGGTCGGGAACGAGTGTCAACGTGCCGGGCTGCACCAAAGTCGCCAGCGAATGCGCACGCGGTAGGTCACCGTGCGCGACGATCACATCGGACACGCCCGCGGCGCGCAGGTCGGCGACGCTGTTGTCGACAGCGGCGTTCAGGCCGACGCCGGGATGCCACAGGATCGAGGCGCCGTGTTCGCCGGCCCACTCGGCAACCGTTTCGTCGTCGCATGCGACATACGTGGGTAGTTCGCCCGCCGCAGCGAGAACTCTCGCCGACATCCATCGTGCCAGACGCTGACGTTCGGCATCGCCGAGTACCGCCGCCAACCGTGCTTTCGCATCCGCGAATGCCTTGACCGGAACGAGGACGACGGCATTCACTCCAGGCATCGTAGGCACCTACGCTGTCTTCATGCCGATCAACGTTGCCGTAATCGGCGCAGGTTCGTGGGGCACGACCGTCGCGGCATTGGCCGCCGTCAACACACCGACTATCTTGTGGGCGCGGCGCCCCGAACTCGCGATGCAGATCAATGACGCCCACGTCAACGGCGACTACCTGGCCAACTTCATGCTGCCCGAGCAGTTGCGGGCGACGAGCTCTCTGCAAGAGGCGGTGTGTCACGCCGACGTGCTGGTGATGGCTGTGCCGTCGCACGGCTACCGCGATGTTGCTGCTGAGGCGGCGAAGTTCCTGCGTCCATGGGTGCCCATTGTGACGCTGACCAAGGGTATCGAGCGCAGCTCGCGCAAGCGCATGAGCGAGGTCACCAGCGACGAGATGCCGGGTCATCCCGTCGCCGTCCTCACCGGACCGAATCTGGCCAAGGAGATCCTCGGTGGGCAACCGGCTGCCAGTGTCGTGGCGATCGACGACGAGGTGATCGCCGCCGAGCTGCAACGCATCTTCAGCCGTCCGAGCCTGCGGATCTACACCAATCCCGATGTCGTCGGATGCGAGGTCAGCGGCGTGGTCAAGAACGTCATCGCGATCGCCAGTGGGATGGCGGCCGGCATGGGCTTCGGCGACAACACCCGCGCCACGCTCATCACCCGTGGTCTGGCAGAGATGACACGGCTCGGGATGGCAATGGGCGGGCACGCGACCACGTTCTCGGGACTTGCTGGGATCGGCGATCTCATCGCCACCTGCTCGTCGTCGCAAAGCCGCAACAACACCGTCGGTCTCGAGCTAGGACAGGGAAAGCGCATCGAGGAGGTGCTGGCCTCGATGAGCATGGTTGCCGAGGGCGTGAAGAGCTCCCCGAGCGTGCTCGATCTGGCGCGCCGTCACGGTGTCGAGATGCCCATCACGGAGCAGGTGGTCGCGGTCTGCCATCACGGACGTACCGCAGCCGAGGCGCTCGGCGCGCTGATGCAACGCAGCCGCAAGAGCGAGCTCGAGTGACGTGCACAGGCGTCGTGGGCGCGCGGTGGCGAGCAACGGTCACGCCGTGGGGTGCCGTCGAGCCGTGGGATGGGTCCGGCGTCGTCGACTGGTTTGTTGCCGCCGACGATCGCTGGCACACGCCGCAGCACGAGGCGTCAACCCGGCAGACTCTTCTCGTCGGTACGCCCGTGATCGAAACGAGGGTGCGAATACCGAGCGGCGATGCTGTGCAGCGCGTCTACTCCGTCGCCGACTACGGCGGGTTGACGATCATCGAGGTCTCCAACGACTCGACGTTGCCGATTGCCATCGCATTCACGGGCGGTGGTCTGCTCTCACGGCGGCCACCCACCTCCATGCCGCCACAGGGCATCGACCTTCCACCCGACGCGGTCATCTTCCCCGTCGGACATCAGGCCACGCTGGTCGTTGCTCGCGCGCATGCGACCTGTGAGTCGTTGCCGGATGTTGTGCCATCTGCCGAACACGTGTCGCGAGGGTGGCTCGCGCAGACGCAGCGTGCAAGCCGCTTGCAGCTGCCCGATGCGTCGATCGTCGAGGCGGTTACATCGGCGCGGTGCGAACTGCTGCTCAACGGGCCCGTCGCACTCGGGGCGAACGATGACGTGGACCCGGAGTTTTTCCTACTGGGCGTCGCGGAGCTGGTTCGGATGGGCGATCGGCCCTCGATGTGGGTCGAAGACATCGCGGCCCAGGTCGAGCGTGTGGCGCGGTCGGGCACCCGGATCGCCGGCGGCACCATCGAGGCCGCGGCTCGCGTGCTGCACGCGGCGGGTGAACATCGCGCGGTGGCAGACCTTCGGCGGATGGGCCTCTCATCGCAGCACGACGAGGTGCCGGACGAGATGCCGGACGAGCCCGCGGTGGTTCCGGCCTGGGCCGAGCGGCGATTGGTGACATCCCACGAGCACGCCGCGCAGCTGATGCCGCAGTCGTTCCCCGCGTCATGGCTCGGCATCGACTTCGAGGCCCATGGCCTGGCCATTGGGTTGGCCTCGACGCTGTCGTTCGCCATTCGCTGGCATGGCGACCGGCCGGCGGTGCTGTGGGAGGTCGACGGCGAACCCATGCCGTTGTCACACGACAAGTGGTCGACCGGTCTGCTCGCGGGGGAGGCGTTGTGGCCACCGGTCACCGGCGCGCCGCCGACCCCCCCGACTTCCGACACATCGTTCAGCTGATTGTTCGTCTGTGAGGCCACGACCTGCCGGACCCGTTGTCCGGCCGTGGCTGGGCCGGTTCATGCTCGACGGGCGCCCGACCGCCCAGTGGTCACGGATCAAGGACGGACGCGACGACGACCTCGGCACGACCTCCGGCGGCCATCCGGGCAGCACTGTCACTGAGAGATCGAGGGCTCGAGGATTGCTGCGTCTCCGACGCTGATGACACCCGGTTCCAGCACCGTCGCGTAGACCCGGCTCACCGGGCCGCGATCGTGATGCATCACCTTGAAATCGCCGTTGATGAACCACGGCTTGTTGGTGCGGCAGGGCAGTGCGTAGGCGCTGACCTCGGTCAGCACGTCGCCGATGCGCAGACGAACGCCGGCGCGGACCTCGTGCCACGGCAGGCCGCTGATCGTGATGTTCTCGCCGGCACGTCCCGGCTCGAGAGGATGACCGGCCTTGCGAAAATCGTCGATCACCTCAGCGCTCCAGATGCACAGCGCCTGCCACGGACGGCCGTGGTGCTGGCGCGTGGCCTGGCGATCGCCTGCCATGCCCTTCCATGTCACCTCGGCGGTCTCGACGGGCAGTTTCGGGAGTCCGCCCGGCGACACGCTGAGCTGCACAACTGTGCCCTCCCTGCGCAACGGGAGTTGACCAGCAGCTCGCAACGCGGGGCCGGCAGCCGTCCACGAGGCCCAGACAGCAGCGAGATCCCTCTCGGCGTCACCGGTGGGGGCCGGGGCGCGGAGGTGCTCGATCACACTCGGGTCCCGGCCCTCGGCGTAGAGGTCGAAGATCTCGTCGGCGTACTGCACGGTGCGCTGGGCGTCGGTCTCGGTGAATCGATACGGGCCGATCATGTACATGCTCAGACGCTAGATCGTCGGCTCTGGATTTCAGCTCGATCCTGCCTGCGAGATCGCACACCGTAGGCTGGGCCGGGATGACCGCCCTCCAAGCCGCCGCCGAGGCCGACCCCTTCGCCGACCTCCGGCTCACCGAGTGGACGTCGTGCGGCGGGTGCGCTGCCAAGTGGGGTGCGTCGCTGCTCACCGAACTTGTGCGCGATATGCCGGCCAGCGTCGATCCATCGCTGCTCGTCGGACTCGCGCCGTTCGACGATGCGGCCATCTACGAGATGGCGCCGGGTGTGGCCTTGGTCAGCACGACCGACTTCTTCCCACCCCTCGTCGATCACCCCAGCGATTTTGGCGCGATCGCCGCGGCGAATGCGTGCAGTGATGTCTTCGCGATGGGTGGCAGGGTCGCGATCGCGGTCAACATCGCCGCTTTTCCCGAAAACTTCCCGCCAGATGCGATCGTCGCGATCTTCGACGCCGCGGCGGCCGTCGTTGCCGAAGCCGGAGGCACCATCGCCGGGGGGCACACGATCCGCAATCCCGAGCCGATCTTCGGGTTAGCGGTGCAGGGCGTTGTCGATCCGGCGAAGGTCTTCCGCAAGGGCGGCGGACGGCCGGGCGACGTGCTGGTTCTCAGCAAGCCACTGGGCACAGGCCTGGCGTTGGCAGGCGGATCTGCATCCGACAAGGCGGCGGCGATCGCTGGCATGCGCCGGTTGAACCGCCATGCGTCCGAGGAGTTGCAGTCGTTCGGCAGCGCCGTACACGCGGTCACCGATGTGACCGGGTACGGTTTGGCGGGGCATGGTTGGGAGATGGCCGAACGCGGTGGTGTGCAGGTGGTCGTCGACACCGCTGGGCTGCGCCCATATCCAGGAGCGCTGGAGGCGGCTCGCCGCGGCGTGCGCACCGGAGGAGACCCACGCAATCGCGACTACGTGGCCACACATGTGCGCTCGACGGCCGGCGAGGCGGCCGAGGCGCTGTGCATGGATCCTCAAACATCCGGTGGGCTGCTCGCGGCGATCGATCCGTCGGCGCTCTCCTCCCTTTCTGACATGTGGTGGCGTGTCGGCACCGTCGAGGCCGGCGATCCGGCCATCGTGTTGCGCTGATGACTCGAGGGGTGCCATCTCGCTCGATCGAGAAGGAGCTGTGGAAGGCCGGTCACGACGTGATCGTCGGCATCGACGAGGTGGGTCGGGGTGCATGGGCGGGACCGTTGATGGTCGGTGCCGCAGTGCTGCCGCGCGATCGTCGCGTCAACGGCGTGCGCGATTCGAAGTTGCTGACCGAGGCCGGCCGCGAGTTCCTCTTCGATCGCATAGCCCGGTGGTGCGACGCGTGGGCGGTTGGCGGTGCGTCGCAGGAGGAATGTGACGAACTCGGTATGGCCGAAGCTCAGCGGTTGGCAACCCGTCGTGCGCTCGGTGCGCTCGGTGTTGTGCCCAACGCTGCGGTCGTCGACGGCAAGTGGAACTTCGTCGGTACTCAAATCGCCCACGTCGAGTTACGGGTGAAGGCCGATCTGAACTGTCTGTCGGTGGCAGCCGCTTCGATCCTCGCCAAGGTCACCCGCGACCGCATCATGCGCGAGCAGTCCGAGCACTATCCGCAGTGGGGCTTCGACTCCAACAAGGGATATCCGTGTCCCGTCCACAAGGCTGCGCTGCAGGCCTACGGGCCGTCGGCGATTCATCGACGAACCTGGGTGTTCATGGACCACTACGTGCCCTGGCCCGGTGTGCCGCGCCGGATCATCGCCGAACAACCCACGCTGTTCTGAGATGAGTTGACATGAGCTACTCGCCATGTACGACGTAGCCATCATCGGTGCAGGGCTCGCCGGGTTGCGATGTGCCGAGGTGCTGGTCGGCCGCGGCGTAGACGTCGTCGTCCTCGAGGGTCGCGCTCGTGTTGGCGGCCGAGTGTTCAGCCACCACTTCTCCGACGGTCAGACCTGCGAACGAGGTGCTGAGTTCATCGACTCGAACCATGCGGAGGTGCTGGCGCTCGCCGCAAGGCTCGGTCTCTCGCTGAGCTCGCGGTCCGACGACGACCCTGCTGCAACGTTGCTCGACGCCGGCGGCCGCGCCGAACCGTTGTCGATGCACGCATCCATCGAGCCTGACGTCGCTCGGTGGGAGCGCGCCGTGGAGGCGTTGCCTGACGACGACGACTCCGACCGCGCCACGTTGGCCGACCTGATGCACTCGATGGATCTGTCGGTGTTGTCGAGGCTGGTGATCGGTCGTCATCTGCGCACCGAGTACATGCTGCCGCCGGAAGAGATCAGTCAACGCTTCGCCGGCGGCCTTGCCCGCCTGCAAGCGGCCGGGCATCGTGAGTGCCATCGCGTCGTGGGCGGCAACGATCAGTTGGCCACCGGTCTTGCGGCACGGCTCGGGTCGAGGGTACGCGTCGCGACCACGGTGCAGTCGATCGACGTCGACGGCTACGCCGATCGCGGCGAGGTCACGCTGACCACCGGCGCAGTGATCGAGGCGAGGACGATCGTTGCTGCGGTTCCGCTGCCGGTGTTGTCGCGCATCTGGTCGGCGATGCCGTTGGAGCTCGGTGCTGTCGGGTATGGCGTCGGCGGCAAGATCAGCGTGCAGTTCGATCGACGGATCTGGCACGACTACGGACGCAACGGCTCGGTGATGACCGAGCGCGCCTGGGGACATCTGTGGGAGACCACCGACGATCAAAGTGGTGATCGCGGGGTACTGACCAATCTGCTGTCGTCACACGACGGAGCCGCGTTCGCCGCGTTGCCAGAGGCTCCCGACCGAATCGTCGCCGAGATCGACCGCCTCTTCCCCGGCGCCAAGGGTCTGGCAGGCGAGCGTGTGCACACCGACTGGACCAACGATCCGATGAGCCTCGGCGCGTACGCATGCTTCGGACACGGCCAGATGACGGCCGCCTCGCCATTGTTGCACGCCGCCCACGGACTGTCTGGCCGCTTGCTGCTCGCCGGCGAGCACACCGACAACTTCAGCGGATTCATGGAAGGGGCGCTGCGCAGCGGCACCCGGGTCGCCACCAAGATCACCTCCTGAGCTTCGACGTTCGTCTCGTCCCCAACGCAGCGTTTGGAGTCGCAGGACCCTCAACGGGTCCCCAGTTACCAAACGCTGCAACGAGATCCGGCTACCCGAGGGCTTGCTCGAGGTCGGCGACGAGGTCGGCGGCCGACTCGATTCCAACTGAAAGTCGCAACAGGTTGTCGGGAACCTCCAACGGCGACCCGGCCGCGGATGCGTGGGTCATCTGGTGAGGATGCTCGATCAAGCTCTCAACCGCACCGAGCGACTCGGCCAAGACGAACAACTTGGTTGCTGCGGCAACGCGTAGGGCCTCGGCTTCACCGCCTCGCATCGTGAAGCTGACCATTCCACCGAAGTCGCGCATCTGCTTGGCCGCTGCCGCGTGACCGGGGTGATCGGGGAGTTGTGGATACAGCACCCGCTCGACCGCGGGATGTCCCACGAGCAGGTCGACGAGCGAGCGAGCATTCGCGCAGTGCCGTTCCATCCGAACGGCGAGGGTCTTCACCCCGCGCAGGACGAGGTAGCAGTCGAACGGTGCCGGCACCGCGCCGGCCGCGTTCTGCGTGAAGGTCAGGCGATCCGAGAGCTCGTCATCGTCGAGCGCCAGGAAGCCACCGACCACATCGCTGTGACCACCGAGATATTTCGTGGCCGAGTGCACGACGATGTCGGCGCCCAGCGACAACGGTTGCTGCAAATACGGCGTTGCGAACGTGTTGTCGACGCACACCAGCGCGCCGCGGGCGTGAGCGATCTCGCAGATCTTCTCGACGTCGAAGCACCGCAACAACGGATTGGTCGGCGTCTCGAGCCACACGAGCTTGGTGTCGGCCGGCCACTCGGCGACGAGCCGGTCGACGTCGATGAGATTGACCGCAGACCAGTTCAGTGAGGTGTGCACCTTGGAGATCAGTCGGAACGTGCCGCCATACGCGTCGTTGCCCAGCAGCACGCGGTCGCCTGCGCTGAGCAATCGCAGGACGTTGTCCTCCGCTGCCAGTCCGCTGGCGAAGGCCAAGCCATGGTGACCACCTTCGAGAGAGGCCACACACGCTTCCAGCGCGGCGCGAGTCGGGTTGCCGCTGCGCGAGTACTCGAATCCCTTGTGCCCGCCGACGCCCTCTTGAGCGAACGTCGTGCTGAGCACGATCGGCGTCACGACCGCGCCAGTGACGGGGTCGGGATCCTGGCCGGTGTGCACCGCGCGGGTTTCGAAACCCCACGACGACTGCTCTTCGAACTCACCCATTCGCGACGGCTTCGAAGTATGTCAGGAGGTCGGTGCGTGTGAGCACGCTCAGCGGCCGGCCGCCCGACAACACCAGGAGCGCGGGTGATTTGTCGAGCATCTCAACCGCCAATGCGATCTTCTGACCGACTCCTATGGTGGGCAACTTGGGGCTCATCACCTTCTCGACCGCGGTGTCCATCACCGACGGGTCTTGGTACACCGATTCCATGAGATCGAGCTCGTCGACCGAGCCGGACACCTCGGCGTTCGCGAATGGCGGGGTGTTCTTGCACACCGGAAGCTGACTGACGCCGTTGGCACGCATGACCTCGATCGTGTAGCGCACGGTGTCGATGGGATTGACGTACAACAGCGACGGTGTGTCGCCGCGGGTGTCGAGCACCGCGGCGACGCATTGGTCGCATTCCTTCACGAACCCGAAGTTGGCCATCCAGTCGTCGTCGAAGATCCGCGACAGGTAGCCACGGCCGCTGTCGGGATTGAGCACGACCACGATGTCGTCGGGTCGGGCGCGCTTGGCCATTTGCAACGCCGCAGCCACGGCCAGCCCACCACTGCCGCCGATCAGGATTCCCTCCTCGCGGCTGACCTGCCTGGCGGTGATGAAGCTGGCCTCGTCGCTGACGGGGATGATCTCGTCGTAGAGCGACGCATCCCACGCCGCTGGATAGAAGTCTTCTCCGACCCCTTCGACGAGATACGGCCGGCCGGAACCGCCCGAGAACACAGACATCTCCGGATCGGCAGCGATGATCTTGACGTTGGGATTCATCTGCTTGAGGTATCGGGCAACGCCGGTGATCGTGCCGCACGTGCCCGCGCCGGCAACGAAGTGCGTGATGCGGCCACCGGTTTGTGCCCACAGCTCTGGCCCGGTCGTGTTCTCGTGGGCCAGCGGGTTGTTGGGGTTGGCGTACTGGTTGGGACGGAAGGCGTTGCGTTCGCTGGTGACGCGCTCGGCGACCATGTAGTAGCTCTGCGGGTCGTCGGGCGGCACGGCGACTGGGCACACAATCACCTCAGCACCGTACGCACGCAGCAGTGAGATTTTCTCAGGCCCGTTCTTGTCGGTCATCACGAACACACACTTGTATCCGCGCTGGGCCGCGACGATTGCGAGGCCGACGCCGGTGTTGCCACTTGTCGGTTCGACGATGGTTCCACCGGGCTTCAACAAGCCGTCGCGCTCGGCGGCCAGAATCATCTCCAGTGCTGGGCGATCCTTCGACGATCCGCCCGGATTCGTCGTCTCCATCTTCATCGCCAACACGCACTCGATGCCGTGAATCTCGCTCGTGCGCTTCAGGCGGACCAACGGTGTGTTGCCCACGAGGTCGAGCACGCTGTCCGCGATGCAGGTGCCGTGCAGGCGGGAGTCGGCCGAATCGTCACCCGAAGGCATGCGCGCCAGCGTACCCGTCGACCACGGCACTCGAACGCCGCCTGCGTCGGGTTAGTCGACCGAGACCCGCAAAATGATCTTACCCACGTGCTGCTTGGTCAGAAATAGGCGCTGAGCTGCGACGATGTCTTCCAGATCGAACGTTGCCGCGACAATCGGGTGGATCTCGCCGCGCTCGATGTAGCCAACGAGATTGGCGAAAACCTCAGGGTCGAGGACGGTGCATCCACAGAGCGTCAGGTCGTTGAGGTAGAGCACGCGGAGGTCGAGCTCCACCCACGGGCCACCGATTGCGCCCGTCGTTGCGTATCTCCCGCCGGGTCGAAGCACGGCGAGTAGTCGTGGCCACGCCGCGCCTCCAACGACGTCGATCACCGCGTCGACACTCTTGCGGCCGAGCACGGTCGGCAGGTCACTGTCGCGAGGTAGCACGATGTCGGCACCGAGCGCGAGGATCTCATCGTGTTTGGCCGGTGCGGCGAGCGCGATCACGCGGGCGCCGCGTCGCCTGGCGAGCTGCACCGCCGCCGAACCGACGCCGCCCGACGCCCCGGTCACGACAACCGTCTGTCCAGCTCCGAGTCGCACCCGGCCGAGCATGTTCTCCGCAGCGGAGTACGAGCACGGGATCGATGCCAGCTCTGCATCCGTCCACGTGGACTCGACCCGTACCGCTTGCCGCGCAGGCACAACGCTGTACTCCGCGAACGCGCCGTCGACTTCCGAGCCGAAATAGACGGGCTGGCCACGAGCGTCCGGGTCGCGAAATACCGGCTCCACGATCACTCGTTCCCCAATTCGACTCGCGTCGACCCTCTCTCCGATGGCGACGATTCGGCCGCAGGCGTCGGCGCCCTGTATCCGCGGAAACCTCGGCACCTCGCCCGACCAGCTGATTTCGGCCCGAGCGCTCGGTGGGACTTCGTCGCTGCTGCCCGGTGTGCCGGTCATGACGTCGGGTGCGTACCAACCGATGCGCGTGTTGATGTCGGTGTTGTTCACTCCAGCAGCAGCGACCTTCACCAAGACCTCGCCTCGGGCTGGCTCGGGAACGGCGACATCGTGACGCACATCGAGGCAATCGAACCCGCCGAGCCGGGTCAACAGCACTGCTCGCATCGTCGACGGCGTGGACAAGGTCATACGCCACTGTTACCACGCCGAGCAAGTGTTCGGGCTCCGCACAATGCAATGCTGATCACAATGAGCGACACCGCCGACACGTGGACCATCACACCCATCACCGGCGTGTTCGGCGCCGAGCTCAGCGGGGGCCTTGCTCGAGACGGTGTCGACCCCGCGTGGCTCTCATCCCTGCTCGAGGATCAGCGACTGCTGGTGCTGCGTGATCAACACCTGACGCATGGCGAGCAGGTGGCATTGGCACGCGTGCTGGGTGAACCGACGGCGGCACATCCGGTCATTCCGGGTCATCCTGATCACCCCGAGATTCTCGAGCAGGACGGTGCGAGGGGTGGTCGAAATGCGCGGTGGCACACCGACGTCACGTTCGTTGCATCCCCTCCGGCAGCTTCGATTCTTGTCGGTGATTCCACGCCGGTGGCGGGCGGCGACACGATGTTCGCCGACACGCGCACCGCGTACGAACGACTGTCCGCGCCGCTACGGAAGTTGGTCGACGAACTCGAAGCGGTCCATCGCATCTCGCCGCTCGCGTACTGGGGCGAGCCGTTCGACAGCGCGCTCGATCGCGCCGATGCGCAGCAACTTCTCGACGATGCCGCCAAGGTGCCGCCCGTGATCCATCCGGTCGTGCGTGTCCACCCGACAACCGGTCGGCCGAACCTGTTCGTCAATCCCGGGTTCACGTCGCACATCGTCGGCATGTCGCGGATCGAGAGCGACGGATTGTTGCGCACGCTCTACGAACACATGACGCAACCCGAGTTCGTGTTGCGACATCGCTGGAGGGATGGCGATGTCGTGATCTGGGACAATCGGGCGACGATGCACTACGCCGTCGACGATTACGGCACGGCGGAGCGGCGCGTCCGGCGCGTGACGATTCGAGGCGGCAACACCGTCGGGCCGACCGGAGTAGAGAGTCGTGTCGTCGACGATCCGTTGCTGACGACGCGGTAACGCGTCATTCGAACACGCAGAACTCGTTGCCCTCGGGGTCCGCCATGATCCACCACCTGATCTCGTCGTCCTTCGGTCGTACGAGAGTGGCGCCGGCGGCCACCAAGCCGTCGATGGTGGTATCGACCAGGTTGACGTCCCAATGCACACGGTTCTTCACCGTCCTCAGCTCGGGCACCTCGTGGAAGACCCAGAACATGTAGGGAAAGCCGGCGGCGCCCTCGATCCACACGAACGGAGCTCCCTCGCGGCCGCCGACCGCGCCTCCCGTTCGTTCCGCCCACCAGCTGGCGATCGCTGGAGGATCCGTTGCGTCGACCACCAACTCGAATGGTCCGAGTGCGCTCGGATCGGCGGGGTGGGGACCGAACACGCACACCGCAACTCCGTCGGGATCGTTGACGATGTGCCACTCGATCTCGTCGTCCTTGGCACGTTCGAGCGTGCCGCCCGCCGCGAGTAGCGGCGCCGGATCGCCGTCGGCGTTGCGCACATCGATGTGGACGCGGCTCTTACCGGTAATCGGCTCGTCGACGTCGTTGATCCACACGACCCGGTTCATCGCTCCACCGGAGGGAGGGTCGAGGCTGAACCCGCCGTCGTCGTGGGCTTTCACGGGCTGACCGAGCGCCTCGCTCCAGAAGTTGGCGACCGCTGCCGCGCGGCCTCCGCCGGCTGTGACGTCGATGCAGAGATCCTTGAAAGCAACATCTGGCATGACCGGCGAGAGTAGTCCTTGCCTGGCGTGCCATTCGTCGGCCTACGGTGGTGCCGTGCCGTGGACGTGCCCGCGTTGTCAACGCCAGTTCGCACGCAGCGAACAGGGTCACGAGTGCGCTCCCGCGATGCAATTGGACGAGTACTTCAGCACCGGCCCAACCTTTGAGCGGCCGGTGTTCGATGCGGTGATGGACCACCTTCGATCGATCGGCGAACCTTTTTTGGAGCCGGTCTCGGTCGGTGTGTTCGTGAAGCGTGACGGCGTCTCAGTCCTGCAGCTTCGGCCGATGACCAAGTGGGTTGCGGTGTGCCTGTTCATGCCGCGCACGGTGAACGATCATCGGATCGCTCGCAAGCCGATCGCGTCCGGGCGGACCGTGTATCACGTGGTGAATGTTCGCAATCCCGACGAAGTCGACGACGTTGTGAAGGGCTGGATTACTGAGGCGTGGGATACCGCTGGCCATTGACGGTCTGAGGTCTATCCGCCCGTGATCTCGGCGTTGTGGCCGATCTCCGGTGGTGCATTGCCACCCAGCTCGACGTACCAGTAATGATAGCTCGAACCGCAAGTGCGGAAGTAGGGAGTCGACGGCTGGCCAGTCACTGGATTCGGGACGGTCGGGTCGGAGGTGCCGGCACTCTCGAACGTCGAGCCGTCGACCAAGCCCCATCGGGTGCATGGCGAAACGATTGTCGTGGTGGTGGTTGGTGATGTGGCGGCGGCCGCACCACCACAGCCCCCTATCGCGATCGCGGCAACTGCGATGGCGACGAGTCGCGATCGACGGTGCTGTATCGAGGAATGAATGGCGGCTGGTGCAAGTGAGTGGTTCATCACTCTCAACGATCAACACCGCCGAGCGATAAGCGGAACCTGTGAAACCCTGCGATGAGAGATGAGCCGCACCCTTCCGCACATCTCTCATCTCGCCGCTCGCTCGGACTTGTGCGATGAGAGATGAGCCGCACCCTTCCGCACATCTCTCATCTCGCCGCTCGGACTCGAACCGACGTGCCCGCGACTTACCCGCCGATGGTCTGGATCTCCATGACGCCCATCTCAACCGCTGTCGTGGTGCGGAGTGCTCCGAGTGTGCCGCTGGCGCCGTTCGATGCTTGCCACGAGACCTGCCAGATGATGGTGACCGTGCCGTGGTAGCGCTGATCGGTGGTTCCGGTGACCTTGCCGACCGACGGATACGCCGGGGTCCACGAGCAGCCGTCCTTGGCGAACTCCGTCGAGCCCCACGGTTGGCAATTGATTGCGGTGGCGTCGCCGGCAACCTGCGAGCCAGTGAGCCACTCGATGTCGGTTGCTCGAGCAGTCACGGTTGCATTCAGACCCGGGATGCCCGCGGTCGCCGTGACGGGAGCGATTGGCGTGACGCCGAGCCACGTTTCGAAGTTGACAATCATCTTGTCGACCGGCGGTGAGAACGCGACCTCTGGTTTTGGCACGAGTGACGCGACCTTCTGATACGCAACCCGCGCAATGTCGGTGGGCGAGTGCGGGCCGACGTAGACGTACTGGTAGACGGTGCCGCACAACCGGAAGTAGATGGCGGCAGGTTGGCCAGTTGCCGGGTTGATCACCGTTGGATTCGCGTTGCCTGCCTCGGTTGTCGACCCGTCAAAGAGTGCCCAAGGAGTGCAAGAGGAGGTGCCGGCCGGATGACTCACTCCACCATTGACCGCCCCAATCACCCAAGTAGAGATTTGCGCAGCCCCGCCATTGGCGGGATCGATGGATCCTCCACCGCCACCCAACTCTCCTGCCAGAGCTGGAGCGGCCGTACCCAGCGCAATCAAGCAGCAGACGAGTGCTACTCGGACGGGGGACACAGGCTTCCCTGTCCGAGTTGTTGAATCTCTCGTTGCCCTCCGACAAGCCAACGCCCACCTTCTCGGTAGAGGCGATACTCATATCGGACGTTGAGTATTTCGTCGTTCACGATCGTAGGCAGACCATCAGGCCCATCGGGCCCCATGACGGTTCCAGCGTCGTAGGCGCAGTACGTCGCGGTCGCTTCCGTGGCGGAAACAAGGCTGACCGATTCCGCAACGAGATAAGAACCGCGCGAATCCGCCAAGAAATAGAGCCCTTGTTGCACCATCCCCGTGGACAACTCGAGCAACGTCGAGCGGGAGTGGCCGTGGACCGCCGTGAAAGTGTCAGGTAAGCAGGTCGATGGCATCACTCCACAGAGGTGGTACGCGGCGAAGTAGTCCTGCACCGCTTGCGTGATCAGGTCCTCGGTCGGCACGGTGGTCGTGGTGGCGGGCAGGGTCGTCGACGCGATTGTTGTGCTCGAGGTCAAACTTGCCGGCGGCGGGGCCGTGGCGACTGTCGTGTCGGCGACACTGGTTGTTGTCACCGACACGGAAGCCGTGGATGGCGCGGAGGCTTCGTCGTTGCTGCACCCAGCAACCACGAGCGCGGCAAAGCCGAGAGCAACTAGTCGCCTCGTCGTTTGCACCCACCGCCTCCGTTCCGCATCGTGGACACTACCCCTCAGCCCTGTGGTTTCGGGTCGGCAGCCGAAGTGCGTACGAAATCATGACAATCCAACGATGCACGTCGGTCGCCGTAGAGCGGAACCCTGCTTGCATCGTCGCAACGTTTGGAGCCTCAGGCCCCGTAGCGGGGCCTGAGCTACCAAACGCCGTATCGGGCGTTATCGCCGCAAGCCTGAAGCTGCAACGCCGCGGTGGTCAGTCGACGTACCAGTAGCAGCCGTATTGGGTGGCGTCGCCCCATTGGACGGAATCGCGGGACTCGAGCGAGGCGCGGTCGGTGAACTGCATCTCGTTGAGCCCGACCGTCACGAGTTCACTCCCAATGGCCAGCGAGCGCTGCAGCGGGTTCCAACATCCGTCCGAACGGGACTCGCTCGAGATCGTGCCGCGACCGATCAACTCCGTGCCTTGCAGCTGCGCAACGACAACGCCACCCACCGGATTCTTCAGCGACCCGGCCAGGCACGGGATGTCTGCATCCCAAACCCGACAGTCGTTCCACCCTGGCGAGACGGGCAGCACGATCGTGCCGTCCTCCGGCCAAAACAGGAACGCATGGTGATCCCATTCAGCTTCGCTCGACCCACCGATTGGCAGTGTCGACAGCTGCCGGGGATTCGCAGGATCACTCACGTCGAACAACGAGAGTTGCGTGCCGCGGACACGTCCGTCGAGATCGGCGCCTTGGCCGACGCCAAGCAGCAGGCCGTCGCCGACCGGGTGCAGGTATGCCGAGTAGCCGGGGATCTTCAACTCGCCGGTCAAAGCCGGAGCCGCCGGGTCGCTGAGATCGATCACATACAGCGGATCGGTCTGGCGGAACGTGACCACGTAGCCCTGCGTGCCGAGGAATCGAACGGCATAGATCTGTTCGTCGGTGCCGAGCCCGTCGACGAGCCCGATCTGCACGAGTTCGTTGCCTTCGGGGCGCAGCACTCGGACGGCAGACGACGATGCCGACGACCCGTCCCAACTGTTCAGCGTCGTGGCAACGCGCAGGTCGCCTTCGAACTCGCTCATCGAGAACTGGCTCAACAGCTGACCGGGTACTTCGCCGGATGCAATGTAGGAGGCGGTGCCGCCCGAGCCGAGCGAGAACTTGTGGATCAGCGTCGGTGGAGGAGTCGGGTTCGGAGCGACGTCCCGTTGCGGCTGGTACCAGTCCCACGACACAGTCGCCAGGTAGATGCTCGTCGTCGAGGCATACACGGTGTCGCCGTTCGACACGATGCCGGCGGATCCGATCGGCGCGCCATCACCGTGGAGGTCGATGGATGCGATCCACGACACGCCGAGGCCGGCGAACTCACTGGGCGCTGCGACGGTCGAGCAGTCGAGCGTGTCCGACATCTCACCGAACGATCCGTCATCAGCCTCCGTGAACGAACGCGGCATCCAGTCCTCGACGGTCGACTGCAGAATGATCTCCTTGTTGCGCTCCAGCGCACGCTGCTCGTCGAGCCCGAACTGATTGGGGTACGCGAATGGCAGGCGAGTGGCCAGTGAGGTCGTCACGACGAGGCGCGCGGTGCCGTCGATCGCCCGCGCTGCGATCATGTGACCTTCGAGATGACTACGGCGCACCAATGCCGGCGCCGCCGCATCGGTGACGTCGTACAGCGACACGACGGTGTCGATACCGGTGTACGGCTGCGTGGCGACCAGGAGGCGAGCGCCCTCGAGCAGCAATTGGTGTGTGCCTTCCGGAACATCGAGTTTCGAGGTGACCTCGGCGCTCGCAACATCGACGATCCTCACACCGTCCTGCGACGCGACGAACACGTGCGCACCATCGGTCTCCACGATGTCACCTTCGTCCACGCCGACCTCTTGCGTGTTGGTGCCGGAGAAGGGAGTGGTCGCAACATCCGCCGGGGCGGCAGGACCGGAAGCCGCAGAATCGGTGGCCATTCGTGGTGCGCCAGCGGTGGCCGCCTCCATCATGGGGATCGGGCCTCCGTCGTAGTTCCATTGCTCGCCGCCGAGCCCCCATGCGGTCACTCGCTGGAGTGCCTCGGTCTGCATGTAGGCCAGAAGGTCGGGGCACTCGGCGAAGAACCTGAGCCTCGATGAACCGAAGGCACTGAACTTCGCCGGACCAACCGGTGGATCCAACCGATCGGTTGTCGGAGTCGTCTCGGTCACCTCGGTGGTGGTGGTCGGCGACGTCACCCTGCGCACCGATGGAGTGTCGGACTTGTTGCCGACGCAACCGGTGAGGGCGAGTGCCGCCGCGGCGACAACGGTGGCTGCAGTGGGAAGCGTGCGGGTCATGCCGCTTTCGACGTCACGACCGCGCCCATTGGTTCCCGAGGATGAACGCGCGCTACTCCGACTGGTCGGACATCAGGTGACCGTCGCGCAGTTCAAGCGTGCGCGTGCGACGAATTCGTTCGAGCATTACGCGGTCGTGACTCGGTCGCCGCGTCGAGATCGCCATGTGCGGCGACAACTCCGGTGCGCCGCTCGACGAAGCTGTGCACCGTTTCATCGATGCGCTCGGGCTCTTGGTCGAGGTACCCAACAGTCGCTGCAGGCGGCGCCAGCGAGACCGAGCCGGCGTCGGGCTGCAGACCGCCGGCCAGCACTCGCAGCAGTGTCGATTTACCCACACCGTTGGGTCCGACGAGACCGATGCGGTGACCGGGATCGAGCGATACCTCGACGCGCACCAGGATGTGGCGTGCCCCGAGGGCCAGGGAGATGTTTCGAGCATGGAGCGAAGCGGGCAAGCACGTATTCTGCCGGAGGTCGCCCCTGAGGCGGGCACAGATACTGGCGAACCCCGGCGTATTGGCGGTGGCGTGGGTGGGTACCGTGACGGCGTGACTCTGACCCAAGACGAACGTGCTGCGATGTCTGATTCGTTCGAGCAGGTCGGCCCTGACGCGCCGACACTGTGCGAGGGCTGGAACACCCGTGACCTCCTCACGCACCTGCTGGTGCGCGAGCGGCGGCCAGACGCGGCCGCGGCGATCATCGTGCCATACCTCCGCAAGCACGCCGCCCGGGTGTCCGAGTCCGTCTCCGCCGAGCCGTGGGAAGACATGATCAAGACGTTCCGCGGCGGGCCGCCGATCTGGTCGCTGTGGGCCATCCCCATCCTGGGCGACAAGGCCAACCTGGGCGAGTTCTTCATTCATCATGAAGACATCCGCCGGGCCCAGCCCGAATGGGCGCCGCGAGAGAACGAGGCTCGCGACGAGGCGATGTGGAAGTCGCTGAAGTTGATGGGTCGCCTGTTGTTCCGCAAGTCGCCGGTCGGGGTCACGCTGCGAAGCGCAGGCCGCGATGACATCGTCGCCAAGAAGGGCGAGCGTGGGGTGACCCTCGTCGGCTTGCCGAGCGAGATCACGATCCACGCGTTCGGCCGTCCACTCGACAAGGTCCACGTCGTCGTGCAGGGCGACCCGGCAGACATCGAGGCGTTCGAGGCGTCGCCACGAGGCATGTAGGTTCGGATCCTTCCGCTCCACATTGCGCGAGGGAGTCGAATGACTCAATTCGATGTCGGATTCTCAACTGTTGGCGCTTGAAACCGATACTGATCCATGCCAACGATGCTCCTGCCCCTACAACGGCCTGACGTTTGCCGTTCCTGCGGCAACGGGCTTTCCGTTGGGGTGCAGGTGTGGTGGGATTCGTTGGCCGAGACCGCAGTGTGCTGCTCCTGCCGCCCAGCCAACGTCTCGGCCGAGCGGCGGTCGAGGACTCGGCTTGCCAGGGTCGCCAAGTATCTCACCGACTCGGAGTCGCGCGATGGCGCCGAACGGGTGGAGCGTGAGCGCCGGCTGTCGTCGCACCTTCATACCGAGCTCGCGCAACGCGCCGTCGTGCTCGATGATCGCAAGTGTCCCGGCACGAAGGTGCACATCGATCACGTCGTGATCGCACCCTCCGGCGTGTGGGTGATCGATGCCCACGAGTACGACGGACGTGTCGAACGGCGAGACGTCGGCGGCTGGTTCAAGGTCGACGAGCGGCTGTACGTGGCGGGCAAGGATCGCACGAGTCTGGTCGATGGCATCGACCGGCAGGTGTCTGCGGTCGAGAACGTACTCGCGAAGGAAGGACTGGACAGGGTGCCTGTCCACGCAGCCCTGTGCTTCGTGAACTCCGAATGGGGCTGGTTCGCCAAGCCGTTCGCGATGAGCGGGGTGTGGGTAACCTGGGCCACCAAGTTGACCGAGTTGGTGCTCGATTGGAATGCAATCTCGAACACCGAGATCGACCGACTGGCGAGAGTCGTCGGAGCAAGGCTGCCGGCAGCGGCGTAGGTAATCTCGCGGTGTGATCCTGACCGCTGATCAGCTTGCTGCATTCAACCGAGATGGTGTCATCGTTCTGCCGGAGCTCTTCTCCCGCGACGAGGTCGACGCCATCACCGAGCGCTTGCCGCGATTGTTCGCCGAACGCTGTCCGGAGAACTTCCGAGAGCGATCCAGCGACGTCGTCCGCACGGCGATGGGGCTGCACCTCCGCGACGAGCTGTTCGCGAGGTTGGTACGCGATCAACGCTTCGTGCGACCGGCGCAGCAGATCCTCGGCGACGACGACCTCTACATCATGCAGGTCAAGGTCAACG
>JBDTWJ010000052.1:0-21555 GCA_040006755.1 Ilumatobacteraceae bacterium | reverse complement strand
CGGCCGAAACAGTTCTACACGGCCACGGTGATGGTGAGTTGACCTGTAAGCGGGATTCTGTGACGCCGAAGCGTCGGTGACCATCCCTCTAGGCGGCCTACCCGAGAGGTAGCCGGCGAACCGGCTGGACGGGCAGCCCATCCTCTCTGCTTGGCCTTGCTCCGAATGGGGTTTGCCAGCCGTACAGGTCGCCCTGCACGCTGGTGCGCTCTTACCGCACCGTTGCACCCTTACCTGTGACCAGCGAACTGGTCCATCGGCGGTCTCTCTCTGTTGCACTGTCCGTCAGGTCGCCCCGACCTGGCTCGCGCCAGCATTCTGCCCTGTGGAGTCCCGACTTTCCTCGACATGGTCACCGAAGTGCCATGCCGCGGTCACCCGGCCAACTCACCATCGCACTGCAGTGTACGAGCGCTCAGCAGGTAGGCGTCATGTACTCGTAGACGAACGAGTTGAGGCTCGGTGTCTCGAGGTTGATCTTCAGCCGTGTGCCGTTCTCGTCGCCCCGGCCGACGACCAACTGAATGGCGGCAAGCGTTCCGAACTGCGACGGGATGGCCGTAACGACCGGGATCTCGGTCTGAGGCACTGATTCCGGGGACGGCACAGCCGCGCCGGGGGCATTGGCGATGTTCTGCAGCGTCGTGGACGTCGCCGGCTCGGTGGTCGAGGTGGGCGGGGTCGCCGGCTCTGCATTGACCGCGTCGGTGAAGTTGACGAGCCCACCCGGCCGATCCGGGTTGATCGTCAACGCAAGCAGCGCCGCATGACGCGCTTCACGAGCGCCGACCATCGTCGCGTCCGCACGAAGTGGCGCCTCCGAGAACAACGCCACAAATGCCTGATACGTGGCACCCGCGAGAGACTCGAGACCGTGGGCGAAGTTGAGCACGTCGCGGCGTGGGTCGTCGCTGGGCTCGACTGCGGATACGGTCGAGGAGGCGGGCAAACCCTGCGTGATGCGAGCGACGATCGGGTTGATGATGATGTCGTCGATCTTCGGGTTGCCGCACGTCCACGGAGTGCCGCCCCCGACGGCGGTCAGCTTCTCGAACAACTCGGCGTGGCCCTGATGGTCTTCCATGAATCGCTTGGCAACGTCGTCGAGCTTCGGGTCGAGCAAATCGCTATTGCCGATCACTTGGCTGTACACGTTGATCACCGAATGCTCGAGCGACGAAGCGGTGCGCAACAACGTGACGTTGGTGACGACGGCATCCGGCAACACCAACGTGGTGGGAACAGCACCGACTCGTCCGACCTGGCCGCGCTCGTGCTCACCGCAGGCGCTGATGACTGCGGCGGTGGCAACGCCAAATCCGCCGATCCGCAACATATCGCGCCGACCGAACAAGGCACGTCGACCGTTGGTTTCCGCGTCGGGCGACTCGAACAAGTGGGAGTACACGCGCTGCGCAGCTTGCGCGTTGCGACCGGCGGTTGCTCCCAGTGAGCGCAGCTCGCGGCGAAGTTGGTCGCTGATGTCGTGATGGCTCACGGCCTCACCCTTCCGCCGGCGTCAGCGCGTCGGCCTCTTTGTCGACGAGCAGGGCGTCGAGGTCGGTGGACCCGTTGATGTAGGCGAGCACCGTCGCATGGCGCGCCTCGACGATGACGATTGACGCGATCAGGGCTGCACCATCGACGCCTTGCAGCTTGTCGAGAATGTCGAGGTGCGTAGCTACTGCTGTCGACTCGATTGAGTACGCCGCGTCGAGCACGCTCTTCAGGTCTCCTGCGAAGGTCGTCTGCAGTTCGTCGAAGATCGGGTTGACCGTTTGTGGCGCTTCGCGGCCGAGCGTGCCCGACAGCGCCGTGGCGTAGGCTTCGTGGGACTCGCGGATCGTCGCAATCACTGCGCGTGTGACCTCGTCGAAATCGTCGGTGGCCAACGCGACGTCGTACAGGTTGCGGGCAGCGAGTTCGATGGTCTGGGCGAAGCCGAGGAGTGCAACGTCTGCCTCGGTCGGGCGCTTCGGGGGAGCAGTCGTCGTGGCAGCCGGAGTCGAGTCGGACGGCCCACTGTTCGGCGTTGTCGCACTGGCGCGAGCAACGAGGAACGGCAGGAGCGAGACGGCCGCCCCACCCAATCCGATTCCGAGCAGTCGACGGCGCAAGGCGCTATCTGCCAATGCCGGCTCCGTCACATCCATGTCCACGAGGAAATCCTTTCGAGGTGCTCGCCATCAGCCTTCCTTGTCGAGGGTGAGCGGAGCAATTCTAGAAGTCGAGTGCCGACAGGTCAGGTATCCATCCGCGGGCCCGCTCGATTGCGCTCGACCACTGCCGGCGGTCGAGCTGGCCGGTGGGCTCGACCACCTCCCGAGGTTCCCATGCGGCAGCGATGTCGTCGAACGAGGCCCAGATCCCCACCTCGAGGCCGGCCAGATACGCAGCACCGATGGTTGTCGCCTCCGTGTGCTGTGAGACCTCGATGGGCCGACCGGTGGCGTTGGCCAGTGCCTGGATGAACGTCGGGTTCTGGCTCATGCCACCGTCGACTCGAATCGCGCCAATGGTTCGGCCATAGTCCGCCTCCGCAGCTTCCAGCATGTCGGCGCCGCGGTGCGCGACGCCTTCCAAGACGGCGCGGACCAGTTGTGGGCGGCCGCTGCCACGAGTGAGACCCAACAACGTCCCACGCGCGCCGAAGTCCCAGTGGGGTGTGCCGAGACCCATCAACGCGGGCACATACACGACGCCATCGGTGCTGTCGCACTGCGCGGCGACGTCGTGGCTTTGTGCGGCGGTGTCGATGATGCCGAGATCGTCGCGCAGCCATTCGACGTTGGTGCCCGCCGAGAGCATGATTGCCTCGGCGCCCCACGTTCGCTGACCACCTCGGCTCCACGCGACGATCGGAAATGTTCCGTGGTTGCTGCGACGAGCCGAGGCGGGAGCGGAGGTGCCGGTGCACATGTCGAACATTCCGCCGGTGCCGAAGGTGATCTTCGCCAAGCCAGGATGCACGCAGCCCTGACCGATGAGGCTCGCTTGTTGGTCGCCGATCAGCGCCGCCAGAGGCGGTTCACCCCGGAGTGCAGTTGCCTCGCCGAACATCCCGGTCGAATCGACGACTGTCGGCAGGATCTGCATCGGCACGCCCAGCGCTGCGCACACTTCCTGCGACCAAGCCATTGTGTCGGCGGTGAGTAGGCCTGTGACGGCAGCGTTGGACGGGTCGGTCACGTGAACGGCACCGTGCGACAAGACCCATGCAACCCAGGTGTCGACGGTGCCGAAGCAGAGGTCGCGATCGCGCGCGCCCTCGATGTTGTTGAGAAGCCACGCGACCTTGGTCGCAGATTGGTTGGGCGCAAGCCCGAGTCCGTGCTCCGCCTTCAACGTGATGCAGTCGAACACCGTACGAAGGTCCTGCCAACCGATGCCCGGGCCGATCGGTTGCCCAGTAGTGCGGTCCCACAACAGGGTCGAAGCGCGTTGGTTGGTGATGCCCACAGCGTCGACGGGGCCAGCCGCGGCCAGCGAACTGTTGGCGACATCGAGCACTGCCGCCGCCATGGCTGCTCCGTCGAACTCGACGAGCCCTGGGAATGGTGTCGACGGGGGGAACGACCGATGCTCGAGCGCGTGGACGGCACCTTGGCCATCCACGACCGCGGCGCGCAACCCGGAGGTGCCGACGTCGACGACGAGAACGCTCATGACGAACGCCTCGTCGACGCGGGGAAGAAACCGCGGCGATGCATCATGCCGCCGAGAGCGCCACCGATCAGACCTGCAACCGCCACAGCGGTGAGGTTGAAGATGGCTGCAAGCCACCGCACTTCGTTGCCGCGCGCGGCGCGGATGAGGATGAACACGGCTTGGGCAATGAGGTAGGTGCCCACCGCGCAGATGATGCCGTGCTTCAGCGGCAACTGCAGCTGTTGCGCCCACGCTGCGACGCCTGCCCCCAGCACGAAGCCCAACAACGCCGCGAGGCTCAACAACGATGCCATGCCGGAGCTGTTGTCGCCCTCGGCCACAATTCGAGCGGCGATCGAGAACGGGATGGCGAAGACGAGAGCAACGCTGCCGCCGGCGCGCAATGCCTTCCAATCAAGTGTGTTCATGGCCAGTGGACCTCACCGAATGGCGACGACAGTCCGAGTTTTCCAGGGTTGAGGATGCCCGCCGGATCGAGTGCGTCCTTGAGCGTTTGCAGCACGCCAAGCGAGGTACCCATCGACTCCGCCATGAAACGCGACCGGTTGAGGCCGATGCCGTGGTGGTGCGACAGGTTGCCGCCGGCCGCGAGTACGGCTCGCTGGCCTGCATCCCACATCGCGACGTACGTCGACTCGATCTCGTCGGCAGGAGGTATGGCGGCGAACGTGAAGTACAGGCACGCGCCGTCGAGATAGCTGTGCGAGAGGTGGCAACTGGCGACGCGTGCATTGGGCACGGTCATCAGTGCCTCGCGGGCCTCGGTGAAGATCGTCGCGAGACCCGACCACGGCGCCGCGATCTCCATCGTGTCGACGACATATCCCTTGCGGGTCAACGCCTGCAACGCGTCGGTGTCGTTGCGATGCGTCAGCCAGTTCTCGACGAGATCGGTCGATGCCGGTGTAGCGCCAGCGCACTCGTCTTCGACGACGCCGAGCGTCGCCTCGACCAGGCCGATGTCGCCTTCGTCGAGCACCAGCAGCACACATTGCGTGCCGTCGCCGCCATGACCGCGCTCGCTCTCCTCAGTGTCGTAGAGGCGCAGCACGGCCGGCGTCGCGCCGCGACGAAGGATCAATCGGCAGGCCTCGATACCAGTCTCGAAGTCGGCGAACGTGTAGGCAGCGCGACGTTCGTGAGTGGGCACCGGGTGTGCGCGCAACCAGACGCGCGTGATGACGCCAAGCGTGCCTTCGCTACCGAGAAACAGATGGGTGAGGTCGGGTCCCATCGCTGCCGCGGGGCCGTGACCCGTCTGGATCACGGTGCCGTCGGCGAGTACGACCTCGAGGCCGACGCAGATGTCTTCGATCTTGCCGTAGCGCGTGCTGTACTGCCCGGCGCCGCGGCACGCAACCCATCCTCCGACGGTCGCGATGTCGAAGCTCTGCGGGAAATGACCGATGGTCATCGCACACCGCTGGCGCAACTCGGTCTCGAGGTCTGGCCCGAACGTGCCGGCGAAGACCTCGACCACACCCGAGACGGCGTCGATGTCGACGATGCCCTGCATGGCCGTGAGGTCGAGAACGACACCACCGAACACCGGCACTGATGCGCCCGACACGCCGCTTCGTCCAGCAGCCGGCGTCACCGGCACACCGGCACTCGCGCAAGCCGATAGCACCGCTGCCACCTGCTGGGTTGTCATCGGTCTGCACACCGCGCCAGCGCGCTGGGGGACGTTTCCGGCCAACGACCAATGCATCGCGAGCGGCCACCAGTCGCGGCTGGCCTCCGCAGTTGCGGTCGCGGAGGTGATGGTCTCGCAGATCTCTTGCAGGTGGGCGATGAGCGCCTCGTCGGGTTGATGCGTCGCGCCGGTGAGGTGAGAATCGGTGCCGGTCAACTCGATTGGTGCCGTCGGCTCCGTCACCGATTGACTCCCAGTAGGTCGACCTCTGTCGTCTGCGCCGCGGATTGCTCGAGAGCGCATGCATTGCGGAACTCGGCGACCTGCCGTTCGATCTCGGCTTTGTCCCAGCCCATCTCCTCGGCGATCAATCGGGCAACGTCCTTGGCGGCAGCGACCGAGGCCGGGCGGTCGAACAACCGGGCGCGGGTTCGGCGCGACAACACGTCGTCCAACGTCATCGCCATCTCTGAGCGCGCCGCGTAGACGGCTTCGGCCTTGGTGTAGGGGAGGCCGGGCACGAGCGGTTCGGCGAGGTGGCGGTCGGCAAGGCAAAGGGCAGCTACGTCGGCCGATGCAGAGCCGTAGCGGTTGGCAAGATGCGCGCTCGCCGCATCGGCGTGTTGCCGGTAGCCGTCGGCGCCGACCAGGGGCAGACGCTTGGTGGTCGACCCGTGTCGCACACCCAACACCTCGCAGACCTGATCGACGGTGTCTTCGGCCATCTCCCGGTAGGTCGTCAGCTTTCCGCCAGTCACCGAGATCACGTTGCTGATGCTGCGGCTGACCTTGTGACGTCGCGACAGGTCGGCGGTGCGACCTGACGTTTCGCTCTTGACGAGTGGTCGCAATCCCGCCCACACACCGGTGATGTCGGCTTCGGTGACGCCGGTCGTGATCGACGCATTGAGCGCCTTGAGCACATAGGCGATGTCGTCCTTCGTGCACTGCGGATCATCGATGGAGCCGTTGTAGTCGGTATCGGTCGTGCCGACGTATGTGTGCTCGAAGGTCCCATCGGCTCGTCGTCCCCACGGCACGACGAACAGACTGCGCTTGTCTTTCGGCACGGGAATGACGACAGCGATGTCGTTGCGAACCTTGTCCCACGGCAAGGTGAGGTGCACGCCCTTTGCGGGCCGTATCGAATCGGGGTTGGCTCCCTCGTCGAGTGAGCGCACCTCGTCGGACCACACACCCGAAGCATTGACGATGACCTTGGCGCGAACGGTGATCAATCGCCCGCCGGCATCGACGACGGCGCCGGATGCGCGACCGTCGTTGGACTTGGTGAACTCGACAACACGACACCGGTTGACGATCGCTGCTCCCTTCGTGGCAGCGGTACGTGCGACCGTGAGGCACAACCTGGCGTCATCGACGGTGGCATCGAAGTACAGATAGGCGGAGGCAAGGCGTTCCTTCGGCATCGTCGGGAGATGGGCGAACGCGGCTTCCTTCTTCAAGCGCCGATGGAACTTGCCGATGCGCAGCCCGCCCGTGAGGTCGTACATCCACATCGCCGTGCCCATAGCCCTGGCGATCTTGCGCGAGACCACGCCGTCTCTCGTGAGGATGGGGATCATGAACGGCAGCACCTTGACCAGGTGCGGAGCGTTCTTACGGAGCCGCTCGCGCTCGCGCAGTGCCTGGTAGACGAGCCGGATCTCGCCCTGTTGCAGGTAGCGAAGCCCTCCGTGTACCAGCTTCGAACTCTTCGACGATGTCCCGGAGGCGAAATCGTCGCGCTCGACGAGGGCGGTGCGCAGCCCCCGAGCGGCTGCGTCGAGAGCGACGCCGGTCCCGGTGATCCCACCGCCGATCACCAGGACATCGAACGATTCGGCCTCAAGTCGATCCAGCATGTCGGCTCGGCGAAACGGGACGGGGGGAGGCATCGACGACATCCTACGGAATGCGCAAGCTGGGCGCTTGCCCACCCGAGAGTCGTATCTGCATCAGTTGCGGTATCGATCAATGCGTCACCAATCTCAGCTGAACGAGTCGGCGACCTACGATCGCGCATAGGTTCTGGCGACATCGCATGACTACTACCTACGACCCAAAGCACCCGAAGTACTTCGACGAGGCCGACGTGCGTCAGGAGATGACCAGGGTCTTCGACGTGTGCCACGGCTGCCGGCTGTGCTTCAAGTTCTGCACGTCGTTCCCGACGCTGTTCGAGATGATCGACCGGCACGATGATCGAGATGCCGGCCGGCTGACGCCTGCGCAACAAGACCAGGTCGTCGACGAGTGCTTCCAATGCAAGCTCTGCTACATCAACTGCCCCTACATCCCTGAGCTGCATGAGTGGGCCATCGACTTTCCGCGCCTCATGCTGCGCGCCGACGCGATGCGCCACGCGAACAACCAGATGAGCATTCGCTCCCGCATCACCGACACCGTGTTGGGTCACACCGACCTACTCGGCAAGGCGGCCAGCCTGTCCGCTCCCGCTGCCAACAAGATGCTCGGCGCAAAGCAGGGCTCTGCCGTCCGCAAAGTCATGGAGGTCGTCACCGGCGTGTCGAGCGTGCGCCTCCTGCCTCCGTACGCGCGCCAGCGGTTCACGACCTGGTTCAAACGCCGACCGCGCGTGCGCATCACCAGACGGCAGGGTCGCGTCGCGGTGTTCCCGACGTGCCTCGTGGAATACCAGCAACCGGCGATCGGCCACGACCTGGTGAAGGTCTACGAGCGCAACGGCATCGAGTGTTCGCTCGTTGACGATGCCGTCTGTTGCGGTGCGCCATGGCTGCACAGCGGCGATGTCGAACAGTTCACCAAGGTTGCCAAGGCCAACGTCAAGGCGCTGGCGAGCTCGATACGTCGAGGGCGCGACATCGTGGTTCCGCAGCCGACGTGCGGATACGTGTTGAAGAAGGATTACGTCGACTACGTCGGTGGTCCCGACGCTCAGCTCGTGGCCGACAACACCTACGACGCGGCCGAGTATCTGATGAAGGTGCACAAAGCCGACGGCAGCACGCTCGACACCGACTTCAAGGGCTACATCCCCGCCACCGTGACGTACCACACGCCCTGCCATCTCCGGGCGCAGAACATCGGGTTGAAGAGTCGCGACCTCATCAAGTTGACCGGCGCCAAGGTCACGCTCGTGCAGCAGTGCAGCGGCATCGATGGCATGTGGGGCCTGCGGGCCGAGAACTCCGACATCAGCGTGCCGATCGCCAAGGAGTTGGCCGCACAGATTCGGCTCGCCAAGGGTGAGGTAGTGGCCGGTGATTGCCATCTCGCCAACACGGCAATCACTGAACAAACCGGTGAAGAACCGTTGCATCCGCTGCAGTTGATCGCTCGCGCCTACGGAATCAGCGAGGAGGTGATACAACGATGAACCCGCGTTCCATGGATGACGGGGACTGTCGGCCAACACCGTGCGTGAGCAGTTCGACGATCTCGGTGGCGACAGAGCGCGCACAATCGTTACACATTCCTGACGATTTCCTGAGAAAGGGTCTGGTCAAGCCGACTCTGGTGTGCCTAGATTCAGGCGCGCTGAACCGGTGATCTACCGGCAGCGGGGCCAAAACTCAGGAGAACATCAGTCGTGACGGTCAAAGAGATCGTATGGCGAGAGTTGGGGGCATGCCGAGGGCTAGAGGCGGCCATGTTCTACCCGGACGACGACGATCTGGCATTGGAAGCGAAAGCAGTCTGTGCCGGGTGCGATGTGCGCATCGCATGCCTCGAACATGCCTTACAAGCGAGAGAAAAAGCAGGAATCTGGGGCGGGGCAACTGAACGGGAACGCCGGCGAATGATTCGCCAGCGTCGCCGCACCGCGTAGCCTGAACAGATGAATGCACTCGAGGAGCTGGGCGGATGGCCCGCGCTCTTGACCGACCTCGTCGAAGGTCGCGACCTGCCGGCCGCGCACGCCAGGGCGGCCATGGCGACCATCCTGTCGGGTGATGCAACCGCCGCCCAGCTGATCGGGTTCGTGGTCGCTTTGCGGGCCAAGGGAGAAACGCCCGAAGAGCTCAGTGGGTTGCTCGATGCGGTGCTCGATGCCGCGTCGCTGGTGCCGCTCAGCGAGGAGATGCGATCGCGGGCGATCGACATCGTCGGCACTGGCGGCGATCGCAGTCACTCCATCAACGTCAGCACGATGTCTGCCATCGTCGTTGCCGGTGCCGGCGTGCCGGTGTGCAAGCACGGTGCTCGCGCCGCCTCGTCGCAGTGCGGTGCGGCCGACGTGCTCGAAGAACTGGGTGTCGCCATAGACCTGTCACCGCAGGGTGTGTTGCGTTGCATCGAAGCGGTCGGCATCGGCTTCTGCTTCGCCCCGAAGTTCCACCCCGCCTTCCGCTTTGCTGCGCCAAGCCGTCGCGAGATCGGAATTGCGACGGTCTTCAACCTGCTGGGGCCGATGGCCAATCCAGGTCGGGTTCGTCGCCAACTGATCGGCGTCGCCAACCCGGCGGTCGCCGAGCGAATGCTGGCATCGTTGCGCCTCCACGGGTCCGAGCGGGCGTGGGTCGTGCATGGCGGTGGGCTCGACGAGCTCACGACGACGGGCACCTCGACGGTGCTTGCTCTCGACAACGACAACGTCCGCACCTTCACTGTCGACCCGGTTGCGCTCGGCTTCGCGCCGGCGATTCCCGACGAGCTGGTCGGCGGCACGCCTTCGCAGAACGCCGAGGTCGTGCGACGAGTGCTGAAGGGCGAACACGGCGCGCACCGCAACATCGTCGTACTCAACGCGGCCGCTGGCTTGGTCGTCGCCGGCGTTGTCGAATCAGTGGAAGAAGGCATCGTTGTGGCGACATCGTCGATCGACGAAGGCCACGCCACACGCATCCTCGACCGATGGGTCCAGGAATCGCAAGCCGTCGAAGCCGATCTGCAGTCTGAACAATCGTGATCGTTCGCGTTCCCGCGTCGTCGGCAAATCTAGGTCCAGGATTCGACACGCTCGGGATGGCGTTGTCATTGCACGTCGAAGCCGCGGTGATCGACGGCGATGTCCCGGAGGGGGCGCAGCGCATCGATCAGTTTCATCCCGCCGGCATCGCGTTCCGGCGTGCCGGCGGCGACGGTGACCTGTGGGTCGCGTCACCGATTCCGGTCGGCCGCGGGCTTGGGTTCAGTGGTGCGGTACGAATCGCCGGCATCGTGGCCGCTCACGCTCAGCGACATGGTGGCGATCCCCACGCGCTGGCCGAGCGCTCGGCGAGCATGTTGGCCCTCGCCGCTGAGCTCGAAGGGCATGCCGACAACGTTGCGGCTTCTCTGTTCGGCGGCATCGTCGCCACCGCTGACGGGCGAGCCGTGCGAGTTCCGCTGGCATTCGATCCGGCCGTCGTCGTCTGGATTCCTGCGTTCACGACGTCGACCGACGAGTCGCGTACCAAGATGGGCGCGCAGGTACCGCTTGCCGACGCGGTGTTCAACATTGGTCGAACGGCGCTGCTGGTCGCCGCGCTCGCCGCCGGCGATACCGATGCCTTGCGGAGCGCGACCCAAGATCGACTTCATCAGGACGTGCGATTGGCCACGGTCGAACCCTCAAAGGCAGCGCTGCAATGCGCGCTCGACGCCGGCGCTTGGTGTTCGTGGCTCTCAGGGTCGGGGCCGACCGTTGCCGCGATGTGTCCGTTCGACGACGCCGACGAAATTGCCGCCCACATGCCGACCGACGGCCACACCAAGGTGCTGCGAATCGATCATGGCGGGGCTGTGATCGAGGCCGACGACTAGTTGGACAACTACGCGGCCAACTCGGTCGCACTGTTGTGGTGCGGCGAGCGCCCCTCCACCTCGGGAATCGGCTCGATCGGCCATTGCCATCGACCGGCACACCACAACACGGTGACGCGATGAGAGGCGATTCGATCGAACGCGCGCGCAAGGCACAAGGCCTCGTCGACGACATGGCGAGGAAGGTAAGCGGTGAACCTGGGTACGGCGGGAGCTGCGACGGGCAAACCGATCTCGATCTGTCCGTCGAGAGCGGTTCCCACCAGCAGGCCATCGCGGACGTGCATCAACGTGTCGTCGATCCGTAGGCCGACGTCGCCCGCCTCGCGAAGTCGATCGGTGAGGCGCTGACGACGTACCGCGCCAGAGAACGCAATGGCTCGATCGCGTACCTGCGCTGCCTCTTCGTACCGACGCGCCGCTGACAGCGTCGCCAGCCTGGCCTGCAGGGCGACGATGACCAGATCGGGAGAAGTCGTCATTGCCTGCACGGTGTTGGCGACAACGGCTGCGTAGTTGTGGGCGTCGGCCGTGCCGGCGCATGGGCACATGGCGACCCCGAGTTGAGACGGTGTGCACGTGATTGCTTCTGGCGGCGGCAAGAAGGTGCGGCCGAGGCGGGCGGTGCACCGACGCAGCGGAAACACTGATTGCAACGCCTCGACAACGGCATCGGCGCTGGCTTTCGAGGGCAACGGCCCGAGGTGCACGCCAGCACCCGTCGCCTCGTTGACAACTGACAACCGCGGCCACGTTTCGTCGGTGCTGAGCCGCACGTAGCGATACTTCTGCGGCGTTGTGCCCACCTTGTTGTAGCGCGGCGCGAGCTGCTGGAGGTAGCGCAGTTCAAGCACCTCGGCGGTGAGCACATTGGGAGTCGTGACGTATGAGACGCGCTGCGCCTCACGCAGCAGCGTGCCGATCTTGCGCCGATCATCGGAGCCGAAGTAGCTGCGTACGCGCTGGCGCAGATTCGTTGCCTTGCCGACATACAGGATCTGGTCGCTCGCACCACGGAACAAGTACACGCCCGGACTGCGCGGCAATGAGGCGGTCATGCGCAGCTTTCCGGCCTGGGGGTGTGAACCGATGCGCGGCAGGCTGACGAGGTCGTCGAGCCCCAACACCCCGAGCCCGGCTGCACGCTCGAGCAGCAAGTGCAGCAGATCGGTGGTGGCCAGTGCGTCGTCGAGCGCGCGGTGCGTGGGCCGGTGGTCGAGGCGGAACCGGGCTGCCAAGGTGCCGAGACGGCAGTCGGGCACCTCGTCGCGGATGAGTCGTCGCGCCAACGGAAGAGTGTCGATGACGAGATTGGAGATCTGGGGATCGCCGCGCCGGTTGAGCGCAGCGTTGATGAACGCCATGTCGAAGCTGACGTTGTGACCGACCACGACTGCATCACCGATGAACTCGATCATCGCCGGGAGGACCGCCTCGATCGGTGGTGCCTTGATGACCATCGATTCGGTGATGCCGGTGAGCACTGTGATCATCGGGGGAATGCCCCTGCCCGGGTTGATCAGGGATTGCAAGGTGCCGAGGAACTCGCCGGCTCGTACCTTGACCATGCCGATCTCGGTGATGAGATCGGTGTCGCGATCGCTGCCAGTTGTCTCGATGTCGAGCACGCAGAACGTCACCTCCGCCAGTGGTGTGCCGAGATCGTCGAAGGACCGCTGCCCGCCGGCTGCTGTGCGCATCCCGGAAGTCCAGCACGAACTGGTGTTCGAAGTCAAGAACGAGTGTTCGATCGGGCTGTGAATCGCCGCGTCGGTACAGTGGTGCGGTGAGCGCCGATACCGCAGCCGACGTGCCCGACGCAGTGCTGCGCTCGGCCCTCGAATTTGCGGTTGGCATGGCGGCCGCCGGTGCAAAGGTCCGGCCGCTGGTGCCGTTCCCACTGGAGCTCAAACGCTTCCTTCGCTTTCACAAGCTGCCGCCGACAGCGCTTTCGCAGGTTCGTGCCGCTGTCGAAGGTGATGCCGACTTCCGCAAACGACTGGGCTCGGTGGTGACACCAGATCTGGTTGACGAAGTCGGTGTGCTGTGGTTGTCGCGACCGGATGGCTGGTCGGAGGCAATCGCCGCGCTGCTGCCCGAGCAGGTCGTCGACGGCGAGACGGCGCTGCTGCGCGAGGAACGCCGGCGTCGCGCCGCTCAAGAGGCCGCGGCGCGGGCGCGTGCAGAGTTGCTGAGCCTCACGGGAGAACTCGAGCGAGAGCGTACGGCCAAGGCTGCGTTGGCAGCGGAAGGAGATCTTCTTCGCACCGAACTGGGCGAACTGCGTCAACGTCTCCGCGAAGCGCAGCGTGCTGAACACGCGACCGCCCAGGCGTTGGCCAAAGCCGAGATCGGGCTACTCGAAGCACGTCGGGCAATGCCCGATCCCGAGCAGGCCACGTCCGAGCCGTCGACACCCGAGCCGTCGACACCCGAACCGGCATCGCCCGTCGTCGACACAGCGGCATTGCGTGACTTGATCGAAGGTGCCGTCTCGGCATCGACCGACCTCGTTCGCCTGCTCAACGAGGCTCGACGCGAGGTCGCTCCGGTGGTGGAGGATGCTCTGCCCGAAACCACCAAGCCGCAGCGGCAGCGGCATCGGAATCCGAGGCGTCAGCCGATCCGGCTGCCGGGTGGCGTGCTCGCCGGCTCCATCGAGGCCGTCGAATTCCTGCTGCGAACCAGGGGGGTCGAGGCATTGATCGACGGATACAACGTCGCCAAGCTCGGCTGGCCCACGCTCGATCTCGACCAGCAGCGCGAGCAGTGCGTGCTCGCAGCCGAAAACATGGCGAAGAGGTGGAACATGGGGATGACCGTCGTGTTCGACGGCGCGACCATCCAGGGAGCGCATACATCCACCCGGCGGCGATTGCGGATCGTGTACTCACCCGCCGGCGTGTCGGCCGACGACGTGTTGCGCGCTGAGGTGAATGCGGCCGATGTTGGCAAGCCCGTCGTTGTGGTCACCAACGATCGGGCCATCATCTCCGACGTCACGGCAGCAGGCGCGAACACGGTGTCGTCCGACGACTTTTTGACCCTGCTGCGGCGCTGACCTGCCCGTGACCCGCCCGCGCGCGGCGTGTGACACCCCTTTGCGATGATGCGAGTGGGTGGAGTCCCGAACCAACCACGGCAAGGAAGTCTCATGGAAACCAACAACGGATCATTGACCATCTCGTGCGACACGTGTTGCATGCGGGCCACGGCGACGTGTGCTGATTGCGTGGTGACGCACGTTTTGAATCCGGCAGCTGCGGAGTCTGTGTCGCTCGACGACGACGAGATGCGGGTGGTGCGTTTGCTCGTTCGCGCGGGGATGATGCCTACGCTGCGTCACAGTGAGACCGACGCTGTCGCCGCCTTCTGTTGACGCTGCGTATGTGCAGCGACTGGTCGAAATCGCCAACGCCAACGACATTTCTCATGTAGGTGTCTGCAGCGCCGAGATATTGCAACGCGCCAGGGCCGAACTGATCCGACGCAAGGACGCAGGCCTCCACGACGGACTGCAGTTCACCTACAAGAATCCCGAACGCTCGACCGATCCACAACGCGCAGTCGAGGGCGCGCAAGCCGTCCTCGTCGGAGCGCGCTCGTACTACCTTGACCAACCACCGGCGCCTGCGGGCGCGCAGGGGCGGGTGGCACGGTACGCGTGGACCGATCACTACGCGCCGCTGCGCGAAGGCTTGCGAACGGTCGCACGGCAACTGCGTCGCGACGGCTGGCGAGCCGTCGTGTTTGCCGACGACAACTCCATCGTCGATCGCGAGGTCGCCTACCGAGCTGGCATCGGCTGGTTCGGGAAGAACGCCAACGTCTTGCTGCCAGGTGCCGGTAGTTGGTTCGTGTTGGGCTGCATCGTCACCACGGCGCCGCTGCCCCCGGCGGCAGGGCCGGCCCCCGACGGCTGCGGCTCGTGTCGGCGCTGCATCGACGCATGTCCAACGGGCGCGATCATCGCACCCGGCGTGATCGACGCAGGACGATGCCTGGCGTGGATCATCCAGAAGCCCGGCGTCATGGATCGTCGATGGCGGGCAGCGATCGGCGATCGGATCTATGGGTGTGACGACTGCCAAACGGTGTGCCCGCCGACGGTGCGCTTCGCAGCGAAGCACCAAGCCCCCGCTGTCGACCTGGAGCCGTGGGTATCACTGATCGACATCCTCGATGCCAATGACGACGAGGTCATGCAGCGGTGGGGCCGTTGGTACGTGGCAGATCGAGATCCACGTTGGGTGCGTCGCAACGCGTTGGTCGTTTTGGGGAACGTAGGTCGTCGCGAAGATGCCGCAGTCCGCCGGTGCCTCACGCGCTACCTTGCGCACGACGACGCGATGCTTCGCGCCCACGCGGTTTGGGCAGCACGCCGACTGGGGCTCGATGAGTCGCTACCCACCGACGACACCGATCCACTTGTGGTCGAGGAGTTGGCGACACCTCTGTGAAGCATCTCTTGGTGACGAATGACTTCCCGCCGAAGATCGGTGGCATTCAGTCGCTGTTGTGGGAGTGGTGGCGTCGCCTGCCACCCGACGCGTTTGCGGTACTTACGAGTCCCTACGACGGCGCGGCGGCTTTCGATGCGCAGCAACCGTTCCACGTCGAGCGCACCCGCGAGCCGGTGCTGCTCCCGCATCCGTGGATGGTTTCGCGCATCAACGAAATGGCTGCCCGAGTGGGCGCGGACCTGATCGTTCTCGATCCCGCCGTGCCGTTGGGCCTCGTCGGGCCGTCACTGAACTTGCCGTACGACGTGGTGCTCCACGGAGCCGAAGTCACGGTGCCCGGACGGTTGCCCGGCACGAAGCAGTCCTTGGCATACGTCTTGCGCGGAGCGAGGCACATCGTCGCTGCGGGGTCGTATCCGGCCCGCGAGGCCGAGCGTGCCGCTGGTCGTAGCTTGCCGATCACTGTCGTGCCTCCTGGCGTCGACTCCGATCGGTTCCGACCGTTGACCGAACACGAGCGCGACGACGCGCGCGTCAGATTCGGGCTCCCGATCGATGCCGAACTGATCGTGAGCATCAGCCGGCTGGTGCCGCGCAAGGGCTTCGACACGGCAATTCGGGCCGCAGCGATCTTGCGACGATCTCGTCCCAACCTCCTGCTGGCGATCTCAGGGGCCGGCCGCGACGAACACCGGTTGCGACAGCTGGTCGACCGACTCGGCGCTCCCGTGCGGTTCCTCGGGCGCGTCCCCAACGACGACCTTCCTGGTCTCTACGGTTGTGCCGACGTGTACACGATGTTGTGCCGAAATCGGTGGGCCGGGCTCGAGCAGGAGGGCTTCGGCATCGTGTTCCTAGAGGCGGCGGCCTGCGCGGTGCCCCAGGTGGCGGGTGATTCCGGCGGAGCGGAGGACGCGGTCGTGGACGGGGTCACCGGGTTGATGGTTCGTCACGCCGACGACCCCCGCGAAGCGGCGAACGCCTTCGAGCGCCTCCTCGAGGATTCTCCGCTACGACGATCGATGGGCATCGCCGGCCGTTTGCGCGCCGTCGACGAGTTCTCGTACGACGGCCTGGCCGCGCGCCTGGGCGAGTCGTTGGGCGCGCTGCAATGATGAGCGCGGAATGCTTGCCCGCGATGGAACGACAATGATCGGCGACGTCACGACGCGGCCAGGCGCCCGTGTCGTGCGCATCGACCTCATCGGCACGACCCTTTTCCTCGTCGCGCTCGCGATCGCCATCCCTGCTAGGAACCAGCGTTACGGCCAGTTGCTGATCGCCGGTGTCTCGATGGCGCTGTTCGCCATCGGCGTGGCCACTGCGTTGTGGGCTTACACCCGAGCGCTCGATCGCTCGCGGGTCGAAGAAGTGGGTGTCGCCAATCTCTTCCTGCTCACCGGTGACACCGCACCCCGCTCGGTCAGGCGCGCCATGAAAGCATTTCTGGCAATCCAGGTCGTGGCCGCCGTTGCGGGGGCGTGGATCGGCGTCGTCGGTCTCGAAAAAGGAGAACTCAACGCGCTTGCATTTGGGGTGCTGGTTCCCATGTTCGGTATCGGTATGAACGGAGTCTGGGCGGCGTTGCACGGCTCGTACGGGCCTCGAGTCCGCGGAACGGTGTCACCCACAGATCACGAGATCGGCTAGAACAGAGCAATGGCTGAAACGGCGTCACAGACGACCACGATTGCTGCTGCACCGGATCGCGTGTGGGCGATCGCAGCCGACGTCGAGCACTACCCGGAGTGGGCAAAGGACGTGAAAGACGTCGTGGTGAGAGCGCGCGACGACCAAGGGCGCCCGACCGAGGTCGAATTCAGGGCCTCGGCCCTCGGTCGCAGCACGCACTACACGCTGAGCTACGACTACAGCGACGCTCCTTCCGTTTTGGCGTGGAGCATGCTGCGCGGCGACATCATGCGGACCATCGACGGCGCCTATCACTTCTCGCCGACCACCGACGGCGGAACCGAGGTCCGCTACGACCTCGTCATCGATCTCGTCGTGCCGCTGCCGGGCTTCGTCAAACGCCGCGCAGAAGTACGAATCCTCAACACCGTGCGTGAGCTGAAGGTCCGCGCCGAATCGTGACCCGACGCATCGGCATCGATGTCGGTGGTACCAAATGCCTCGGCGTCGTGCTCGATGACGCCGGCGAGGTCATCGAGGAGCAGCGCCGGCCGACGCCACCGGGCACCGACGCATTCGTCGACACCCTCGCCGAGTTGGCCGGCGCGCTCGGGGTCCAAGACTCGTTGGGTATCGGTGTTCCCGGCATGGTCACGCGATCCGGTGTGATCAAGGCCTCACCGAACTTGATCGACATCACCGATTTCGAAGTTGGTCGCATGCTGTCCGAGCGCCTCGGCTTCCAGGTCGAAGTGGGCAATGACGCCACGTGCGCTGCGGCTGCGGAATGGAAGGTCGGCGTCGCGCGCGGCGTCACCGACATGGTGATGGTCACGCTGGGAACGGGTATCGGCGGGGGAGTCGTGGCCGGCGGCCATCTCATCCGCGGTGCGAACGGGTTCACCGGCGAGATCGGTCACATGGTGGTCGACCCCGATGGTCTCCCGTGTCCGTGCGGACGTCGCGGATGCTGGGAGCGGTACGCGTCGGGCAGCGGGCTCGCCCAACTCGCTCGCCAGGCTGCTGTCGGTAAGCGGCTTCGACGCGTGCTCCAACTGGCAGGCGGTGACCCGTTCAACGTTCGTGGCGAAGACGTCCAGGCGGCCGCTCGCGAGGGCGATGTCGAGGCTCTCGGTGTCATCGACCACTTCGGGTACTGGGTGGCGCTGGGTCTCAACAACCTCACCAACCTGCTCGATCCGCAGATGTTCGTGCTGGGCGGCGGACTGGCCGCATCGGGCGATCTCTATCTCGGACCCATCCAGAAGTGGTTCTCCGAACTGCTCTATGCCGCTGACCTTCGACCCCATCCTGAGGTGGTGTTCGCGTCACTCGGCGAGCGCGCCGGAGCGGTTGGTGCGGCGTTGATGACCGAGCTGCGCTGAGGCGTCAGGCGGTCGGGGCGCGTGCCGTTGTTCGCCGCACAACCAGGCTGGGAGCCATCAGCACGTTGCGAAGCTCGCCGCGGTCATTGATCGCATCGATCAGCATCGTGGCAGCAGCTGCGCCCATCTCGCGCCGAGGCTGGTCGATGGTGGTCAGACCGATGTGATTCAACGCTGCGAGAGAGGTGTTGTCGAATCCGACCACGGATATGTCGTCGGGTACGACGAGCCCGCGTTCGATGACGTCGATCGCCCCGACTGCCGACAAGTCATTGGCGGTGAAAATGGCTGTTGGAAGCGCTCGCTCGCGCAGGAGTCGCTCGGCTCCGTGGGCTCCCGCTTCCTCGGTCATGTCGCCGGCGATCAACTGCGCCGTCTCTGCGAGACCGAACGTGCGCATGGTGCGCATGTAACCGCTTCGGCGTGGTGCGGCACCGGCACCCTTTCCGCCATCGATGTGAGCGATGCGACGGTGTCCGAGCTGGTGGAGGTGTTCGACGGCTAGGCGCGCGCCGAAGGCATCGTCGGTGGTCACCGTACCGATGCCCGCCTTGACGAATGCGCGACCGACCGACACGAGCGCGACCTCCGAGGCGACGGCCTCGAGTCGTGCAGCAGGGAGACGGCATCCGGCGACGATGACACCATCGACACGGGACGCCAGGAACGTGTTGAGAGCACGCGACTCCAGCCGCACACTTCGTCTGCCACTGGCGAGGATGAGCTGGTAGCCGTGGCGCTCGGCGGCGGCGTGGATGCCATCGGTCACCTCGGCGAACCATGGGTTGTGCAGATCGTTGAGCAGGACACCGATGGTCATGGTCTTGCGTGCCGCGAGGTTGCGGGCCATCAGGTTGGGCCGATAGCCGAGCTTGGACGCGGCATCGGTCACGCGTCGGCGCGACTCGATGCTGACGCGTGGCGAGTCGCGCATGACCAGCGACACGAGCGCCCGCGACACGCCCGCAATCTGGGCGACGTCCTCCAGAGTGGGGGCGCTGTTGCGTCTTGTGCTGGGCACCGGGTCAAGCTAGTTCACTTGACACCGACGCTGAGACGTCTACAGTTGGAGCGCTCTAACCGAACGAGGGGACAGAATGATCGACCGCATCGCAGCCGCGCCCATTTCGTGGGGCGTATGTGAAGTCCCAGGCTGGGGCTTGCAGATGTCTCCGAGCCGGATCCTGGGCGAGATGGCCGAACTCGGTATCACCAAGACAGAGTTGGGTGCACTCGGCTGGTTGCCAGACGAGGTCGCTCAACTGCGACCGCTGCTCGATCAATTCAACATGTCGATCCTCGGTGGCTTCGTACCGTTGGTGTTGCACCACGGCACGTCGCACCCCGGTTCGATCGAGGCCGCACACGCCGCCGCCAAGACCCTTTCCGACGCAGGCGGCCAGTACTTCGTCGCTGCGATCATCTCCAGCATGGAGTCGTGGGACCGACCGACGTTGGACGAGACCGAGTGGTCGACCCTGTTCGAAGGAATCGCCGAGACGGAGAAGGTGGTCGCCCAGTACGGCCTCACGCAGGTGGTGCATCCGCACGTCAATACCCTCATCGAGACCGACGACGAGTTCCAGCGATTCCTCAACAGTTCGCCCTCGTTGTTCTGCCTCGACACCGGTCATCTGTTCATCGGCAATGCGGATCCCGTGGCCATCGCGGAGAAGCACGGCGACCGTGTTGGCCTCGTGCACATCAAGGACGTCGACAAGTCGATTGCGGCCAGATTCCGAGCCGGCGAATTCGACTGGATGGGGGCCATTCAGCAGGGTTTGTTCCCATCTGCAGGTTCCGGCGATGCACCCATCGCTGCTACGGTGCGGACGCTCGAAGAATCCGGCTATGCCGGGTGGTACGTGTTGGAACAAGATGTAGCCCTGACCGAGGGCGAACCGCCGCTTGGTGAAGGGCCGGTGCACGGTGTTCGCAAGAGCATCGAGTACCTCAAGTCGCTGGCTGGATAGCTCCAGACAGTGGAAAGAAGCCGGCTTCTGCCGGTGCTAACCACACTCCTAGAGGGGGAAAGAGACATACATGAAGAAGACCCGTTACGTCTTCGCATCGCTTGCAGCGCTCGCCTTACTGGCGACCGCTTGCGGCAGCGATTCCAATAAAACATCCAGCTCAGCCGCACCTGGCGTGACCGGTGGGGGCGACACCGCTGCACCCGCCGACACCTCATCCGATGCAACTGCAGCGCCCAGCGACACGGCATCAGCCGACACCGTCGATGTCACGGCCGGTGAGGATGTCACGATCGCCATAATCACACACGGCGATGGCGGCGTCTTCTGGTCAGTGTTCCAGAAGGGTGCCGAAGATGCCGGCAAGACATTGGGAATCACGGTCAAGTACCAGGGCTCGAACAACACGGGTACCGACCAGGCCGCGATGATCAACCAGGCAGTCGCCGACGGCGTGGACGGCCTTGCCGTTTCGTTGGCCGATCCCGATGCAGTCAGGGATGCCGTAAAGGCAGCGACCGACGCCGGCATCCCGCTTGTCACCACCAACTCGGGTTCCGACCTGTACAAGGACTTCGGTGCGTTCACCCACATCGGCCAGGACGAGTTCACCGCTGGTGCGGGCGCAGGTGAGAAGTTCAACGAAGCCGGCGCAAAGGTTCTGCTGTGCGCCAAGCAGGAGCAGACCAACACCGGCCTCGACGCACGCTGCGACGGTGCAAAGAGCACCTTCAAGGGCAAGTTCCTGACGCCAATCACGACGTCGGGTGATGCTTCTGGCAAGCAGCAGGCCGACATGAAGGCGGCCATCGATGCTGACCCGACCATCGACGCAGTCTTCGGCGTTGGCCCGGTCATCTCGCACGACAGCGCAGCAGCCGTCAAGGAACTGGGTCGCACCGTCACCGTTGGTGGCGTTGACCTATCGCCCGACCTGCTGAAGGACATTGCCGCCGGCGACGTGCTGTTCACCATCGACCAGCAGCAGTACCTCCAGGGTTACATCTCGGTTGTCGCGTTGTACCTCAACGTCACCAACCAGAACACCCTGGGTGGCGGCCTGCCGA
>JBDTWJ010000051.1:0-21791 GCA_040006755.1 Ilumatobacteraceae bacterium | reverse complement strand
CAGAATCACGCCACGACTCACAGGGGGTAGTTCATGGCGATGGATCTGGTCATCGAGGTCGACAATCGGCCGGGCGCGCTCGCCAAGATCGCAGCTGCGATCAGCGATGCCGGTGTCAATCTCGCCGCGGCGACCTGTGTGGGTATGGGCGACCGTGCCGAACTGCACATCCTCGTACCTCACGCCGAAGCGGCCAGGCACGCGTTGGCCATCACGCATCAAGCCGTCGTCAGTCGCGAGCGCGAGGTAGTCGTAGTCGATGTCGAAGACCGTCCCGGCGCGTTGGCCGATCTTGCCAGAACCGTTGCCGAAGCCGGAATCGATCTCGATCTGGTCTACGTCGCCACCCATAACCGGGTGGTGTTCGGCTCCAAGGATCTGGATGGGTTGAGGGCGGCGCTCGGTCAGAAGCGCTGACGGGCAACGGAGACATCTACATGGTGGCGAAACGAATCATCGCGGTCGTCGGCTGCCATGCAGAAGGCGAGCAGGGCGATGTCATCACGGGTGGAGTCCTGCCACCCCCTGGCGACACGATGATGGCCAAGAAGGTGGCGTTCCAACGCGATCACGACGACATTCGGCGCCTGTTGATCTGCGAACCGCGAGGTTCCGTGGCGCGCCATGTCAACCTGATCGTTCCGTCCACTCGCGACGATTGCATCGCAGGGGCCATCATCATGGAGCCCACCGAGTACCCGCCGATGTCGGGCTCCAACACGATGTGCATTGCGACCGTGTTACTGGAGACAGGTGTCATCGAAATGGTCGAACCGGAGACTTCTTTTCGGCTCGACATGCCTGCCGGTCCCGTCGATATCGTCGCCGAATGCAAAGACGGCAAGTGTGTTTCGGTCACGCTGAAGAACGTGCCTGCCTTTGCCTTCGCGCTCGACGCGCAGGTCGAGGTCGACGGTCTGTCGTCGCCGATATCCGTCGATATCGCGTACGGCGGGATGATCTACGCGATCGTCGACGCCGCTGCGCTCGGCTTCCAGATCGTTCCCGATGAAGCTCGCGACCTGGCCGTGATGGGCGAGCAGGTCAGGGTTGCAGCACGCGAACAGCACCCGGTGAGGCACCCCCAACTTCCTGACATCGCCAACGTTTCGATTGTGCAGTTTGCCGGTCCATTGATACACGACGGCAATCGGGTCCGTGCCCGCAACACGTGCATCGTGTCCCCGGGTCGCTCGGATCGTTCGCCGACAGGCACGGGCACCACGGCCCGAATGGCCGTCTTGCACGCGCGTGGTGTCTTGAACGTCGGTGGCGGATTGACGCACTCGTCGATCATCGGTTCCGAGTTCCATGGGACCATTGTCGGCGAAACGACGGTCGGTTCATTCCCCGCTATCGAGGCCACGATTCGCGGCAGGGCGTGGATCACCGGCCTGCATCACTACTTCGTCGATGCCGATGATCCGTGGCCGAGCGGCTACGCATTGTCCGACACGTGGGGAACCTCGACGTCGGTGTCGCAATAGCCGTTGCGGGCGTTCGCCGCGCTCTACGGCTGCCGGCCGGTCCACCCCACCAGTTGGTCGATCAACGGTGCATCGAGCGAAACGGCAACCGCGTTGGCGAACGGCGCGTCGAACTGGAAATTGGCAGGAGCTGTTGCCTTGAAGGCAGCCCACATCGGCGTGCGGTCAGCGATCGGTAGATCACGGTGCATCGCGTCGAGCGCCAACCGGCACACCGCCTCGTCCCACGCAGGGTTCTGGCCGGTCGCCTTCGCCACATCCCACGAGTGGGTAGTGATCTCCGCGATGTACATCGACAGCATCTCGGCGCCCGACATGGTCGCCCACGGGAGCACGATGGTTTCAACGAGCTTGGCATCGTCCGACCACGCGGCTTCGACCTCGGCGGCCGCGGCGCGCCAATCGGCTACGTAGTCGACGTGCTCGACAACCGCGTAGGCCATCGAGTTGGGTGAAAAGGCATCGTCGCCGCGGCCCAGTGCCGCGACGCGGTGCAACACGAACACGAGGTGATCGAGGAGGCCCTTGACGTTGAATTCGACGCAGGGTGAGGGGAGGCGCAGTTGGTCGGGACGCACGGCGGCGATGATGGGTTCGGCGATCTGTATCGCTGTCGCGAACAGCGGCCGGGGTCGAGCGAGATCCAAGCCAGCAGAGTGGGTGTTAGGGGAGGACAGTGTCTCGGTGGTCATTCGGCGAGTATGCGCCGTCAAACAGGTCACGGACTGTCCGGTTTCTGTGAGAAGATTTCGGCATGCGCGCCGACCGTCTCGTGGCGATCCTGCTGATGCTGCAGACAAAGGGCCAGGTCACGGCGGCCGAGGTTGCGGTGGAGCTGGAGATCTCGGAGCGCACGGCCAGGCGCGACCTCGACTCATTGGGCGTTGCGGGGTTGCCGGTGTACTCGATCCAGGGCCGCAACGGAGGCTGGCGCTTGGCCGGCGACGGCCGCACCGATCTCACCGGCCTGACATCGGCGGAGACCCAGGCGCTGTTCCTGCTGGCGGGTCCGCGGGCGACGACGCCGGAGTTGCGCGCCGCACTGCGCAAACTGGTCCGCGCTCTCCCGGAACCATTTCGTGAACGCGCCGAGGCGGCGTCGGCTGCGGTCGTGCACGATGCGACGGAATGGAGCGGTGTGCGCGGCTTCGAACGGCCGACGCCGGTGCATCTCGATGCGGTGCAGAGTGCGGTGATTGCCGGGCGCCAGATCATTCTCGGTTACGTGGCCCGCGAGGGTGCGCCGAGCACGCGCACGGTGCATCCACTCGGCCTCGCCACGAAGAGCGGGTCGTGGTACCTGATCGCCGAGACCGAAGGGGGTCGGCGCACCTTCCGTGTCGACCGCATCCAATCGGTGGAGACGACCGAACATCCGATGGTGCGGCCCGACGGCTTCGAGTTGGCCGACGCATGGCAGATGATCACGACCGAGCTCGAACACGTGCGCCTACCGATCGTGGTGCGTGCGCTCATTCACCAGCACGCGGTATCGCTGGTGCGTTACTCGTTGGGCTCGCGCCTGCGCATAGCTATGGCGATCGACGACGGCAGGGTCGAGGTAGAGATCCGCAGCCACACCGAGTACTCGATCGCAGCGGAACTCGCCGGATTCGGAAATCTCGTCGAGGTGATCGAGCCCCAGTCTGTGCGCGATCGATTGGCCGCGCTCGCTGCCGAACTCGCCGCGCTCTACCGCGGCGCTGCCGCGTCAGCGAACTCGGCCATCGACGTGAAGCGCCAGGTCGGCGTCACCTCACCTGACGGGGTCGCAGTTGCACCAGTGCCACCCTTGTCGTGACGGCGGTGGATCCACACCGAAGGCAGGCCGAGGGCGGCGGACGGTTGATGATCGTGGAACAGGCTCTCGGCGACATGCACGAGTCGGTCGCGGGCAACACCGAGGCGTTCGATCTCTGCGAACAGTTCGTCGAAATGGCCAGGTCGCGGTTTGTACGTACCAACATCTTCTGCGGTCACGATCGCGTCGAACGTCACCCCGAGACGGGGGTTGCTCGCTGCGAAAGATGCACGATCGATGTTGCTGAGGATGATCAGTTTGAAACGTGTTGCCAATCGACTCAACGCCTCGGCCGAATCGGGGAATGCCGGCCAATCCTTCACCGATTGGCCGAACTGTGCCGCGTCGTCGTCAGTGACCGATGCACCCAGGTCGGCCCCGACGCGTCGCAACGTCTCGCCGAGAACGACGGGATACAACGCGCTCGGCGTCTCATCTTCGACGTGGGTCTCGTGGCGGCCGAACGCGGCGATCAAGCCCTGATCGTCGAGCTCGATCCCGCTACGCTTTGCCCACGGCCGCAGCGCGGTGGCGATTCCGGTTTCCCAATCGATCAGCGTGCCGTAGCAGTCGAAGCTCAGCGCCTCGAAACGATCGAAGTCGCTCATGATTTCGTGCCCTTTCCATGCTCGCGGTAGACCTTGCGTCGGGCTTTCTCGGATCGCTGTCGCACCCAACAGCCCTCGAGATGGTCGTTGACCACACCCATCGCCTGCATGAACGCGTACACGGTGGTAGGTCCGACGAAGCTCCAGCCGCGCCGCTTGAGATCTTTGGAGATCGCTGTCGATGTCGGGGTCAACGGCGGAATTTCGGTCGGAGCGTCGTCGAATGTTGCGTGGGGCCACATGTAGTTGGCGATCGACCCGAACTCGTCGATCAACTCGAGCGCCCGCGACGCGTTGTTGATGCTCGAACGAATCTTGCCTTGGTGCCGAACGATGCCGGCGTCGCCGAGCAACCGCTCGACATCGGTCTCGTCGAAGTCGGCGACCTCTCGTGGATCGAAACCCGCAAACGCAGCGCGGAAGTTCTCGCGTTTTCGCAGAATTGTCAGCCACGACAAGCCCGACTGGAAGCCTTCGAGACATAGTTTTTCGAAGAGACGATGATCATCGGCGACCCCGAAGCCCCACTCCGTGTCGTGGTACGCGACGTAGTCCGGAGCCGAGGTGCCCCACCAGCATCGCTCGCGCCTGTCGTCGCCAACTACAACGTTCATCACGGTTGTCATCGTGGCATCTCGGCGCGATGCGACACGTACGATGCGACACATGACACCTCTGCCCGCGTACCGCGATCTTCCGACGGTGAATGGTCTCCACGCCAGCTGGGGACTGTTGGGCTCGGGAGGCCCCGACTATTTCGGATGTCTCAATCTGCTGACTCCCGACAAGGTGGTTGCCGCCGCGAAGCTCGTCACGCGCGGAGCCGTGTTCCCGCTGAACTGGTCTGCGGACCTCCCTGATCCGCCGCTGTTCGGCAGGGGCAGGCACACGCACGAGGTGATCGACCGATCGACGGGTCACGACGATGTGTTGCACGCGTGGAACACACAGTCGTCGTCGCAGTGGGATGGTTTTCGCCACATCAAGAACGTGCCGAACGGGTTCTACGACGGAGTTCCCGACGCGCAGCACGGTGTGGATCACTGGGCGCGTCGCGGCATCGCCGGCCGTGCCGTCCTGTGCGACGTAGGGCGGTGGCGAGCGTCGCGGGGACGACCGATCCGTTACGGAGAGCCCGACCTGATCGAGCCGGAAGACATCCTTGCCACACTCGACGCCCAGGGCTCGCCGCTGGAGACAGGCGACGTGTTGCTGATGCGCACCGGGTGGACGGAGTGGTACGAAACATCGACCGACGAGGCCCAGCGCGCCGAGCTCAGCGATCGTGCGACCTTGAAGGCACCTGGTCTGCCGTCCGGCGAACGCACCGCAGAGTTCTTGTGGGACCTCCACATCGCCGCGATTGGGGCCGACAATCCTGCCGTCGAAGTGTGGCCCCAGGGCACGGGCAGAGACGCCGAGCAGGTCGCCGAGCTGAAGGCCAACCATCCCGAACGAATGCACGAGGTTTTCGCCCATTCGTCGCTGTTGCCCATGCTAGGCATTCCCCTTGGTGAAATGTTCGATCTGTCGAAACTCGCGGAGGACTGTGCGGCAGACCGCAGGTACGCGTGCTTGTTCGTATCAGCACCGCTCAATATCCCGCATGGCGTGGCGACTCCGCCAAACGCGTTAGCGATCAAGTAGCAACCACAACAACCGCGATGAGAGATGAGCCGCCCGGCGACGCACATCTCTCACATCACCTCAAGACCAGGCCTGCGCGATGAGAGATGTGCGGAAGCCTCCGGCTCATCGCTCATCGCAGGGTTGGCGGGCGAAATTTGCGAGATGCCGAAGCTGCGGGTGCACAACTTCTCGATCTCGCTCGACGGACATGCGCCTCTTCGACAGTCTCGGGGAAAGTTGCACGGCTACGTGTGCACCGACTTCGGGAACTCGTCGGTATCAGTCACGCCCTGCCGAGGCGCGGTTAGATGGGCGGCAGCTCAGCCTCGCGGACTAGAAACCCGGAGCCCAACTTGGCTGGCCGCGATGCAAGTAGTGGTCGGCGGCGTAGTTGAGGAAACGCCGCGCCGCGCGGATGCGGCATGCGATGTCGCGCAACACGACCGGCGCAGTGGGCGAACTCTCGGCGGCAGCGCGATACCACGCAGAACTCAGCGTCTCGAGCGCATCGAGGCCGGGCGTCGCCGAGCCGTGATCGACCAGGTGGTTCAGCTCATCGTCGGTCATCCGCACCGACCTGCCAAGATGTTCGGCCTGAGCCGACGAGAGCGCCTTGGACCCGATTGCGTCGGGGAACACGCCAGCGCGGAACAGGGCCAGGTCGCCGAGTTGGCGAAGCAGCACGATGTGGTCGACTGGCTCTACCGCGCCGAGCCAGTCGACGAGTTCGTCGAGGTCGAGCCGGTCAGCGGGCACCGGAGCGGCCTCGGGCACTGCGAAGCTAGCCAGAAGTTGGGCGGTGAACTGCAGACGAGCCGGCGCGTCGGCGAACTCGACGAGCGGCTCGACATCGAAGACCGGAAGACGACAGCCCGGCCCCGCCCATTCGTTGACCCAGTCGCTCGACAACAGTTCTTCGGCGGCGCGATGAATGAGCACGGCGAAGAACAGCAACGGCGACACCGTGAATTGCTCGGCACCGGTTCCATGGAGCACCGAGTCGACCACTTCCGGTCGACGTAGTACGTCGTTGGCGTACCAAGGTCGACGCGCGAGCTCGTCGCGCAGTGTCTCGGTCTCGATGTCGAGTGCACGCGCCAGCACGAGGAGATCTCCTTCGCTGAGACTCAAGCGCTGGCGTGTCACTGGTTCACCTCCCGATCATCGTGCTGAGTTCATCGGCATGTGAGAGCGCTCTGTTGAGCGTCTTTCCGAACCCATCTTGACTCACGGCCGCAATCGCAACGTGTCATGCAGAAAGTGCAGGCCGCCTCCTATCGGAGTGCTTTCAGCTCGCCCGGGGTGTCCGCAAACACTCGGAACGCGACACCTGCCAGAGTGCCGGGAAGATCAGGTATCCGGGGCGACCATCGCGATGACGTTGAACGCGGCACCTTGCGGGTCCTTGACAGCAGCGAACATGCCAGGCGGCACGACGGTCGGCGGCATCAGGACGCTGCCTCCCAGTGCCTCGATTTTGGCGACAGCGGCTTCGCAATCGTCGACGGCGAAGTACACCACCCACTGGTTGGGCATGTCTGCCGGCCATGTGTCGCCCTCCATCGGCAACATGCCAGCGATTCGCCGGCCTGACAAATGGAACTCGGTGTAGTTGTGGGGGCTGTTGTTATTGGCTTCGCCGTCCTCACCGGCAGTGACGAGGTGCGCTTCCCATCCGAACACCGCGCCGTAGAACTCCACAGATCGGACCGGGTCACGAGTCATCAATTCGCTCCAGGACCATGTGTTGGGTTCGTTGACGATCGCCGCACCTGGATGGATGCCCGGTTGCCAGATCGAGAACGTCGTTCCGCCGGGGTCCGCTGCAACGGCCATGCGGCCGGCATCCAACACATCCATCGGTGCGACGATGATCGTGCCGCCGTTCTCCGTGATAGCCGCAGCGATCTCGTCGACATCGGCGATGGTCATGTACGTCGTCCAGTAAGGAGGCACGTCTGTGTTCTGTTGCGGCCCGAGTCCGGCAACGGCCTTGCCGTCGAGCAGACACATCCGGTAACCGCCCGCCTCTGGAGGACCGGCCTCGATCGTCCATCGGAAGAGATCGGAATAGAACCGACTGGCTTCGTCGGGATCAGGCGTACCCAGGTCGACCCACGACGGTGTGCCGGGCTGGTACTTCGTCATCTCTGCCATGACGTGCTCCTGTCCTTCTCGGGGAATACCCAACGTACGACCGAAGCGGTTCGCAGTCAACGGCGCGACGTACGGTGACGCAGTGTCAGATCGCACGCTGTCCACTCGCCAGGTCAATCGTGCCGTGCTCGCTCGCCAATTGCTGTTGAGCAGGGCTGACCTGTCGATTCCGGCAACGTTGCAACACGTCGGCGGCCTCCAGACGCAATACGCACCATCGGGGTACGTCGGTCTGTGGACACGGCTGCGTAATTTCGAACGCGCTGCTCTGACACGGTCGCTCGAGGATCACTCCGTGGTGCAAGCGTCGCTGATGCGCAGCACCATCCACATGGTCGCGGCCGACGACTTCTGGCCCATCTGCGCGGCAATTCGTTCGAGCCGTCGTGAGTGGTGGCTACGAATCGCCAAGGGGAGGAAGCTGCCAGAGATCTCGTACGACGCGCTGGCCGACGCGTTGCGCGACGTGTTGAAGAAGGGACCACTACGCAGCACGCAGTTGGTCGCGGCGATCGAACACGCAGGCTTCACCAAACCCTTCTGGGAGGGTGCCGGGCTGTGGCAGGACCTCATTCGGGTGCCTCCGTCGGGGACGTGGGAGCGCCGTCGCGCCGATCGTTATGGCCTTGCCGAGCAGTGGGTACCACCAGTCGAGGTATCGGAACGCGATGGCTTGCGGTTGCTGTTGACGCGCTACCTTCAGGGCTTCGGTCCCGCAACACTCGCCGATGCGGCCACTTGGTCGGGCGTACCGCGAGCGCGTGTCGAACCCGTTGCCGCGGCGATGGATCTCGTCAGGTTCCGGGGCGAGAACGATGCCAAACTCATCGATCTGCCCGACATGGAGATGCCCGATCCGGACACTCCCGCGCCGGTGCGATTCCTGCCGACGTGGGATGCAACACTGCTCGCCCACTGCCGACGTTCGGGCATCCTTCCCGAGGAGTTCCGCACGAAAATCTTCCACACGAAGATCCCGCAATCGGTCGGGACCGTGTTGGTCGATGGCTCCGTGGCTGCCACGTGGGGGTGGCGCGACGATCGCGTCGAGGTCCACGAGTTGGCCAAGCTGCGACCCGCACAACGACGCGAAGTCGCCGACGAAGCAGAGCAGTTGACGGCGTTCTACAGCGACTGATCGCCGGGGAAGCGATCGATGACAAACGCTAGGCGCGGGGGAACCTCAGTACATCGCGCCGGATTTGGCTTCGGCGGGACGGGCTCCTCTGGCGGTGGCGAGATCGGCGACCAGCGAGCCCTTCATCGCCAGCATGTCGCTGGTGACCGTGATCATTCGGAAGCCCTGCTCGAGACGACGCTCGATCAACGCTGCTGTGGAATGGATTCCAGCCACGATCCCAGCGTTGCGGCAACCGGCCACGATGGTGGCCAACGCATCGTCGAACTTGCTCTCTCCGTCGTTGTTGCCAGGTGGCAGGCCGAGCGTGATCGACAGGTCGGCGGGCCCGACGTAAATGGCATCGATGCCTGGCACCGCGAGGATCTCGTCGAGATTGGCGATGGCCTCCACCGTCTCGATCATGGGGATCAGCGCGATTCCATCGGTGGACCATTCGTAGTGATCGGCCCGGCGCATACTGGCGACCACCGGCCCGTAGCTACGGGCGCCCATCGGCACGTACCGACCGGCTCGGACGACAGCTTCGGCCTCGGCCGCAGAGTTGACCATTGGAACAATCACGCCCTCGAGTCCCCCGTCGAGCATCTTGCCGATGATGCCGGGCTCGTTCCACGGCACTCGACAAATGGGGGTGCCACCGCCCAGCAGCACGGCCTGAGCCATCGCGACCGTCATTTGATAGTCGTTGACGCCGTGTTGGTTGTCGATGCAGACGTAGTCGTATCCGACTCGTGCCGCTGCCTCGGCCGTGATCGTCGAGGGGTTGGCCAGCCACACGCCCAGTGTGTTGCGACCCTCGTTCCATTGCGTTCGCAAAGTGTCCATCGCCCGGTTCTAGCAAAGTTGACGCGTAAGTGGGCACCTGGCGCGAGGAAGTTCTTCGCCGATCTAGGCGATGACGATAGTTGCGTCACGCCCCGCCAACACGTTCAGGGCGTTGTCGATGGCGTGCGAATACAGACGTCGCCGACCTGCGACGGTCGCCGAGGCCACGTGCGGCGTGACAATGACGCTGGGATGCACCAGCAACGCATGAGCCTGTGGAAGTGGCTCTGGATCGGTGACGTCGAGTCCGGCACCGGCGACTTGGCCGGAATCGAGAGCGGCGAGGAGGGCGTCTTGGTCGACCAAGCCACCACGCGCGCAGTTGACGAGGTAGACGCCACGCTTCATCGCGGCGAGAGATCCAGCGTTGATCATGTGGCGAGTATCTGCTACCGCGGGAGCGTGCAACGAGATGACGTCTGACTCGCCATAAACACGATCGAGGCCGACGAGCTCACAGCCCGGCGCCTCGGTGAGATACGGATCGGCGGCCAGCACTCTCATCCCCATCGCCGTTGCCGCGAGGCCGACCCGGCGTGCTATGCGGCCGTAACCCACGAGGCCCAACACCGCGCCGTCGAGTTCGAGCGCAGTACCCGTGGTCGCCCCCGGCAGACCTTCGCGGGCACGGTCGGCCTGTGCCGGCAGGTTCTTGACCACGGCGAGCATCAACATCAGCGTGTGCTCGGCTGTCGAGACCGACGGCGCGTCGGGCGCGTTGCACACGATGACGCCCGCCGCCGTCGCTGCTGCCACGTCGACGTTGTCGTATCCGATGCCGATGCGAGAGATGACCTTCATCGTCGGGCTCAGAGCGAACGCTTCCGCGTTCCAGGCTCGCTTCGCACCAGCGAGGACGGCGTGCGCCGTGGCGAGTTCGGCGTCGTCGGGGCCAACGACGATCGCGCGTCCCTCGACCAGGTCTCGGTAGGCGTCGGGAAGGGGATGATCGAAGAACAGGATCGGCAGTTGTTGGTCCATTGATCGAACCATATCCGGATGTCGTCGATGACGAGGGTGCGACGACCCTGTGACTCCGTCGTAGTCTGCCGCCGTGTCCGATCTCCCACCATCCGACCTCTCTGGCCGCGCCAAGCGGCATCTGTGGATGCACTTCACGCGTCTCGGTGCGTATTCAGATACCGACGTGCCGATCATCGCCCGCGGCGAGGGTTGCTATGTCTGGGATCAGCAGGGAAAGCGTTACCTCGACGGTCTCTCGGGACTCTTCACCGTGCAAGCCGGCCATGGTCGCGCCGAGCTCGGCGAGGCTGCTGCCCAGCAGGCCGCAAAACTCGGCTACTTCCCGGTGTGGTCTTTCGCCCACGAGCCCGCGATTGAACTGGCCACCCGCCTCGCGGCACTTGCTCCGGGTGACCTCAATCGTGTGTTCCTGACTCCTTCCGGCGGCGAGGCTGTCGACACGGCTATCAAGTTGGCCCGTCAGTACTTCAAGCTGATCGGCCAGCCATCGCGGACCAAGGTCATCTCGCGGTATCTCGCATATCACGGCACCTCCATCGGCGCGCTGAGCGTCACCGGCGTGCCGTCGATCAAGATCCCGTTCGAGCCGTTGATGCCGGGTGCCATCAAGGTGCAGACGCCGTACCGCTATCGATGTCACGATTGCCAGCACCTCGACGCGTGCACGTTGCGATGCGCTGATGATCTGGCGTTGCGCATCGAGATGGAGGGTGCCGATTCGGTCGCTGCGGTGTTCATGGAGCCGCTGCAGAACACCGGGGGGGCGTTCGCTCCTCCCGAGGGATATTGGGCACGGATCCGCGAGATCTGCGACCAATACGGCGTGCTGCTCGTCAGCGACGAGGTGATCTGCGCGTTCGGCCGGCTCGGCCACATGTTCGGCTCGGATCGCTACGGCTACCAGCCCGACCTCATCACGTTCGCGAAGGGTGTCACCTCCGGATACGCACCACTCGGCGGTGTGATGATCTCCGATCGCATCGCCGAACCGTTCCTCGACGACCCCAATCTCTTCCTGCACGGTCAGACGTTCGGCGCGCACCCTGTCTGTTGCGCCGTCGCCAATGCCAACCTTGACATCTTGGAGCGCGAAGACCTGTGCGGGAATGTCCTGGCCCACGAAGACCGATTCACGAAGCTCCTCGACGGGTTGCGCGACATCCCGCTGGTCGGCGATGTGCGTGGTGAGGGTTACTTCCGTGCTATCGAACTGGTCAGCGATCAGGCCACGAAGGGATCGTTCGACAGCGCAGAGTCGGAGTGGCTGCTGCGCGGATACCTGTCGCCTCGGCTGTACGAGGCCGGTTTGATCTGTCGAGCCGACGATCGTGCAGAACCGGTGATCACTCTGTCGCCACCACTGATCGCCGGCGAGGAGGAGCTGTCGTTCATCGCCGACACGCTTCGCACTGTGCTGTCCGACGCATCCGTCGAGTTCGCCGCGCGAGGTCAGTGAGCTGCGTCGTTCGATCGACGTCTGGCCGCTCAGCGACGACGACATTCCGGCCGGCACCGCCCGCAACGAGCGTCTCGTGGGCGAACCGTTGTTGTTGACTGAAGTAATCGGATTTACACGTCTTTCGAATCTCGGGAAGGATCACCCTCGCGGGCGCAGTTCCGCTGGGCGAGACGAGAAATCGTTGCTCGCTGCGGCTCTCAAGCGCAACACATCCCAAGACGCCAGTTTGAAATAGGTCGAATGACCTAGTGCGACCCCATTGACACTGAGCGCGGTCGCGGGCAGTGTTACGACGCACCGCGGCTCCCTCCGCTAGGTGTGTTCGGGGACAACAGTGGCTGTACATGGCAGGGTCGGACAATACGACGACAGCGAGGTTGGTCGATGACCACCACGCTTGCTTTTGAACTCCGTCCGGCGGCGCCGGACGACCTCGATTTCGAGCGCTACCTCTACGCATCGACGCGTGACGATCTGCGTCCGCTCGGGCCCGAGGTGTTCGATGGTTTGGTCGGCATGCAGTTCCGTGCGCAGTCGATGTCGATCCGACTCGATCACCCCGATGCCGAGCGCAAGATCGTCCTCGTCGAGGAGGAACCGGCCGGCCGGTTGATCATCGATACCTCCGGCAGACACATCGAGGTCATCGATGTGTCTCTCCTGCCGCTCTATCGCGGTCACGGCATCGGCACCAGCGTGCTGCGCGGTGTGATGTCTCAGGCGGATCGCCTCGGCCGGGCCATGCGTTTACATGTCGAGAAGCAGAGTCGCGCGGTGCGACTGTGCGAGCGCCTCGGATTCGTGATCTGCGGCGACGTCGGCATGTACTTCGCGATGTCGCGGGGTTAGCTGCGAAGGGCTAGCCGGCGATGATCGGCAGCAGCGTCAACTCGGGCTCGTCGCTCTCCAGTCGTTGCAACCGGTAGCGATTCTCGAACAGCGCGACCAACGCGCCATCGCCGCGGGTGAGGATGCGGATCCCGCCGATTCGGCGGAGTCGGTCGCTCGACTCCTTGTCGGTCAGGCGGATTGCCTGGTACGGCGCCGAGAGGATTTCGGTGGGTGCGCCGAACTCGCTGCCCAGCCGGTAGGCGAACACTTCGAACTGCAGCTCGCCGACCGCTGCCAGGATCGTCTCCGAGTCCCCGAAGTCGGGATCGCGCAGCACCTGTACAACACCTTCCTCGTCGAGCTGTGCAAGTCCTTTGCGGAACTGCTTGAAGCGGCCATTGTCGAGGGGACGCGCCTTGGCGAAGACCTCGGGCGAGAACCGCGGGATCGGCGGGTACTCAACGGCAAGTCCGGCGTAGCCGGCGTCGTACAGGGTGTCACCCAACTGCACGCCGCTGGCGTTGACCAGGCCGACGACGTCGCCGGGGAACGCCTCGTCGACCGTCTCGCGATCGGGACCGAACGCCGTCGTTGCGTACTTGGTGGTGATGTCACGGCCTGTCCGATGGTTGGTCACGCTCATGCCGCGTTCGAATCGTCCCGAGCAGATACGAGCGAACGCGATCCGGTCGCGGTGGGAGGGGTCCATGTTGGCCTGCACCTTGAAGACGAACGCCGAGAACGGACTCTCGAGCGCGTGTGGTGCGCCGGCGCGATCGACACGTGGTGATGGTGACGGTGCCAGTTCGATGACAGCGTCGAGCAACATCCGCACTCCGAAGTTGGTCAGCGCCGATCCGACGAAGACCGGTGTCGATTGACCGGCGAGGAAGGACGGTATGTCGACATCGGCACCGATCGCGTCGAGCAACGAACATTCGTCGAGGGCCGCTTTCCAGGCCGCTGGATACTCGCTGGAGCCAGCGGCACTCGCGATGTCGAGATCGGTGGTCTCTTCAGCGGCTGCCGATGCGCCACGCGCGGTTCGTGTGAACTTGGTATAGCGACCAGTGCGGCGATCGATCAAACCTTGGAATGCATCGCCGTCGCCTACCGGCCAGGTGACAGGTGTTGGTCGGAGTTCGATCTGCTTCTCGATCTCGTCGAGCAGTTCGAACGGCTCGCGGCCTGGGCGGTCGTACTTGTTGAGGAACGTGATCACAGGCAGGTTGCGCGAACGGCAGACCTGGAAAAGCTTCAGCGTCTGGGCCTCGATGCCCTTCGCGGCGTCGAGCACCATCACAACGGCATCGACTGCCGAAAGGACGCGGTAGGTGTCCTCCGAGAAGTCGCGGTGTCCCGGTGTGTCGAGCAGGTTCATGATGTGCTCGCGGTACGGGAACTGCATCACCGTTGAACTGATCGAGATGCCGCGTTGCTGCTCGAGCTCCATCCAATCGCTGCGGGCCGAACGACGGCCCTCGCGCGCGTGCACTGCGCCGGCCTCTTGTACCGCGCCGGAGTACAGGAGGAACTTCTCGGTCAGGGTCGTCTTGCCGGCATCGGGATGGCTGATGATCGCAAAGGTGCGACGGCGTTTGGCCTCGGCGATCTCGTTCATGGCCGTTCGAGGTTACCGGCGCTGCGCTGGTGGCGGGTCGTCGTCCGCTGCTGGCGGTGTGAGAGAAGCGCGGGCTGGGACGGCTCATCTCTCATCGCTCGTCCGGGCATCATGGGCGGTATGAGAGATGTGCGGTCTCGGGCGGCTCATCTCTCATCGCACCTTGGTCGAACCCGGTCAGGCTATGTTGCGCCAGGCTGCTAAGCGGGCAGCGCTGTCGTCGCCGGGAACGGGTAGTTGGCAGGCCACTCGCAGGCCTGGCCACTCACTGGGGGTCAGCTGTTGGTATTCGAACACCAGGTCGCCGGCCCGAGGGTGACGGTAACGGCGCAGCCGTGTCTGGAACTGAGCGACATCGAGTTGCGGCCACCACTCGGCGAACTCGGGACTGGCCGACACCAGCCGATCAACCAGATCGAGCAGTCGCGTATCGTTGCGGATCGCGGCCGTACCGGAACGAAACTCGGCCATGATCCGTCGCGCCTGATCCGGCCAGTCGACCAGCAATCTTCGGGCATTGGGCTCGGCGAACACCACCCACAACAGGTTCCGCTCGTCGTCGGCGAGCCGATCGATCAGCGGATAGAGCAGCGACTGCGGGCGATTCCACGCTAGGAAGTCCCACCGCGGTCCGAGCACGTACGCGGGTGCCGGTTCCATCGAGGTGATCAGTCGCACCAACGCATCGGGAGCGTGCTCGACGGTCTCGATCGGCTCCAGCGGAGCGCGCGTCGCCAAGGCCAACAGGTGCTGACGCTCCGCGTCGTCGAGGCGCAGGGCGCGCGCCAACGCAGCGAGCACATCGACCGAGGCGTTGATCGGACGGCCTTGTTCTAGCCACGTGTACCACGTGACTGACACGCCGGCGAGCATCGCGATTTCCTCGCGTCGCAAGCCCTTCGTGCGACGCGCCCGGCCGGCGGGCAGACCGACATCGGTGGGCGAGACGGCGTCGCGGCGGGCACGCAGGAAGGCGGCGAGCTCGTCACGTCGTGTCATCCGCACATTGGATCACGCCGTCATCGGCAACGAGTAGTGGTAGCGCTACCCGTCAACCGTTCGAGGTTGGCTGAGCCAAGTGTCACGTATCCACGAAGGGTGACGGCGACTGATTCCTCCAGGACCGGTCGCCGGAACGCGAAAGGACGGGTGGTGCCGTGGCGACGATCATCATGGGCTCGGTGGCGTTCAGCATCGGCGGCGCGTTCATGGGCGTGTCGGACGGGTTCACCAAGTTCTGGCCGAGCGTCATCATCGCCGCATGCTTTGTCGTCGGCGCAGGATTTCTGGCCAGAGCGGTCGATCGCGGCGGGCTCAGCACGACGTACGTGATCGGCCTCGGCATCGAAGCCCTGATCTCGGTCGCGATCGGACTGGCGCTGCTGGGTGAGCGGTTGACCGTTGCCCAGACCGCCGGGATCGGCATCATTCTGCTTGGACTGGCAACCCTCAAACATGGCTAGCGATGCCAGCCTGGGGATATGCGCGGGCGGATCAAGCACAATGGGTTCGTGCTCTCCCTTGACTCGATGCTGGCCGATCTCGAACACCTCGTGTCGATCGAGTCGCCGTCGAACGACATCGATGCCATCACGCGATCGGCGGCTGCCGTCCGCGATGTGATCGAGCGCCGGCTCGGTCGCCACGCCGAATTGATCGACAGCGAGGCCGGTCCGCATGTGCACACCCGGTTCGGACAGTCGTCGAAGGTGCTGATCGTCGGTCACCACGACACCGTCTTCCCGATAGGAGCCCTGGCGACCCGGCCGTTCAGAGTCGACGGTGGCCGCGCTACGGGACCCGGAGTTTTCGACATGAAAGGTGGCATCGTCCTGGCCATCCATGCGTTATCGCTGCTCGACGATCTCGACGGGGTCGAGTTGCTGATCACCGCCGACGAGGAGGTCGGCTCGAAGGCCTCGCGAGCGTTGATCGAAGAACGTGCCTTTGCCTGTGGGGCCGTGCTGGTGATGGAACCGAGCGCCGATGGTGGTGCGTTGAAGACAGCGCGCAAAGGCACGGGCACATTCGAAGTTTTGGTTCACGGCAAGGCTGCGCACGCCGGCCTCGAGCCAGAGAAAGGGATCAACTCGCTCGTTGCCGCCGCGCAACTCATCACACGAATCGCAACGTTTGGCGATCCAAAGAAGGGCACGACGGTGACGCCGACGGTTGCTGCTGCCGGCACTGCCGACAACGTCGTGCCCGCAATGACACGCGTTCGAGTTGACGCCCGTGTCAATGTCGCGGGCGAGAAGGAGCGCGTGGAGCACCTGATGTCGACGCTGTCATCCGACGTCCCCGGCGCGGCCGTCGAGGTATCGGGCGGTCTCGAGCGGCCGCCGATGCCGGAGTCCGCCTCGACAGCGCTGTTCGCCATCGCCGCCTCGGCTGCCGCAGTTGAGGGGCTCGCAGCGATCACCGGCGTCGCTGTCGGTGGTGGGAGTGATGGCAACTTCACTGCGGCACTCGGCGTGCCGACGCTCGACGGCCTCGGGGCGATCGGTGGCGGTGCTCACGCCGACCACGAGTTCGTCTTGGTCGACACGATGATCGATCGCGCTCGACTGCTGGCCGCAATCGTTGCGCAGATCACCGCATAGCAGCAGGCAATTGGGTTAGTCGTTCGACCCGTCGTTGAGCTTCATCAGACCGCCGCTGCCCAGTGTGCCCGCCTTGCGGTACACGTCGAGTTTGCTGCGGCTGTCGTCGATGTCGAGATTGCGCATGGTCAACTGCCCGATGCGGTCGAGCGGACCGAATGCAGCGTCGTCGACCTTCTCCATGCTGAGGCGGTCGGGTGCATACGTCAGGTGGGGGCCGGTGGTGTCGAGGATGGAGTAGTCGTCGCCGCGGCGTAGTCGCAGCGTGACCTCGCCGGTGATCGCAGCACCGACCCAGCGCAGCAGCGGATCGCGGAGCATGAGGCTCTGCGGGTCGAACCATCGCCCCTCGTACAGCAGTCGACCGAGTCGGCGGCCCATCGTGCGGTAGTTCTCGATGGTGTTCTCGTTGTGGATCGCGCTCACCAACCGTTCGTACGCGATGTGCAGCAGGGCGATGCCGGGCCCCTCGTAGATGCCGCGGCTCTTGGCCTCGATGATGCGGTTCTCGATCTGATCGCTCATGCCGAGTCCGTGACGGCCACCGATCGTGTTGGCCTCCTGCACCAACTCGATCTGGGTGGCGAACTCACCGCCGTTGAGCGTGACCGGCCAGCCCTCGTTGAAGCCGACCGCGACGGTCTCCGCGGCGATCTGCACGTCGTCGCGATAGTGCGCGACCCCCATGATCGGCTCCACGATGTCCATCGACGTGCCGAGCTCTTCCAGCGACTTTGCCTCGTGCGTGGCGCCCCAGATGTTGGCGTCGGTCGAGTAGGCCTTCTCGGTGCTGTCGCGATACGGCAGGTCGTGAGCGATCAGGAACTCGCTCATCTCCTTGCGTCCACCGAGCTCGTTGACGAAGTCGTTGTCGAGCCACGGCTTGTAGATGCGCAGGTTGGGGTTGACCAAAAGGCCGTAGCGATAGAAGCGCTCGATGTCGTTGCCCTTGTACGTGCTGCCGTCACCCCAGATGTCGACGCCGTCGTCGTGCATCGCCCGAACCAGCAGCGTTCCTGTGACCGCACGCCCGAGTGGTGTGGTGTTGAAGTAGGTCTTGCCCGCCGTGCCGATGTGGAACGCGCCGCACTGCAACGCCATGAGCCCTTCGCGGACCAGTTCGGCGCGGCAGTCGATGAGTCGTGCCAACTCGGCGCCGTATTGCTCGGCTCGAGCGGGCACACCGCTGAGGTCGGGCTCGTCGACCTGACCGAGGTCGGCCGTGTACGCGTAGGGCAGCGCGCCGTTGTGGCGCATCCACGCGACTGCGGCGGACGTGTCGAGCCCGCCGCTGAACGCGATCCCCACGCGCTCGCCCTTTGGCAGTGTGGTCAACACCTTCGACATAGACCCGAGACGCTACCGGCGTTGTGGTTTACGCTGCGGCACGTGGAGGTGTTGTTCGCAACGGCGGAGTTCGCCCCGCTGGCCAGAGTCGGCGGACTCGCCGCGGCGGCGGCGGGTCTTGTGGCCGAACTGCGTCGTCAGGGCGTCGACGTGCAGGTGGTGCTGCCCGACTACTTCGCCACCAAACTCGAACATGCCAGCGTCCGAAGGCTCGACGTGCCCGAGTGGGCCGCGCCGGCCACGGCACGTACCGGCATGCTGGCCGGCATCGGCGAGATCACGCTTGTCGACGCGTTCGGCATCCGTAAGAGCCACCCGTATCTGCAGCCCGATGGCGGAGGCTGGCCCGACAACGATCGACGGTTCATGTCGTTCTCCGCTGCAGTCGCGGCGCTCACGACAGACGTCGCACCCGATGTGCTGCATCTCAACGACTGGCATACGTGCGCTGTGCTGGGTCACCTCGCCGAGCCTCCGCCCACGGTCTTGACCATCCACACGCTGGGCTATCAAGGACGCACGAACCCCGGTTGGCTGAAAACGCTGCCGTTCTACGCCGCTGCGTTCGAGCAATGGGGCGATTGCAACCCGTTGCTCGGCGGCATCCGGCTGGCCGATCTCATCGTCGCTGTCAGTCCGCACTACGCATCCGAGATCACCACACCGACGGGCGGGTTCGGGCTCGACGCGCCGTTACGTGAGCGCGGTGACCGGCTCGTCGGAATTCTCAACGGAATCGACCTCGCCGAGTGGGACCCGCAGACCGATCGCCACCTGTCGGTCAACTACTCGTCGAAGGACGTCAGTCCAAAGACTGTGATGCGCGGTGAGTTGCTGGCGCGCTACGGACTCGTCGACGGCGGCGGGCCATTGCTGACGATGGTCACCCGCCTCGTCGAACAGAAGGGGGTCGACCTGCTGCTCCCACTGACGCCGTACCTGAAGCATCTAGGCGTGACACTGATCGTGCTCGGCGACGGTGAGCAAGGCCTGGCCGACGCGTTGACCGCTGCGGCGACAGTGCATCCGCAGCAAGTCGCGTTCGTGCGCGGATACGACGAAACGTTGGCCCATCAACTGTTCGCCGGCGCCGACGTGTTCGCCATGCCGAGCCGCTTCGAGCCGTGCGGATTGGCGCAGATGCAGTCGCTGCGATACGGCACGCTGCCACTGGTCACCGATGTCGGCGGGCTGCACGACACGGTCGTCGACGTCGATCAGGTTCCGACGCGCGGCACCGGTGTGATTGCGCCCGACGCGACGTCGGTGGCGCTGATGGACGGTTTGCATCGCATGGTCAGGGCATATTCGCAACCGCGGCGTCGGGCGGCGATGCAGCGACGTGGCATGCACGTTGATTGGTCGTGGAAGCGTCCCGCTGCGGTGCACATCGACTGGTACCAGCGCCTGCTCGCCGAGTCGCCGGCGACAAACGTCTAACCTGCGGCAGCATGGCTGAACCCAAGGTTCTCGTGGTGGTGCTCGCGGGGGGAGAGGGCAGGCGCCTCGCCCCCTTGACTGCCGACCGGGCCAAACCGGCGGTGCCCTTCGGCGGGACGTACCGCATCATCGACTTCGTGCTGTCGAACTTTGCAAATGCGCGGTACTTGAAGATCGTCGTGCTGACGCAGTACAAGAGCCACAGTCTCGACCGCCACATCAGCCAGACCTGGCGGTTCTCAACAATGCTCGGCAACTACGTCACGCCGGTGCCAGCCCAGATGCGCAGGGGTCCGCAGTGGTTCAGTGGCTCGGCCGACGCGGTCTACCAGAACCTCAACCTCATCAGCGACGAACGACCCGACATCGTCTGTGTCTTCGGCGCCGATCACATCTATCACATGGATCCGCGGCAGATGGTCGATCATCATCAGTCGGTCGGAGCAGGAGTCACGGTCGCCGCCATCCCGGTTCCGATAGCCGAGGGATCGCAGTTCGGCATCATCGAAGCGTCCGCTGCGGGCAAGATCATCGCCTTCCACGAGAAGCCGGAAAACCCGCCGGCGATGCCAGGCGACAAATCACGCGTCCTTGCATCGATGGGCAACTACGTCTTCGACGCACAGACACTGATCGACATCGTGAGCCCGACCGGAACCGATGCCATAGCGACGGACATCGGTGGCGACGTGATCCCCGCGCTGACCCGCGCAGGAGTGGCCCAGATGTACGACTTCTCGACCAACGTGATCCCCGGTCAGTCCCAGCATGAACGCGGCTACTGGCGCGATGTCGGAAGCCTCGACGCGTACTACGAGGCCAACATGGATCTGATAGCGCCTGTGCCACCCTTCAGTCTGTACAACGCCCAATGGCCGGTGTACAGCCATCATCCACCACTTCCTCCGGCGAAGATCGATCATGGACCAGGGGGCGAACGGGCGGTGATCGACAACAGCCTGCTGTGCGCAGGGTCGATCGTGTCGGGTGGAACGGTCGAGCGCTCGATCCTCGGCCCGGAGACCTACGTCGACGCGTCAGCGGTTGTCAGCGAGTCGATTCTGTTTCCGGGTGTGCGTGTCGGGCCCGGCGCACAGTTGCATCGTTGTGTCATCGACAAGAACGTCGTCATTCCTGCTGGCCGCTCGATCGGTCACGACGAGGATGCAGACCGAGCCGAGTTCGCCATCAGCGATCGCGGCGTCGTGGTGGTGGAGAAGGACCGCAAGTTCACGTAACGGGATATGCGCGCGCAGGTCGGTACATGCCGGCCAACGACGCAACGCTGATGCACAACGCTGCGCCTGCCAGCACGAGTTCGACCGTCGCAATCCAACGGACTCTGCCGAGATCGCCCGCGCCGATTGCTGCATTGATGACAGCAACGACGATCCCGAGGTAGGGCAGATTCCGCAAATTGGAGATTGCCGCGATCGTGACGAGGAGCGGACCGTAGAACGGCAGCAGTTGCATCAGCAGCAGTCGTGGTTCGGAGTCGGGGCCGAGCCACCAGGTCGACAGCCCGATGACCCGCGAGGATTCCCATACAGCCGCGTAGCCGACGACGATTGCCGCCCAGCCGAACGTGAACGCAAACCTCCATGCCTGAGTCAGTCGCCCGGCGATCTTCGGCGGAACTGCCAACGTCGGATCCACGAAGCTCGTCGGCCCTGCGGCGGGAGCTGCAAAGCCGGCGGGGGGCGGCGGGGGAGGAGGTGGGAGTTGCGCTGCCGGCACCGGTTGAGCCCGCGTTGGTGCGCCGAAATCCATCGCTCGCACCATATCGGGCGACGGGTGACGAGAGGGTGCGCCCGCTACCCTTGCGCCGATGGCAGCCGAGCGGGCGACTCCTTTCACG
>JBDTWJ010000050.1:0-21864 GCA_040006755.1 Ilumatobacteraceae bacterium | reverse complement strand
GCATGCGCAGCAGCAGGCTCTCGAAGCCTTGACCGCTGCCGTAGATGCCGACGTTCGAAAGTGACGCAGCCGGCAACACGCCACGAACCGCATCGAGCGCCTTGGCCCGAGTGGCCTGACGGAAGACGAAATCGCTGTCGCCGGAGTCTCGGTCGACCGTCGCGCGTATGTGGTCGGTGACCTTGGTGAGCAGTAACGAATACGTGTCGAACAGTCGATCCATGTCGCCGACGTACCGAGTGCCGAAGCGGCTCGAGAGCACCGCGGGATCGCGATAGAAGCGGTAGCGACCGCCGATGCGCGAGTCGTACGCGATGTAGCGCGTGCTCTGCTCGAGGTAGCTCATCAGCCGGCCCCATTCGAGCACCTTCGTGAGAACGTTCGAGGCCTGCTCGCAGGCGAGATGCACACCACCGAGTTGGGCAACGGAGTCGTCGCCGTATTCGAAGAACACCTTCTCGTACAGTTCTTCAGCGCGCTCGAGACCGATCGTCGCGTCGACGGAGTGGTCGCCGCTGATGTCAAGATCACCCACGAATTCGTCGAGGAACAAGCGCCGGAGGCTCTTCGCGCTGCGGCTGTAGCGGGCGAAAAGTGCCCCCTTGACCACCTCGGGAAGATTGACGAGGGCAAAAACGGGCCCATCGAGGTTGGTGAAATACCGCCTCAACGTGTCGGCCTCGGCGGGCGTGTACTCCTCGGGCACGTAGACCGTCACAGATGCAAATCCTACGGGTTGGGGCTCGACGACGACCGCATTACGCGAGCGCCTGACCTGCGACTAGAGCACCTCGACCGATGACGGCCGTCGAGCGAAGGCCGTTGTGGTCGCCTGGCGCAAATCGCTCGACGTCCACAGATCGACGATGGTCATGGCCATCGCCTTCGCACCATCCAGCACCGCCTTGTCGCCATCTGGTGACCTGGCCCACTCAGCAAACTCGACCGTGTGAATTGCCACGCCATCGCCGGCCACCTTGATCATTGGATGTATCGATGGCACCAAGTAGCTGATGTTGCCCATGTCGGTGCTGCCAACGACATGGCGACCAACCGACGCGGGATCGACCACGGTCCGTCCGACACGTGCCGCGTTGGAGACGTACGCAGCGACCATCGGACCGTTGTCGACCATGTCGGCATACGTGTGGCCGTGCCACTCGTGGTCGATGGTGCACGCACACGCGGTTGCGGCGCTCTCGAGCGATGTCATCACCCGCTGCTTCAGTGGCTGCAGAGACTCGATCGTCGCCGAACGAACGATCCACTCCATTGCGGTCTCTGCAGGCACGATGTTGGCCTTGTCGCCACCTTTGGTGAACACACCATGGATGCGTTCGTTGGGTCGGATGTGTTGACGAAGTGCAGCGATGTTCATGTAGCCGAGCACCGCCGCGTCGAGCGCATTGCGTCCCTCCCACGGCGCGGCCGCAGCGTGCGCAGCCTTGCCGTGATACTGGACGTGCAGTTCCTGCAGTGCGATGGTGTCCATCGAGATCAGATCGGCGTCGGCCGGGTGCACCATCATCGCCGCATCGATCTTCTCGAACGCGCCTCGTCTGGCCATCTCGATCTTGCCGCCGCCACCCTCTTCGGCTGGAGTGCCCATGATCCGCAGCATGCCCCCGGCTCGCTCGGCAACAGCCGCGGCCGCCAGACCCGCGCCGAGCCCAGCGGTGGCGATGACATTGTGACCACACGCGTGACCGATCGCGGGCAGGGCGTCGTACTCGCACAGCACCGCGACGTTGAAGCCCTTCTCACCCACCGATACCTCGAACGCCGTATCGACTCCATACGCATGCGGCGTTGGATCGAGGTTCGCGGACCGCAGCTGATCGACCAGGAGATCGTGAGCGAAGTGCTCCTCGAAGTTGAGCTCGGGGTGAGCATGTATCTCGTGACTCGCGTGCAGCAGCTGATCGGCCAACCGGTCGACCTCGTCGCATACGGCCATCTTCAGTGCTTCGACATCCATGGTCAGCTCCCTTCGTGGGTGAGCACGATCTTTCCGAGCTGTTCGCCGTGCTCGAGGCGGGCAAGCGCTTCCTCGTAGCCGTCGAGGGGATATTGCTGATCGATGGTGACGGGTAACCCTTCATCCACGAGAGCCAGCACAGCGTCGAACTCCTCATAGCTGCCCATGGTCGAGCCGATGATCTCGAACTGCTTGAAGAACAGGCGTGGCAACATCAGCTCGACCTTGGGACCGGAGGTGCTGCCGCAGACGACCATGCGACCGCCTGGCTTCAGCGATCGGACCGACTGGTCCCACGTGGCGGGGCCGACACTCTCGACCACGACATCGGCCTCGACTGCCCATTTCGCCGCAGCACTGTCGTGTGCCGCGGCCGCACCCATCTCCACTGCCTGCGACCGCTTCTGTTCGCTACGGCTGGTGACCTCGACCCTGGCGCCCATAGTCGCGCCCATCGCGAGTGCCGCACACGAGACCCCTGAGCCGATGCCGACGACGAGCAGCGTGTCGCCGGATTGCAGCCGCGCTCGTCGTAGCATGCGATACGCCGTCAGGTAAGCGAGCGGGAATGCCGCGCACTCGGCCCAGGTCCGTGACGCGGGCCGCTTTCGAACATTGCGCGCCGGTGCGATAGCCATCTCGGAGTGCCCACCCCAGCAGTGCTCACCGTAGATCATGAACCCAGGACCCATCGGGCTGTCATTGCCCCACTTCTCGATGTCAACGACCGGCGAAACCCCAGGGTTGACTACCACTTCATCACCGACCGCGATCGTCGTGACGTCAGCGCCGACGGCGGCGACCACGCCGGCCACGTCGCAGCCCGGCACATGTGGGAGGGGTGGCTTCGGCGCACCCCGCGTCACCCAGAGATCCATGTGATTCAGTGCACTGGCGACAACGCGGATCTCGACGTCATCGGGCGAAAGCTGCGGCGGATCGATCGACCCCCACCGATAGGCGCCGGGCGACTCGTCGAGGATCCATGCTTGCATGTTGTTCGACCATACACGGGGGCAATTCAGACATAGGCAATGAACGCGTCGGGCTCGACAGTGACCCGCAGCCGCCCTGCCGTTCCGCAACGCACACCATCGACCCACACGACCATTGGTTGGTCGAAATGGAGATCGACCTGACTCGCAGATCGCATCGACAAATGCCGATGTGGAAGGTGCATTCCGGTGCGCGCCCGACTGCGAGCATGCAGCCGTTCTCGCCAACCCATGGCGGCATCGACGCGCAGCACGTCGACCTTGCCGTCGTTGGGATGCGACCGCGGCGCGACATCGTACGCACCGTAGAACTGGGCGTTCATCACCATGGCCAACTCGTCGTGCAGCCATTGGCGGCGGGCGACGACGTGAGCGACCCCCCAAGTCGGCTCCCCGTCGTCGAGGATTACCTGCATTGCATCGACGGTGACCTTTGCAGACGCCGGACGACTGGCCGTTGCTCCCCCGCACGTCCGCGCCAGGTCGCCGCCTGCTATGCCCAGATCGCGAACCTGTTGATCTCGTGTGCGATGCCAGATCACCCAATCACGCGCGTCTCGGTCGGTCGATACCACTCGAAGGTCGGCTGGGCACACCGCCGCTTCGCCCCACGGCTCACCCTTGCGGATCGTCATCGCGTTGCTCGAACGTCTCCGATGTTGTCACTGCGTCCGGGTCGGGTGACGGCTCCGCGACCTCCGCGACGTCCTCGACCTCGATGGCGCTCGAGGCCGCGACGACTCCACGGAACAACTGATCTGCCGCCAGTTCCGCATTGCGACGCGTTTCGCTTTCTGGCGCAACGAGGGCCAGTTGACGCAGGACATCGATCAACTGCTTCATGGTTCGCACGAAGTCGCCGCCCGACAACTCCTCTGCTTCGACGACCTCGGCGAACCCCTCGCCGGCGGCCCATGCGTAGGCGACCGCGACGAACGTTGGATCGGGTGGTCGGTGCACCGATAAGCCGGCTTCCTCCTCGATCTCCTCGAGTTCGTAGCTGATCTCGGCGATCCGCTGCCAACGCTTGCGCACGGTCGGCGATGGGAACCACGCAGCGGGGGGCGCTTCAGGACTGCGATGCTCGTAGACGAACACGGATACCAGCCCGGCGAGCGCCGCTGGTTCAAGACCGTCGATCAATCCTTGACGTAGGCATTCGACGATCAACAGGTCGCATTCGTGGAACGTTCGCGCCAGGATCTTGCCGGCATCGGTCAACGCCCAGCCGTCGATGTAGCCCCAGTTCTCGAGAACGCGCAGCACGCGGTCGAAGTCGCGGGCAACCGACTGGCTCCGAGTGCGCACACGGGTGCGCAACTCTTCGATCTCGCGTGCCACACGCTCGGCCTGCGCTGCTGCCTTCAGGCGCTCGTCGAGCTCCGGATCGACTTCGACAGGATGCGAACCGTCTTGCATCACCTCGACTGCGCGGCGCGCCCGCTTGGAGTGTGGCGCCAGCGTGACCTGCTCCAGGAGGCGCACCACGGCCTTCTGGAAGTCGTGACGGTTTGGCGCGTAGTCCGTCGGCAACTGGATCCTGCCCAGCACGCGCGGAGGCTCGTCGAAGTCGAGCGCGGTCAACATCACCAGATCGCGACGTGCCGTAAGGCCCGTGACACGCATCCCGCCTTTGCGGTGCGCACTCGAGAGCACCGCAACCCGACCCGCGTAGCGAGCCTTCTCTGCGTAGATCACATCACCCGGACGCAGCTTCATCAACGCCAGTGTCACCAGGTCGTCGCGACCGGCTGCTCCGCCGGGCGCTGGTTGCGCCGGCGCCTTCAACTCGCGGCGGTACTCGTCGATGTCTCCGTACGGGCTCTGCGCCCGCTGGAGCAGATCGGCGAGGTGGGTCTGACGCCGATCCAGCCTGGCCTCGATGCGAACGACGTCGCCATCCGCCTGGTATTGCGCGAACGACAGGTTGAGCAGGTGGTGAGCGCGTTCGCTGGTGTAGGAGCGCACCAGGTTTGCAGCCATGTTGTACGTCGGCCGGAATGCGGAGTTGAGATGGAACGTTCGGCTGCCGGCGAGGGCCGCGACCTGATCGAACGGCACGAACGGGCTCCACAACACCACGGCGTAGCCGAGGTCGTCCATCCCTCGACGGCCTGCGCGACCAGTGAGTTGGGTGTACTCCCCTGGCGTCAGGAACGCATGATGGTCGCCGGTGAACTTCGAGAGCTTCTCGATGATGACTGTCTTGGCGGGCATGTTGATCCCCACAGCCAGCGTCTCAGTGGCGAACACGACCTTGACCAATCCCTCGACAAAGCACGCCTCAACCACTTCCTTGAAGGGCGGGACCATCCCGGCGTGGTGCGCGGCGACCCCGGCCTCGAGTTGGCCGAGGAACGTGCTGTAGCCGAGCACGGCAAGGTCCGCAGGATCGATGGCACCCAAGCGTGCGTCGACGATCTCCCGGATGCGGTCGCGCTCGGCGCCCGTCGTCAGTCGGGTACCGGCCGCCATCACGGCCTTGGCGGCCTCGTCGCATTGGTTCCTGCTGAAGATGAAGTAGATCGCGGGCAGCATCCGGTGCTGCTCCAAGATGTCGACGACCTCGAGGCGAGACGGCGTGAAGAGCCGACGTCGAGCCTGCGCCGCACCGCGACGAGGACGGCTGCCCTTCGCGCTGCGAGCCGCCTCTTCGTCGAGCCGAGCGGCGTCGCTGTTCATCCGACCGTTGACGAGCGTCGGGAGCAGATGCATGCGCTCGTGCGTCTTGTCGCCGATCAAGTAGAGGTTGTCGAGCTTCACCGGACGTCGCTCCTCGACGATCGCCGTTGTCGGGCCACGCACGGTCGAGATCCACTCGGCCAACTCGGCCGCATTGCTGACCGTCGCTGACAGGCACACCAGTCGCACCCGCGTCGGAAGGTGGATGATGACTTCTTCCCAGACGGGGCCTCGATAGGTGTCCTGCAGGAAGTGCACCTCGTCGAGCACCACCACGGCGAGGTCGTCCAGCGCAGGGCTGCGCGCGTAGATCATGTTGCGCAGCACCTCGGTCGTCATCACGACCACCGGCGCGTCGCCGTTGATGGAGTTGTCGCCGGTGAGCAGGCCGACGTTCGGCGGATTGAGCCGGGCGACCAGGTCGTGATACTTCTGGTTCGACAGCGCCTTGATTGGCGCGGTGTAGAACGACCGACGTCCTTCTGCGATCGCCACATCGATCGCGTACTCGGCGACCACCGTCTTACCGCTGCCTGTCGGTGCTGCGACGAGCACCGAATGCCCGTCGTCGAGCACATCGAGCGCGCGCAGTTGGAAGTCGTCGAACGGAAAGCCGTAGTGGGCGATCAACTCAGCCCGGCGTGCGTTCACGACCTGATCGTGTCAGCCGGCGGCCGCTTCCGCGGCACGCTTGCGTTTCTGGAAGATCAAACCGATCACGATCGAGATCAGATAGAACACGGACATCGGGATGGCCAGCGCCAGCATCGAGTACGGATCGCCACTTGGCGTGATGACGGCGGCGATCACGAAGATTGCCATGATCGCGTAACGCCAACCTTTCAGCAGTGTCTGCGGCGTCAGTACGCCCACCAATTGCAGGAACACCAACAGCACAGGGAACTCGAACGCGATGCCGAAGGCAGCCACCATGAGACCGACCAGGCTGATGTACTTGCTGATCTGGAAGTTGGCCTGGACATCGGGCCCAGCCCAAGCGATGAGGAACTCGATGGCCTTGTCGAGTGTCCAGTAGGCCACGAATGCGCCCAACGCGAACAGACCGACCGACGACATCACGAACGGAATCGCGTACCTCTTCTCCTTGGCGTGGAGCGCCGGCACGATGAAGCGCCAGACCTGCCACATGAGGACAGGCAGGGCAATGATGATGCCGCCGTAGGTCGAGATCGACAGACGTGTCGTGAATCCTTCCAGTGGGCTGAGGTACTGCAGGCTGGCGGTGCAGAATTCGGGGCCCTTTCGAGCGCACAGGTTCACATACGGCTTGGTGAGGAATCGGAGCACAGGTCCGTACGCCGCGAGCACGACGATGATCCCGATCACGACTGCCAGCAGGGAGCGAATGATGCGCGTGCGCAGCTCGGCGAGATGCTCGGTGAGAGTCATCCGATCGTCGGGCGAGGCGACCTTCGCGCGCGATCTTCTTTTCAGCGACAGCTTCATTCGGAAGCGGTCTCCTCGATGGTTTCGACGACCTTGGGCGGTCGTGGCGCCGCGGAATGAAACGTCGGCCCGGGCGGACGGGCGAGCGGTGGCTCGTTGCCTTCACTCGTCGGCGTAGAGGGTTCCGAGTCGGCGGAGTCGACCGGGTTCTTGATCTCCGGCGTCGGGGCTGCGGGTGTCACGGCGTCCGGCGTCACCGCGTCCGGCGTGATGGCTTCTGGGTTCGCTGCCGGGGCAACGACCTCGTCGGCAGCATCGTCGTCGCTCGTGGTGTCGAAGTCGAAGTTGGCTGCCTTCTTGAATGCATCGGCGGTCTCGCGCATTTCGCGCATTGGCTCGTCGAGGGCAGTCTTCAGCTCGCTCTGGAACCCCGTCGACATCTTCTTGAACTCGGCGTAGGCCTTACCGAACTTGCGCACGGCATCGGGCAACTTCTCCGGGCCGAGCACAATGAGTGCGAGCAGCAGCAAGAAGACAATTTCGCTGCCGCTGAGATTGAACATCGCCGGGGAGTCTACGAGCTGGACCTCCGATCGGAACCGCACCATGGCATCATTCAACGGTGCAGCAGCGCCTCCCATCCCTCCTTGACGACCCAATTGCCTTCGGCCATCGGGGGGCACGGGCCCACGCACCGGAGAACACATTGCCAGGATTTGAGTTGGCCCTCAAACTGGGCGCAACAGGCCTCGAGAGCGACGTCTGGGTCACCGCAGACGGAATACCTGTGCTGGATCACGACGGTGTCGTCAGGCGGTCACTGGGGCGAAACAGACCGATCGGCGAGATGCAGCGCGCCGAGCTCCCTGCGCACATACCGACCGTCGCCGAGCTCATCGAGCGCTGCGGCAATGGCTATCACCTGTCGCTCGACCTCAAGGACGCAGCGAGCGGCCAGGTCGTGATCGACGTGATCCGGGAGGCCGCTCCTGCGTTGCTCGAACGTGTGTGGCTCTGTGCCTCGCACTGGGAGGCGCTCATGCCGCTGCGCGGTCAGGGCGCAAAGACGGTCGAGTCGACTCGGTTGTCACGAATCAAAGAGGGCCCCGAGCGCCGCGCTGCAACACTGCGCGAGAACGGCATCGATGCCATCAACATGCACCACAGCGATTGGAACGGCGGGATGGTGGCGCTGTTCCACCGTTTCGATCGCGCTGCGTTCGGCTGGGACATGCAAGAGCCGCACGTCCTGCAGACTGCCCTGCGCATGGGACTCGACGGGGTGTACAGCGATTGGGTCGATCGGATGATGGAGGTCTACGTGGCCGAGATCGGTCAGCCACCGCGTACCAGTGAGCTGGACGACGCCTCGTGACTACAGCCATCGCCAATCCGACGTCGGCCACACCACCACGAAGGCCCGTCCAATGAGATCGTCGTACGAGATCTGGCCGATCGCCAGCGTGCGACTGTCGAGAGACGAGGCGCGATTGTCTCCCATCACGAACACGTGCCGTGGTGCGACCTCGACGAGGTCCTGCGATTCACCACAATGGTCCGGACCGACGAGAAGCGGGTCGAGATACGGCTCCGACATCAGTACGCCGTTGAGGAACAGCTGACACTCGCGATACTCGACGGTCTCGCCCGGTAGGGCGATCACCCGCTTGATCAAGTCGCGTACTTCCAGGCTCTCCTTGGTGTCCTCCAAGACCACGACGTCGCCGTGACGGGGGTCGTGCAGGTCGTAACCGAGCTTGTTGACGAGAACTCGATCCCCTGAATGCAATGTCCCCAACATCGACTGGCCGTCGACAGCGAACTGCTGAACCACGAACGTGCGCAGCATGAGCGCCGCCAGGAAGGCCAACACACCGATGACCACCCAATCGACAGCAGCGTGGCGCTTTCGGCGCCGGCCGACGAGATGCGTGACATCGTCGACCGCACTCGGTTCCGTCGATTCCGAGGCGTCGGTGACGGCCTCGTCCGCTTCGGGCAACGTATCGAGCCCGAACTGATCAACCGCCTCCGTCCACCAATCATCGTCGGCCATGTAGGAGCCGATGCGGCGTTACAACCACTGCCAGTCGGCAAAGGGCCACATCACCACGAACGCGCGTCCGATGAGGTTGCTGTAGGCAATCTGACCGACGCTGTTATCGCGGCTGTCGAGCGAGCCACCCCGGTTATCGCCCATCACGAAGACGTGTTTCGCTTCCACTTCGACGGCAGGCTGATCTGCCCCGCAGCGATTGGGGGAGACGATCTGCGGGTCGAGGTATGGCTCGTTGACCACGGTGCCGTCGATCAAGAGCTGACAGTCTCGGTATTCGATGGTCTCGCCCGGCAGTGCGACGACGCGCTTGATCAGATCTCGCTCCTGTGCGTTGCTCTCGATTCGCTTCAGCACCACGACGTCGCCGCGACGTGGATCGTGGAGGTGATAGCTGAGCTTGTTGACCAGCACGCGATCGCTCGGATGCAACGTGTTGAGCATCGAGGTGCCTTCGACCGCGAACTGCTGCAGGACATATGCCCGGACCAACAACGCCGAACTGATGGCGACGACGACAACGATGATCCACTCGGCGAGGCCGGACCGCTTGCGTTTGCCTGGCTCGGCAAGGTGGGAGGGCGACTCCGGGTCGGTGATGTCGTCGTACTCGTCATCGACCGACGGGTCGGAATCCGGGTCAACGACGGTCACCCGTGCTTCCTCTGTGGACATCGGTGCCACGCTAGCGGGCGGTTCGGTCTTTGACAGCGCAGCTCACAGGGACGCGATCAGCTTCTCGACTCGTTCATCGCGGCTCTTGAACGGGTCCTTGCACAGCACCGTGCGTTGGGCTTGATCGTTGAGCTTGAGATGCACCCAGTCGACGGTGTAATCACGCTTGCGCTCCTTGGCTCGCTTGATGAACTCGCCACGAAGCCGTGCTCGGGTGGTCTGCGGTGGAATGTCGACAGCGGCATCGATATCGGCGTCAACGCACATCCGCTCGATCATGCCACGGTCCTGCAACTTGTAGAACGGGCTTCGCTCGCGCGAGATGTCGTGATACTGCAGGTCGAGCAGTTGCACCCTGGCGTGGCCCAGTGGCAGGTCGTGACGGGTGCGATAGGCGTCGAGCAGCCGGTACTTGATGACCCAGTCGACTTCGCGATCGAGCTTCAACGGGTCGTTCTCGATGGTACTGATGCAGTGCTCCCACATCTCCAGTGCCCGCTGCTCGAGCGGAGGGAATCCCTTGGTATCCGCGTAGCGCTGTGCGCGATCGAGGTATTCGCGTTGGATGTCGAGCGCACTGACCTCGCGTCCGTTGGCCAGGCGCACCTTCCGCCTGCATGTGATGTCGTGGCTGATGTCGCGGATGGCTCTGATGGGATTCTCCAGCGTCATGTCGCGAAGCACGACCGACGGATCCTCCAGCATCCGCAGCATGCAGGCCGCCGAGCCGACCTTGACGAAGGTGGTGTATTCGCTCATGTTGGAGTCGCCGACGATGACGTGCAGCCGTCGGTACTTCTCGGCGTCGGCGTGCGGCTCGTCGCGAGTGTTGATGATCGGCCGGCTGCGGGTGGTCGCCGAGCTGACACCTTCCCAGATGTGCTCGGCGCGCTGGGCGATGGAGTACATAGGGCCCCGCGCCGTCTGCAGTACCTTGCCGGAGCCCGTGAAGATCTGTCGGCTGACGAGGAACGGAATGAGCACCTCGGCGTAGTGACCGAGATCGTCCGCGCGGCGGGTGAGGTAGTTCTCGTGGCAGCCGTAGCTGTTGCCGGCCGAGTCGGTGTTGTTCTTGAACAGGTAGATCGTGCCGCGGATTCCTTCCTCGCGTAGCCGCTGCTCGGCAGACACCAGGAGGCTTTCGAGGATCCGCTCGCCCGCCTTGTCGTGCACCACGAGGTCGTACAACGAGTCGCATTCCGGCGTCGCGTACTCCGGATGGGAGCCGACATCGAGGTACAGCCGAGCACCGTTCTGCAGGAACACGTTGCTGCTGCGACCCCACGAAACCACGCGACGGAACAAGTAGCGAGCGACCTCGTCGGGGCTCAGCCGCCGTTGACCGCGCAACGTGCACGTCACGCCATATTCGTTCTCGAGGCCGTAGATGCGGCGCTCCATAGGGGCAACGTAGCGCGGCGCGCGCCCGATTGCTCGTCTATCCGATCGTGTGTCGAAATCGCAATGCGGTGCCAGGATGGGCTTGGGCGACCGACTGCACGTGATACGTCGCGACGATGCCGATCACGGGGTATCCACCAGTGACGGGGTGATCGGCGAGCATGACGATCGGTTGGCCATCGGGAGGCACCTGGATCGCGCCTTCGACCAGCCCTTCGCTGAGCAGTTCACGTTGCCGCACCCGCTCGAGGGATGGCCCGGTCAGGCGAGCCCCGACACGGTTCCCCGAAGGGCTGACGACGAACGACTGGGTGGTCAGTGCAGCCCATGCCTGCGCATTGAACCAATCGTGACGAGGCCCTGTGTAGAGATCCACGGTGGTGACGAACTCAGGACGCACCGCGAGGTCGGTGTTGATCGGTGTCTGCGGATCGGGGCCGACGACGATGTGGTCGCCGGTAGCCAACCGCGGTCCGAGTCCTGCGAGCGAGTCGAAGCTGCGCGACCCGAGGATCTCGTCGACCTCGATACCACCACGTACGGCAACGTAGTAGCGCAATCCTTCAGTCGGTGCACGAAGCGTGAACTCGGCTCCCGAGGGCAGATGCTCGACGCCGTTCACACCCATGGGTGGCCCGTGGCGCACCTCGATGACACCCCGGGCACCCGTCACCACGACGACGGCGGGTTGGTGCAGTCGCACCACCAGGCCGCCGCACGTCTCGATGGTCGCCGCCGACTCGGAGTTGCCGACCAGGCGATTGGCGAGACCGTGGGAGGGGCGATCCGCGGCGCCGCTGCGGCCGACGCCGAGGTGAGAGCACCCGAGACGGCCGAGGTCCTGAAACGAGCTGGCAATGCCCTGGTTGACGATCTCGATCATGTTCGTACGAATCGGACGCGGTCCCCTGCCATGACGAGCGAGGGCCTGTCGCGGTCGACATCGAACATCGTTTCCGTGGTGTGGCCGAGCAGGTGCCAACCACCCGGACTGACCGTCGGATACACGCCAGTGAACTCGTTGGCGATCGCAACCGAACCGGCAGTGATTGCTGTGCGTGGTGTCGATCGGCGCGGTAGCTGCAGTTCGGCCGGCAACCCGACCAAGTAGGCCCACCCTGGAGTGAACCCCAGGAACGCAGCCGAGTACGTGACCGAGGAATGGAACTCGATGACCTGCTCGGTCGAGAGGCCCGTCGATGCGGCAACCTCGTCCAGATCGATGCCGTCGTAGACAACAGGGATCTCGACGATCGGCCCATCGGCGCGAGGGCTTGCTGCGCCGGGCACCAACAACATCTCCAGTGCTGCTCGATCAACGTTGTGGTATGTCACCAGCACCGTCCGAGCTGCGGGTATGACGTCGTCGATCCCGGCGAGATGCGACTGCCGTAAGGCATCGTCAACGGCCATGACCTCACTCAATGAGTCGTATTCGGCGAGGATTGCGCCGGGCCCGCAGGGCAGCGCCCTCATCGGGTGAAGGCCCGCAATTCGAACCCAGCCTGCATCAGGGCGACGGCGACGGCTGCGCCCAGTTCAGCTGCACCAGGAGTGTCGCTGTGCAAGCAGATCGAGACGATGCCGCGATCGGCAACCTCGACTGCCTGCTTCGAGGCCGCGCCTTCGTCGGTCAGCAGCGCACCCGGCTGGCTACGAGGGATCAACGTGCCATCGGGCGCGTAACCGCGGTCGGCGAATCCCTCGAAGAGGAACGTCAGGCCGTGCTCGGCCGCGGCGTGCTCGATGGCGCTGTCGGTACCAGGCAGACCGAGTAGTGGCAGCTTTGCGTCGTACCGCTTCACGGCGCTGGCTACTGCCTCGGCCTGTTCGGGATGGCGGACGATTGTGTTGTACAACGCGCCGTGCGGCTTCACGTAACTGACCGACGAGCCGGCGACACCCGCGCACGCGGCGAGCGCACCGAGTTGGTACACGACTGCGTCGGCGAGTTCGTCCGGCTTCATGTCGATGAACCGACGACCGAACCCGGCGAGGTCTGGATAACTGACATGCGCGCCGATGGCGACGTTGTTCTCGACGGCCATCTCGCACGTGCGGCGCATGATCGAGGGGTCACCGGCGTGGAAGCCGCAGGCAATGTTCGCCGAGGTGATGATTGCCATCAGCTCGCGGTCGGGCCCGCCGGGCCACGCTCCGTAGCCCTCGCCGACATCGCTGTTGAGATCGACTGACTTCGCCACGACGTCTACTTCCCCAGGATCTCGGCGACCTCGGCATCGGTCAGCCGCTTGAAGCATCGGCGGCCCAACGACCTGGCCAGCACCGCGACCTCGAGGTCTTCGGCGGTCAGCGCCCGATCCGCTTCACCGAGTGCAGCGGTTCCCGCAGTGACGGCCTGGGAGAGGGTCAGCGTGTCGGCGTACGACTCGTCGAGTCGGCCGGCGATGGCTTCCGCATCGCCACCCAAGACGCTGTAGCGCCGCTCGTCCATCACCGTGCCGTCGTAGAGGATGTGGAACATCTGGTAGTCATCGGCGCCATAGCCGACCTCTGCGACCAGGATCTCTACTTCCATCGGCTTCATCTCGTGGGTAAACACCTGACCGAGGATCTGAGCGTATTGGTTGGCCAGCCCGCGAGCATCGACGTCGTCGCGCGAGTACTGGTATCCCTTGAGGTCGGCCGCGCGAACGCCGGCGACGCGCAACTGATCGAACTCGTTGTACTTACCGACACCGGCGAACGCGATGCGGTCGTAGATCTCGCTGACCTTGCGCAGCGTGTTGGACGGGTTCTCCGCCACGAGGGCGACACCATCGTCGTAGCGCACCGCCACCATCGCCCGACCCCGGGCAATGCCCTTTCGCGCATAGTCGGCGCGATCCTTCATGATCTGCTCTGGCGCTACGTAGTAAGGCATCGTCATCGGGCTCTCACCTCCGTGGCGATCTCCTCGAAGACGTTCGCAAGCCGATCATCGGTGACACGCTGCCAACCGTCGGCGGTGATGGTGGCGACGATGGGATAGATCCCGCGCAAGGCGTCGGGGCCACCGGTGGCGGAATCTGCGTCTGCGGCCTCCCACAGGCCCTTGCACAACAGGGAGATGGCGTCGTCATTCGACATCCCATCGCGATAACCGATCTTGATGACTGTTCCGGCGTGCAGGCTGCCCGAACCGGTGGCGACGTAGTCCTGCTCTTCGTAGCGACCGCCCGTGACGTCGTACGTGAAGAGTCGCCCGGTCTTTCGTCGCACGTCGTATCCGGCGAAGATCGGCACCACGACCATTCCTTGCATGGCAGCTGGCAGATTGCCGCGAACCATCATTGACAGCTGGTTGGCCTTGCCCTCGAGGCTCAGGAACGAGCCCTCGACTTTTTCGTAGTGCTCGAGCTGCAACTGGAAGAGCTTGATCATCTCCATCGCCGGCCCGGCTGCACCGGCAATCGCGACGCCGCTGTAGTGGTCGGCTTGCACGACCTTTTCCATACCGCGGTGGCTGATGAGGTTGCCACTGGTGGCACGGCGGTCGCCCGCCATGACCACGCCGTCGACGAAACGCATAGCGACGCAAGTCGTGGCGTGCGGCACCACCAGATCGCCGGTGTCGACGGATTCAGAGCCCATGCCGATACGACGCAGCAGGTCAGGAAAACTCGAGCCGGGGTCGTCGCCCGGCGTGAAAAATGGCATCGCCATAGTCGTTACTGGCCACCTTTTTGCACATACGACTTGACGAAGTCTTCGGCATTGGTTTCCAGCACACCGTCGATCTCGTCGAGCAGGTCGTCGAGCTCGGCTTTCAACTTGTCGCCCGATGCCGAAGTAGCCGGAGCTTCCTCGACGGTCTCTTCTGTGCGACTCGGTGCTGGTTTTTGCTTCTGAGTGCGTTCAGCCATGGTGTCCTCCCCTCGAAACCCTATGCCCCTAGCCGTGCGAGGAGCTCGGCAGGGGTGTTGCTCTCGTCGATCAACCTAGCGACATGCTCGGCCGTCCCACGCAATGGTTCCATCATCGGCACCCTGCGTAGTGGATCCCTGCCGATATCGAAGACCAGGCTGTCCCAGTTGGCGGCCACGATGTCGGCCGGCCATTTGGCCAGGCACCGGCCCCGGAAATATGCCCGAGTGGTGGTAGGTGGCTCGGCTTTGGCGCTCTCGACATCGCTCTTGTCGACGAGGGTCTGCAGTCCGACTCGGTGCGCAAGGCACTTATCGGTGCGCAGGTCGTGGTACTGCAGATCGAGGGCTTTCAGCCGTGCATCGGTGACCTGCAGGCTGTGCCTGTCGGCATACCCTTCGATGAGCCGCTGCTTGGCGACCCAGTCGACGACGTCGGCCACCGTCGAGCGATCACTCTCGAGCCCGACGAGCACCGCTTCCCAACGCGTCAGCACGTCAGGCCCCACCGTCTCGCCGACCGCGGTGAGGCCATGTGAACGCTCGTACTTGCGAGCACGCTCGAGCATCCCCCACTGCACTTCGAGTGCTGTGACCCGCCGGCCATCGCGCAGCATCACAGTTCGCTTCAACGACGGATCGTGACTGACCTGACGGATGGCCGAGACCGGGTTGGCGAGCAGCCAGTCTTCACCGAGCGCATCGTCTTCGATCATGGCGAGCACGATCGCGGTTGTGCCCACCTTGAGATACGTGGCGACCTCGCTCATGTTGGCGTCGCCGACGATCACGTGCAATCTGCGGTACTTGCTGGCGTCGCAATGAGGCTCGTCGCGGGTGTTGACGATTGGTCGCTTCAAGGTGGTCTCGAGACCGACTTCCTCCTCGAAGAAATCGGCCCGCTGACTGATCTGGTAGGGCACATCCTCGGCAGACATTCCGGGCAGTTCGCAGCCGACCTTGCCGGCGCCGATCACGATCTGGCGGGTGACGAAGTGAGGAGTGACTTGTGAAACGATCCTGCCGAACGGCACCACCCGCGCCAGGAGGTAGTTCTCGTGGCAGCCGTAGCTGTTGCCCTTGCCATCGGAATTGTTCTTGTGGCACAGGATCTCGGCGTCGACGGGGAGATGACTCGCCGCTGCGGCCATGCTTTCGCAGATGATCTCCTCGGCAGCCCTGTCGTAGCGAACCACCTCGAGCGCGGTCAGACACTCCGGCGTGCTGATCTCAGGATGCGCGTGGTCGACGTAGTAGCGAGCGCCGTTGGTCAGCACCGAGTTGACGAGGTTCGTCTCGATATCGGGAGCAAGCAGATCGTCGACGGCAAACCCTCTGGCGTCGTGCCCCGGATGCTCGTCCTCGAAATCCCAACCGACCTTGCGATAGTTGACAGCGAGGTACGAATTGATCAACAGCGACGACGCGGTGACCGGATTGCTATCTGCGCCGCGCACCATGATCCCATACTCGGTCTCGATCCCACAGACCTTGGGGATTGCCATACTCAGCACCCTAACGAACGACGGACTCGCTTACACGCGAATGAACCGTCGTCATCGAGTCTCAATACCTGGGCGCCCACGATGCCGTCGGTGTACAACCGATACTCGTCGCCGGTGTGCTCGATTGCGTAGTACGACGAGGGGCTGCCGCACAGCGCGAGATCACCTTCATGACGATCGAAGGCCTCGTGCAGGTGTCCGCTGACGACGGCACGCACCTGGCGACGATCAGCCAATGCAGCGAGCATCTCGTCGGCTCCGATGAGCCGGAACATCGGGTGTGTGCTCGGAGAGCGCGGTGGATGATGAAGGGCGATCAACGTGTGCCGATCGTCAACCTCGTCGAGTCGGCCGACGAGTTGATCGACGTCGACACAACCATGATCCTCGCCCGGGATCGAGGTCTCGACTCCGAGCACCCGCCATGCGCCGACTTCGATCGAGTCGAGAATGCCGAAGGTGGCGTGCACGTTCTTCACCGCATCGTGGTTACCCGCTACGGCCATCGTGTGCGGCGCAATGTTTGCGACGAGGTTGCGAAGGCGTTGCACGGCATCGAGGGAGGCGTCGTCGGCCAGGTCGCCGGTGAGCAACAGCAGGTCGGCCTCGACGGCGCGAACCGCATCGAGCGTCGCTTTCAGTGACTCGTCGGGGTCCTGTTCGGGTGGTGTGTTGGGCTCGGCGCGCAGATGCGTGTCGCTGATCTGCAGCACGGTTGCCATGCGAGCTACAGGTACTGGCCCGTGCCGACCCGTTCGATGGCTCGACCACCCTCGGGATCGGTGGGGGCACGACCCTTGACGAGCGTGCGGATGAACACGATGCGTTCGCCCTTCTTGCCACTGATCTTCGCCCAGTCGTCGGGGTTAGTGGTGTTGGGCAGGTCTTCGTGCTCCTTGTACTCCTGCTTGATCGAGTCGAGCAGATCCTGCGTCGATACACCACGCGCTCCGCCAGCGATGACCCGCTTGATCGCCAACTTCTTGGCCCGGCGGACGATGTTCTCGATCATGGCGCCCGACGAGAAGTCCTTGTAGTAGAGGATCTCCTTGTCGCCGTTCTGATAGGTGACTTCGAGGAACTGATTGGACTCGTCGCTGCGATACATCTCCTCGACCGTCGCCAGGATCATGTCGGGCACCTTCTCGTCGGCGGCGATCGGGATCTCGTCGGTGAGGTAGCGGGCGAAGATCTGGCGTGCGGCGACGTCGTTGGGCCGCTCGATCTTGATCTTCACGTCGAGCCGACCTGGTCGCAAAATGGCGGGATCGATGAGATCTTCGCGGTTGGTCGCCCCGATCACGATGACATTGCGGAGACCTTCGACGCCGTCGATCTCGGCCAGCAACTGCGGCACGATCGTGGATTCCATGTCGCTGCTGATACCTGAGCCACGAGTGCGGAACATCGAGTCCATCTCGTCGAAGAAGACGATGACCGGCCAGCCTTCCTCGCTCTTTTCGCGTGCGCGTTGGAACACCAAACGAATCTGTCGTTCGGTCTCGCCGACGTACTTGTTGAGGAGCTCGGGGCCTTTGATGTTTATGAAGTAGCTGCGACCCTTTTCGCCACCCGTCTTGTCGGCGACCTTCTTGGCCAGGGAGTTGGCGACCGCCTTGGCGATCAACGTCTTGCCGCAACCTGGTGGGCCGTAGAGCAGGATTCCCTTCGGCGCCGGAAGCTGGTGCTCGGCGAACAGGTCGTGGTAGAGGAACGGAAGCTCGACGGCGTCGGCGATCTGCTCGATCTGGCTGTCGAGGCCGCCGATATCGCTGTAGGAGATGTCGGGCACCTCCTCGAGCAGCAGATCCTCGACCTCGGGGCGCGGCAGCTTCTCCAGGAGCATGTTGGTGCGCGGGTCGAGTCGCATTGTGTCGCCGCTGCGGAGGTGCACGCCTCGTAGCGAATCCGCAAGCTCGCAAACTCGCTCCTCGTCGGCTCGGCCGATGACCAATGCCCGCACACCGTCGTCGAGCAGCTCCTTGATCGAAACGACCTCGCCGGTGACCTCTGGCCGACGGGCCTGCACGACGTTGAAGCTCTCGTTCAGCACGACCTCTGACCCGCGGGGCAACTGCTCGTGATCGATGTCCGGATGCAGCCCGACGCGCATCTTGCGCCCGCTGGTGAGCACGTCGACCGTGCCATCGTCGTTCTTGCCGACGATGACGCCGTATGCCGACGGCGGTTGGGTGAGCTTGTCGACCTCGTCACGCAGCGAGGAGATGTGCTCGCGCGCCTCGCGCAGGGTGTAGCTCAACTTCTCGTTCTGCGAGACAGCCTGAGCGAGTTGGCCCTTGGTCTCCAGAAGCCGCTCTTCGAGTGCCCGCTGACGCTTCGGCGCGTCGGCAAGGCGGCGCCGCAACTGATCGATTTCCTGCTCGAGCACCACGACCTGGGCCTGCAAGGCCGGTTCGATGGGGTCAGAGTCATCTGCCATGATCGGAACCTACACGCGCGCGGTGCCCGCGAGCGCGCACTTACTTGCGGTTTCCGGCCTGGGGGCCCCACCGTGACGCCTATCACCGGGTTCGTTGCAACCAGTGTTTGCCCATGGTCGGCCTGTATGCTCAGCCACGTCTGACCGTTCGAACGAGGAGACTGCGAGCATGAAGGTCTGGATCGACCAGGATCTGTGTACCGGCGACGGGCTTTGTGAAGAGATCGCGCCCGACGTTTTCACCCTGCTCGACGATGGTCTGGCTTACGTCCGCGAAGGCGACAAGATCTACGCCACCGCCAAGGGCAATCCGCAAGGCGCCGAAGGCATGGCCAGCTTCCCCGACAGCAAGCTCGACGCGGTCATCGAGAGCGCCGAGGAATGCCCGGGCGAGTGCATCTTCATCGAGCCCTGATTCACCACGTTCGTCGGAGTGTCTCACGACACCTCGGGTGAGCAGCAAACGCTCCGTTAGCTGGTGGCCAAACGCCATACGAGGTGAGATCAGCCGAGGAACCTGGCGGTGGTGAGGAAGCCAGTGTGAGCCACCATCCGGTGATCGGGACGCACCGCTTGACCCTCGACGTACCAGCCTCGGTGCAACACCTCCAAACTGCGGGTGCCGTTCCAGGCCTTCGACGCCAGCGCGCCGCGTAGCTGTGCGACCTGCAGGATCGACGGTGTGTAGGCGATGAGGATGCCGCCCGGGCGCAGGGCCTCCCTCGCATGCGGGACGACCTGCCACGGCTCGGGAAGGTCGAGCACCACACGATCGATTCCTCGCTCGTCGATTCCCTCGTAGCAATCGCGCAGCTCGACGCGATAGCGCTCCATTGCTGCCTCACCGAGGAAGCTGCGCACGTTGGTCTTCGCTCGATTGGCGAAGTCTTCGCGCAGTTCATAGCCGACGATCTCGGCACCCCATCGCAACATGGTCATGCTGAGCGCGCCCGAACCGACCCCGCTCTCCAGGACGCGAACACCCGGGCCGATGTCAGCGAGCATGCACATCGGCGCAAGATCCTTCGGATAGATCACCTGCGCACCGCGCGGCATCTCGACGACGAAGTCTTCGAGCGTCGGGCGCAGCGCGGTGTACGGCGAGCCCTTCGTGCTCTTCACGACAACGCCTTCCAGTTCGCCGACGAGGTCGCTGTGCGGGAAGAAGCCGTTGTGGCTGTGGAACTCGGCGCCCTCGGCCAACGTGATGAGGTACCTGCGTTGCTTCAGGTCGAGCAGCAACACCTTTTCGCCATACGCGAACGACGTGTTCATCGTTTGCCTCTCCCCTTCTTCATCACCATTTCGACTGGCACGGGTGCGTGGGCAGAAGCCATTTCCACTAGGTGGCAGAAGGCGCACACGTTACCGGTGGTTGGAGCGCCACAGTTCGAGCACTCACCGAGCTCGAGTCCGTCGGCGACAGCCCGCCCGGCCAGTAGTGGCGCCATGTTGTCGATGAAGTTGAAATAGAAGGCTGCCTTGCTGCCGGGTGACTTCTCTTCGATGCCATTGAGCGCCGACTTGTAAGCAAGGTGCTTGTTGCCGAACGCCATCGGGCATTCGTCGACGAGATAGTCGATGCCGCGCACGATGCACCAAGCAGCCGTCTCGCGCTCGGTGAGACGTACGAGCGGCTTCACCTTCTTCGGAAAACCGTGGCGGGCTTCCAGCACCGGTAGCTGCCGAGCGAGATACTCGACGTCCCATCGCAACGTGTTGCCGAACAGCACGGCCGCCTCGTCGTCGAGGTTGTGGCCTGTGACCAACACGGTATATCCGCCGTCGAGCGCTGCCTTGTCGAAGATATGACGCTTGGTCATACCGCATGCAGAGCATGGAGGTCGGCGCGTGGCGCGAGCGGCCGTCGGGATGTCGTAGCCGTAGTCGTCGCGCAACTTGACTTCGATCAGGCGCAGCCCGCGCTGCTCGGCGAAGCTCCTGGCGTACACCTCAGATGTTTCGCTGTAATCACCGATCCCCAATCCCACGTACAGGCCGTCTGCCTGATACCCGAGGTCCAGGAGCAGATCCCACACTGCGAGGCTGTCCTTGCCTCCCGACACCGCTACCAGGATCCGGTCGTCGCGGGCGATCATCTTGAAATGGTCGATCGCCTTCGTCACCTGCCGCCGGCACAGTTCCATGAAGTGCTCGGCACAGAAGTTCGCGTTGTGCCTTGGCAGATCGATGATTGCCGGACCTCGGCACGTACGACATTTCGAACCCACTGCAACCACTACGCACCTCCGGAGATCACCGGACGAATCTCGACGACGTCGTCGTCGAGCAGTTCGGCATCGCCGGGCACCAGTGTGCCGTTGCAGATCACCAGATGGGACTCGCGGTTCATCTCGAGCTTGGCGAGCAGTGCATGAACCCGGTGTGAGCCGGCGATCTCCAGTTCACGACTCGGGTTGCGCAACAGCACCTTCATGAAGCTTTGCGGGCGGCACGACGCTGGGCGCGACTCTGCGGCTCGATGGCCGCAATGCAGATTGTCTGGCCAGGCTTGAGCACCTCTTTGGCAACGAACTGCTCGGTGCGACCGAGCAACCTTTTGAGCAACCTCGGTCCCCACACGAAAGCACCGACGGCGAGCCATCCACGGCTGCCGCCGAGCAGGCCTTTGTAGAGCGCGTTGCGCCGAAAGGCCGCTATCGGCGAGAGCGCTCCAGTCGAGCGGGCCACGGGTCAGATCCTGCGGATCTCGACCAGCGTGGTCTTCTTCTTGCCGCGCCGAATACCCAGAAAGAAGAAGATCAGCAACAGCGCGACGCCGAAGACGACGCCGGCCGTCATCAACGTGCTCTTCTTATCGTCGACGCGGTTCTGCACGTTGTCTTGAAGTTGACGGAA
>JBDTWJ010000049.1:0-22149 GCA_040006755.1 Ilumatobacteraceae bacterium | reverse complement strand
CGCATCGTCCACAACTTGCCGCGATACATCGTCGGGTAGACACCGCGCGTGTACGGCGGACTTCCAGGTTCGCCGAGGCGTTCGGCAGGATCCCAGTCGGCCAGGTCTGCCGGGCCGTAGAGCGCTTTGACCTCGATGCCTGAATCCGTGCGCCTCTCGTCACTCATCAACACCGAGCGTACGACCCTTGGCACCGCTGCTGCTAGCGCGCGGCGATGACGGAGATCTCCATCTTCCACGCTGGCCGCGCAAGAGCCGGCACCGTCACCAAAGTGCTGGCCGCCCGATACCCCACCAATGCCCGGTCTCGGGCCACCATCACCTCGGGCAGGGAGGCCATGAAGTCGATGACGACGTACGTCGTGATGCTGACGATGTCGTCCATGCCCATTTCGGCCTCGTTGACGATGGCAGCGATGTTCGACCAGATCACCGCAGCCTGATCGGCCACGTCGTCGGGAATCGTTCCGTCGGGACGGGTGGCCACAACTCCGCTGAGGTGTAGCACCTTGTCGGCGCCCTCGCTGAGCACCGCATGAGCGTAGTTAGCAGCGGGTGGCGCAATGGACGACGGCATGATCTCGCGGTTCATGCGCCGACTCTACGACGCCCCTCGTGGGACGTAGGGCGTATCGTGTGAGCCATGACGATTACCGAATCCGGCGTGCGAATGATCGACGGTATCGAACTGACACCGAAGCAGGTCAGCCTCGATGGCCCGCCGACGTTCACCAACGTGGAGGACGAGCGCCTGCACCGCAAGCAGCGGCTGGCGGGCGCTTTGCGCATCTTCGGCCGCGTCGGGTTCGGCGAAGGTGTGGCCGGCCACATCACGGTCCGCGATCCCGAATTCCCGGATCACTTCTGGGTCAACCCGTTCGCGATGAGCTTCCGTCACGTACGCGTCAGCGATCTGCTGTTGGTCAACCACGACGGCGACGTTGTGTATGGCAGCCGTCCGGTCAACCGTGCCGCGTTCGTCATCCACTCTGCGATCCACCAGGCTCGTCCCGATGTCATCTCGGCCGCGCACAGCCACAGCCTTCACGGCAAGGCGTTCGCCTCCCTGGGCATCCCTCTCGATCCGATCACCCAAGATTCATGCGCCTTCTACGGCGACCACAGGGTGATCACCGAGCAGGGCGGCAAGGTCGTGCTCGACATCGAAGCCGGGCACGAGATGGCCGCAGCCTTCCCAACCGGCAAGGCTGCGATCCATCAGAACCACGGGCTGTTCACTGTTGGCACGACCGTCGACGAGGCGTGCTTCTGGTTCCTCACCATGGACCGCTCGTGTCACGCGCAGCTACTGGCGATGGCTGCCGGCACTCCGAAGATCATCGAGCACAGCATGGCTCAATACACGCTCGAGCAGACCGGCTCGAACATCGCCGGCTGGTTCAGTTTCCAGCCCCTGTGGCAGGAGATCTGCAGAACCGATCCTGATCTGTTCGACTGACCGGATTGCTGCCGTACCTAGGACGAAGTGATCCCCAGCGACGCGGCGACCGCGGGTTTGCGCAGCTTCCACACGAAGCCGTCGTACAGGATGTGCAGCGCACCGAAGAACAGGATCGCGAACGCGTAGAGCTTGCCGTCGAACGGCGACCACGTGAAGTAGACGAGCGCACCGATAGCCGCAAAGTACGCGCCGTACGCACCGGCCCGACGGGCGCGGGTGCGCGTCGCTGCGGCAACCGGCGCGGCGTCGTTGCGCTTGCGAAGCGAGCTGTGCACGACAGCGAAGTATTCGATGGCGTGGGCACCCACGTAGCCAGCCACGCCAGCGATGGGATCGATCATCACTGCGACGATGAGGCCGGCGGTCCCGAGTGCGTACCAGTGCTTCGGACGACTCGCGATCGAGCCCAGACGTCGCTCCGCCTGCCACCACCGTGCGGCCAATGCCAATCCTGCGAGTGCAGCGAGCCAGAAGACGACACGGGCCACCGACGTGAAACCACCGAGCAGGTTGACGCTGCGTGCGTTGGTCACGCCGACGCCCAGCTTGTTGACGAGCCGATGAAGATCGACGTAGCCGCCGATGTAGGCGATGCCCGCCACGAGCCACACGATCAGCATCGGCTTCTCCATCCCACCGTTGTCGTCGCCCACCTTCCGCCCATAGATGCGCATCACGCCGTACCGCTGCATCAGAGTGTGCTCGGCGTTCCACAGACCGGCCATCAGCGCCACCAACGAAAGGCTGACGTTGAGACCGATGACGATGAGGGTGAAAGCCACCCATGGCGCCCACCGGTACAGGCTTCGATGTGCCGCGCGCTGCGCCGGATCGCCGTAGACGAGGCCGAGAGTCAAGGGCTGATGAGCGAACGAGATCAGGAAGATGACACCCATGATCGACTGGACCGAATTGAGATGGGGTTCAGCTGAATGGACGAGGAGCGCGATGGGCAGCCAACAGAATCCGAGCGCGATGTCCGCGACCGGGCCGTGCACCCACAGCCTGCGCGTCGCCTCCCGCTGTCCCGTCCCTGCCAGCATGAGCGCTCACTGTAGTCAGTCGTGGAGGCCCGGAGCGCAGAGTCCTTCGAGCTCGCGAACGATGATGCGGTCGCGGTTCTCGTACGTGACCTGATTGGCCGGGTCCTTGCGAAGGTTGAACGTGCGGAAGCTCATGTCGGTCGTGTCGACCGTCAAGATTCGCCCGATCAACGGCTCGCCGAGGCCGAGCAGGATCTTGATCGTCTCGAGCGCCTGGATCGAACCGACGATACCGGGAAGTACACCGAGGACGCCGGCTTCCGCGCAGCTGGGCGCGAGCTCGGCGGGCGGCGGCTCAGGAACCATGTCTCGATACGTGGGGCCTTCGATCGGATGGAAGACGCTGACCATGCCTTCGAACCGGAAGATCGATCCGTGCACGACAGGGATGCCCAGCTTCACGCTCGCATCGTTCAACAGATAGCGACTGGGGAAGTTGTCGGCGCCGTCGACGATCACGTCATAGCCGGCGATGATGTCCATGATGTTGCTGGCGTCGAGGCGCGTGTCGTACGTGACGATGTCGACGTCGGGATTCAACAACGTGAGAGTCTTCTTCGCGGAATCGACCTTGCGATCACCGACTCGGTCGAGGTTGTGCAGGATCTGACGTTGCAGGTTGCTGGCATCGACCTCGTCCATGTCGACGATGCCGATGGTTCCGACACCGGCGGCGGCGAGATACAGGGCCGCCGGCGAACCGAGGCCGCCCGCGCCGAGCATCAGCACCTTGCTGTCGAGCAGCTTGACCTGGCCGGTCACACCGACCTCGGGCAACAACAGGTGTCGCTGGTAGCGGTTGCGCTGGTCGGGAGTGAGCACCACGGGGGTCCTCCACGCCCGGCCTTCGTCCTTCCACTTGCCGAAGCCACCGACCAACGACACGACGTCGGTGTAGCCGAGCTCCTGCAGTGTCTTGGCGGCGAAGGCGCTGCGTACCCCGCCGGCGCAGTACACGACGACTGGGACATCCTTGTCGAGCAGGCGGTTCTCGACCTGGCCCTCGAGGTGCCCGCGGGGAATATGGATGGCATCGGGCAGCGCACCCTGGTCGTATTCGTCGGGTTCACGAACGTCGAGCACGATGGCACCGGCTGCGATCTGGTCCTCAGCGGTCGCTGTGTCGACTTCGGTGATCTCGGCCTTTGCGGCATTCAGCAGATCTCGGAAGGTAGCCATGGTGGAAAGCCTACCCAATTGGTCGGGATTCCGCTACCGGCTGTCACCGGTAGATCAGCGCCGGCAACAACTCGCCCAATGGTCCGATCAACAGGGCATCCGCGAAGCGGTCCATGGCGGTCGGTTCGCCGTTGACGATGATGACGCGCGCGCCCTGCGACTTGGCGCGTGGAACGACGTTTGCCGCGGGAAAAACCGACAACGTCGAACCGGCGGCGAGCAACACGTCGCACTCGTCGGCGACGCGCATCGCTGCATCGATCACCTCACGAACCAATGACTGGCCGAACGAGACCGTGTCGCTCTTGAGCACCCCGACGTCGCACACCAAACACTGCGGATCCTTCTCGCCGTCGCGCACCCGCTGCAGCGTCTCCTGCATCGGTCGACGGTCGTCGCACGTCCAGCAGCGGCTCCAGCGCATCGTTCCGTGGACCTCGATGACGTTTTGTGAAGCATGACCAGCCCGCTGGTGCAACTCGTCGATGTTCTGCGTCACGACCGCCAACAGCTGTCCACGACGTTCGAGTTCGTAGATCGCCAGGTGGCCGCGATTCGGGATGGCATCCCACGCCGGGGAATGCAGGCGGTTCTGCCACGCGAACCGGCGAACGTCCGGGTCGGCGAGATAGTTCTGCAGCGTCGACGCCTTCTCGGCCGCCGGGTTCTTGGTCCACAACCCATTCGGGCCGCGGAAGTCGGGAATCCCGGAGTCGGTTGATATGCCGGCGCCGGTGAACACAGTGACCCGTTTCGCCGCTCCGATCCACTCACGAGCATGTTCGAATTCCGAAGTGGTCACGGTGACATCTTGTCGCGGGCCATGCCGGTCAACACGTCTCGCCGTGCATCTTTGGGGTGACTCCCCCGTATCGCTGCACCACCTCGAGGGAGGCATTTGATGGCAAGCGCCCCGATGGAGATGTCCGTCACCGACCAATTGCTGATGGTGGTGCCATGGCACGATCCAGTCGTCGACCCCATCGGCTTCGACGTGCGGTCGCAATATGTCGAGCTCTTCTGGCTCAACGTGCTCGGGCCGACAGCGACGTGGATCCTACGTCGGCTCGTCCTCGGCTTCGACCGCTATCCGCTGGGATACGAACTCGACCTTGCGGAGACAGCGAGCGCGCTCGGTCTTTCGTACACCGCCGGCACGGCGAACGCATTCATGCGCTCACTCAACCGATGCGTGTTGTTCGGTGTGGCGCAGCCAACCGAAGGTGGCCTCGCTGTGCGCCGGCGCGTTCCACCTGTGGCGACTCGTCATCTCATGCGCATGCCCCCACACCTCCGCCAGGCGCACCAGCAGTGGAGTGTGCCGACGACACGGATCTCGCTGGCCGAACTCGAACGCGCCCGCGTGCTGGCCGAAGCGATGGTCGATACAGGCGACGATCCCGACGCCGTCGAGCGTCAACTTCTAGCACTCGGCGTGGCACCTGCAGCTGCCATCGAAGCGACAACAACAGCGATCAGCCGCGGCTATCCACCAGACGCCGCCTGACTCATGCGACGAAATCGAGGGCCAGTTGGATCAAGAGGCGGGTGCCGAAACCGGTGGCGCCACGCGACAGCCAGCCCTCGTCGGCGTCGACATTCATGGGGCCGGCGATGTCGAGGTGAGCCCACGGCGTGTCGCCGACGAACTCGTTGAGAAACAGCGCAGCGAGGATGGCTCCGCCGAACGGGCCGCCGACGTTCTTCATGTCGGCGACGTTGCTGTCGAGCAGCTTGCGGTAACTGCGTTCCAGCGGGAGCTGCCACAGTTGCTCGTCGGCATCGACCGAGGCAGTCTTGACACGGTCGATGAACGGCTGGTCGTTGCCGATGACTCCAGCCATCTTCACACCGAGCGCGCCCATCACCGCTCCTGTCAAGGTGGCGATGTCGACGATGGCGTCCGGCTTGTCTTCGACGCCCAGCGAAAGTCCGTCCGCGAGAACGAGTCGACCCTCCGCATCCGTGTTGAGAACCTCAGCCGTCTTGCCGTTGCGGAACGTCAGCACGTCGCCGACGTTCAACGCGCTGCCGGACGGCAGGTTGTCGGTGCACATCATGTAACCGGTGACGGCTGCCTTGCACCGCAGCGATTTCAGCGTTGTCATCGCGGCCAGCACCGCCGCGGCGCCGGTCATGTCCATCTTCATGGTCCTCATGCCGTCGTTCGGCTTGATGCTGAGACCGCCGGAGTCGAACATCACGCCCTTGCCCACCAACACGAGATGACCGCGCGGATTGCGTGGCGTGTAGCGCAGGCGCACCATGCGCGGCGGCTCGACGCTGCCCTTGTTGACGCCGACCATCCCACCGCATCCCATCGCCGCGAGCTGGTCTCTGTTGAACACTTCAACAGAGAGCCCACTCGCGGCACCCAGCGCGGCCGCCTTGTCGGCGATCATCCGCGCCGTGAGGTGCGCGGGTGGCGTGTTGGCCAGGTCCCTGGCAAGGCTCGCGGCTGTGGACGTGATCGAGCCACGCTCAGAGCCGAGCTTTGCACCCGCAGAGCGACGCTCGCCGACGATGAGGGTGAGGTCGCTCAATCCGGGTGTCATTGGCTCGGTCTTCAAACCGTGATATCGATATGCGGCGAGCGAAGCCCCCTCGACAACCGCCTGAGCGGCATTCGCGGCGTCGACGCCTTCGAGATCCGCGAGGGCCGTCGCCATCGACGTGCGCTTGCCCGCTGCGCGTACCAGGGCTGCAGCGGCATGACGCAGCGTTGCTGTTGTCAGCGTGTCGTCGCCGATCCCAACCGCGATGTGGGTGGAGCCGGTCTGTGACGGCAAGACCAGCGCCTGACCCGGCTTGCCTTCGAAGCCGGCCGCAGTCAGCGCGGCGCGATTCATGCCGAGAATGCGCGGCACTGGACCTCGTTCGCCAACGGCGACGCCGATCGACTCGACTGCCTTTGGAGCGCTGCGCGCGAGGTGGACATTGACGGTCATGCTCGTCAGTCTGGCGTAATCGCCGCGACGAGCGCGAACTTGCTTCGAACGTCGTGGGTCCTGGTGATTGCGCCGTCGTAGCCGCAGGCGAGTGGTTTGGACACCGAGTATCCAACCTAGAGTGGTCGCCGCATGAACATCGTGGCCTGGATCGTGGTCGGCTTCGTCGCAGGACTTCTCGCTCGCTGGATCGTCCGCGACGACCGCAGCGGGTGCATCTACACCGTGGTGGTCGGCGTGTTGGGCGCGTTGATAGGCGGCGCGCTGATGCACGCCAGCGGTCACACCGGAATCAACGAGTTCAGCATCCGATCCATGCTCGTCGCCGCGCTCGGGGCGATCCTGTTGCTCATGGTGCTGCAGGCCATCGGCGGTCGCAGACGGCGCTAGCCACCCAACAAGGAGCGCACCCGATCCTTCGGACGACCAATGATCGCCTTCTTCTTGGTGACCACCACAGGTCGCTGCATCAACTGCTTGTGCTTCAGCAGAACAGCCACAACCTGATCTTCGGTCTCGACATCGGCGTCGGTGAGCCCCAGCTTGTTCCACAGGCTGTCCCGGCGAACGAGATCAGTCACGGGGTCCTCGAGCTTGGCAATGATGCGGCGCAACGTGGCTTCATCGGGCGGTGTCTTGATGTAGAGGACCGTGTCGTAGTCGACACCGAGCTCCTCGGCAATGCTCACGGCATTGCTCGACGAGTTTCAATGGGCGTTGTGGTAGATCGTGACGTCGGACATCCGCCTCACTCTACGCACGCCGATCTCTGCCTCAAATACCCGCCCGAGGATCCGTGTGAGACCCCTGCCGTACTGTGACCTTGCGACCTCCCCCGAACGTCAACGACAGCAATGTCATGTCATCGGAGGCATCGCATGCCGCATTCCACCGCTCGTTCCCGCCTGCCCGTGGCAGGTGACCCCATCCGTTCGTCGACCGATGCCATCGCCGTGGTGTCGCTGGCCATCCACCGTCCGCTCGAGGCCGAGACGATCGCGTTCTTTCTCGACGAGACCAACCGCAGCAACACCATCACCATCGTCAGCGGCACCAGCGCGCCCGATTCCCTGCTGACGGTCGCCGAATGCATGGCGATCGCCGGCAGCAGATCCCCCAACGTGTGCGGGTTGGTCCTGGCAACCGTCCGGCCGAATGCCGACCCGAATGTGCCCGCCACGCTGCCGGGCGACATCGACCGATGGGTCGAAGCCAACGAGATCACCGAATCGCGGGGCATCGAGTTGATCGAATGGTTCGTGGTCGGCCCGTCAGGGGTCGACTGCCCGCGCGACATGCTGGGCGAGCCGCAACGATGGTGACCGGCCGGATCCGTCGAGGGGCTGAGCGGCCGACGCCAATGCGGCTACCGCCGAGCGCGACGTTCGGCTGGGCTCAGTCGCAGCCCGGCGCTGCGCAATCGACGCAGCAGTTCGCGGCTCGACGTCAACAGCGCGCCCGCGCCGACGATGTCGTCGAAGTACTCCTCGGGAACGTCGTAGTGGTCGCCTTGAAACCCGCGGCGCGAGATCCCTGCCTGCTCGGCGAACGCGTGCAGTTCGTCGTAGCTCACATCGCTGACCAGGTGCGACCAGCGCCGGCCCTTGAACCACCAGATCGGCTCATCGATCAGCACTGCCATGGCCGTCACTGTGCCGTAACGTCACCGCGATGACCCAACCGGAGACCGAGATCCGGAGAGCATGGCGGCACATCGCCGGGCCCGACCACGATGGCTACATCGACAGCCTGCTGGTCAGATATGCCGAGCCGCATCGTCGCTATCACACGGCGACTCACATCATGTTCGTGCTTCGGCACCTACACGACGTTGCCCAAGCGTCGGCAGCACTGCCTTCGGCAGAGCTGATCGCGGCTGCGTTGTACCACGATGCGATCTACGACCCGACGGCCGGCGACAACGAGGCGCTCAGCGCAGAGTTGGCCACGAATGATCTCACCGAGATCGGCTGGACAGCACAACGATGCGCGGCAGCGGCAGCGATGGTCATTGCCACTGCCGGGCACCTCGTCGACACCACCGACTCGGCTGCCGACGCCGACAGCGCACTGGAAACAGCGATGCTGCTCGACGCCGACCTGGCGATCTTGGGCGCCGACCCTGGCGCGTATCACGCCTACGTCAATGGCGTGCGCGCCGAGTATGCCCACGTCGACGACGAGGCGTGGCGCAGCGGACGATCCGCCGTGCTGCAGCACTTCCTCGACCGCGGACCCCTGTTCGCCACGCACTACATGCGCGACACGTTCGAGCACCGGGCGCGGGCCAACATCGAGGCCGAAATGGCCACGCTTGGGCACCGCAACGCGCGCATTGACTGACCGGAATGATTGACTGGACACGTGAGTGAACTGACGACCAGCCCGGTCGAAACGATCCCCGACATTGATCCCGATCTCGAGACCGAAGAACCGGCCGCCGCACACATCGTCAAGACCGAGCCCGGCGAGAGTGCCGCCGCGAAGGTGCTGGAGGCACGGATCTACGGAACGCCACTCGAAGCACTGTGCGGACATGTGTGGGTGCCATCGCGCGATCCGAAGCAACTGCCGCTGTGCGAGACCTGCAAGAGCATCTACGACATGTATCGCATGGTCAACGACGGCCTTAACAACGCTCCCGACGAATGACCGCGTGTGACTGATCCGTCCGCGGGCCTGCGCATCCGTGAAGCAGTTCGTGCGCTGGTGGTCGATGCCGCGGAGCGAGTGCTCCTGGTGCGTTTCGAGTTTCCGACTGCGACGCGTTGGGCGCTACCGGGTGGTGGGCTCGAGCCCGGCGAGTCCCACCTCGATGCGCTGTGCCGCGAATTGGACGAGGAGATCGGTCTCACCGCCCCTGTCATCGGCCCCCAGGTCTGGCACCGCCTGCACGTCGTGCCGTTCCTCAATGGCGAATTCGATGGGCAGCGCGAACGCATCTTCCTGATCCGGTGCGGCGCGTTCGAGCCGATGCCGCGGCTGTCGTGGGAACAGATGAATGCCGAATTCGTTCACGAGCTGAGGTGGTGGACGCTCGACGAGATCGCTGCGAGTGACGCGTTCTTCGTCCCGGTCGGTTTGTACGAACTCGTCACGGAACTGCTCCGCGACGGACCACCGCTCAACTCCATCGATGTCAGCGCCTGACGAGTCACGCACAACGCCGGACGAAAAGGGTTCCGTCTCGTGCTGTTCGGTGCACATGCCTGGCCGGGTATCGCGGATGGCTCCATCACCGTCACGTTCCAATCCTGGGTTCGCCCGCAATCGAAGGTCGGCGGCCGTTACCAGATCGCCGGGATGCAGATCGAGGCGACCTGGGTTCGACAGGTTTCAGTCGCTGAGATCACCGATGACGACGCCCGCCGGGCAGGAGCGGCCGACCGTACAGAACTGTTGTCGCGGCATCGTGTCGACCACACTGGCTCGCCACGCAGGTCACGATCGACCGGCGTTCAAGCTCAACGTCCGCACGTTGAAAGAGCTCGGCCTGACCGAGAGCCTCCAAGTCGGCTATGCGTCTCGCCACGAGGCGAGGCCGTGCTGCGTTCGCTGCGATCGTGACGGTCCAACGGTCGACGGAAGTCGTCGGCAAAGCGCCTGGCATCAATCGGCTACGGTGAATGCTCTTGTCAACACATACAGCGAGTATGGACGCTGCTGTATGGAGAACAGGAGTGCCACGCCATGTGGGAGCAGTATTGGGAGGACCGCGGATCTCCATGGGACTACGACCCGGGTCCGGCGAAGAATCGCAGCTGGTCGCGCCTGTTCGCCGAAACGCCGAACTATCGAGCGTTCGGGATCGCGATGTCGGGACACGAGGAATTCCGTTGGCACTTCGGGCCGATGTTCTACCGCGGGCGCCTCGGTGACCAGCAGGTCAAGGTCCTGGTCGTCGGCCAAGAGGGAGCGCAGGACGAGTCGTTGAGTCATCGTTCGTTCACCGGCGGCACCGGTGGGCGAATGCAGCATTTCCTGGGGCACATCGGGATCAATCGCTCGTACCTGTTCCTCAACACGTTCGTGTACCCGATCTTCGGGCAGTACGACGGGCTGCTGCCGATCATCGCCCAGCACCCCTCGTCGCCGATTGCGCAGCACCGCAAGAAGTTGTTCGACTACGTCGCGCTGCGCAACGACCTGCAGCTCGTCGTCGCGGTGGGTCGAGCCGCGAAGGAGTCGCTGGCCAGCTGGGTGGAAAGTCACGGCGGCACGGCCGATCCCGACAAGCTGCACCTGGCCGACGCGTCGCTGATCTCGCCGGGTCTGCACTTGGTGGGCGTTCTGCATCCGGGTGGAGCAGGCAAGGGTGGTGCCGTCGCCGCGATCATCGCCAGCTTCGAGGCAGCCATCAACCGGGTGCACGACTGGATCGCCGACGATCCGTCGTGGCTGCCTGTCGACCCCGGTGCGGTTCGGGCAACCATGCCGTACACGTATTCGTCAGACCCCATCCCGTTCCGCGATTTTCCGTACGGAGTGCCTTGGCGCCTCGGACGGGGGTCGACGTCGTCGAATCGGCGTGACGGCCAGGCCTCCATCCAGATCTTCTCCGAGGACGGTAAGTACAACAACGACGGCGTGACGCTGACGTATGCGGCAAGCGGCGCGGGGACCGACGACGGATACAGCGCCGACGTCGGCGATGTTGCGTGGGAGCCAGCGCGGCGGACCCACAAGGAGTTCGATCGCGGCCCGGGTGACACGTTCGCGGCGCTTTTGCAGGGCGGCAAGCCCGGGTTCGACTGGCCCGACTTCACGACGTTCGGTTTGCAGTGCTCGCCGTCGTTCGGCACCGGGCCGATCTTCCGCGGCCGGCTGGATCGACCGAGCATCCTGGTCGTTGCGGATCAGCAATCGCAAGATGATCTGTTCACGATGCGTGCGCTCACCGGCGACGACGGCCAGCACCTGCAGGCGTTCTTGCGGTCGGCGGGGCTGATCGGCCGCTACGCGATCCTGCGAGTCCTGCCCGTCGACAGCCTTGCCGACAACCAGACCGCTGTCGCTGCCGCGGTCGACAGCCCATCGGTGCGGGCCATCTACGCCGAGGCAATCCGCCTGGCGCGTCCGCAGGTGTTGCTCTTCGTCGGGCCTCTCTCGCAACGACTCCGCGACCACGTCACCCCCAACGGGACTCCGGTCGTCAAGATGAAGTCGCGTCTGCAGAGCGGTGCCGACGTCAGCTGGCAAGCGGCGCTGAACGATCTCGCATCCCTGTCCTACCGGCGGGACGTCACGCCGACGTTCTCGTATACCGGCGAGCGCGAGCAGATCCCGCGGCAGGACCTTCCCTTCGGCACCCTACGGTGGCAGGCGTCGAGTGGGAATCGCGGATCACAGGCGAAGCACAACGGATCACCGTCGTTCGACTACAGCAAGGTGACGATGCCAGCGTGGACGGCGGCGACGATTGCACCTCCGTTGTCGGCGTCGGAGGCCGCCGCTGCAGAGATCCTGCGGAACCTGTGATGCGGCGGCCAGTGCTTGAGGTTTTCGATGCTTGAGGTTCCCGATGCTTGAGGTTCCCGATGCTTGAGGTTCCCGATGCTTGAGGTTCAGGGCCACATAGTGGCGATGACCGCGGCAAACCCCCAGCGACATTTCTCGGGTCGAGTGCGATTCGACGGACCGCTGGTCGACCGGGTTCTGCAAGGTCGTCACGCCGCACCGTCCGGAATCGACCAGGTCGATGTCGGCGATGCCTATGTGTACCCGGGCCTCACCGATCTGCATTCACATCTCGGGTTCGCCACATTGCCGTTATGGAGCGAGCCGAAGCGCACCAGCGGCCCGTGGCTCCATCGCGATCTGTGGCCAAGCGCGCCCTCGTACAAACCAGCGGTCAGTTGGCCGGCGTACGCGTACCTGAAAGGTGCGCCCGAGGCGTTGCTCGCGTACGCGCAGGTGCGCGCCCTCGCAGGTGGCACCACGACGATTCAGGGATGGCCGAATGCCAGCGGAACGCCGGCCAATCAGTTGGTCCGCAGCGTCGACGACGGCGTGGATCCGGATTCGATCCGCACCTCGGTGATCAACCTGTCGTCGGCCGAGCTCGATGATCGTCGGGCGCTGCTCGACGAGGGCCGGGCTCTCGTGTACCACCTGTGCGAAGGACAGCGCGGCAGCAAGGTGGCCCGCGAGTTCGCCGACGTTGCGACTGCCGGCTGCCTTCGCCATCGATTGATCGCGATCCACTGCTGTGCGGTCGGCGACGACGAGTTCCGTCAGTGGAACGTGCATGCCGATCTCAGCGATGGCGCAGCGCCCGGAGGCGTCGTGTGGTCTCCGTTCTCCAACCTGTGGCTGTACGACCAGACCACCGACGTGCTGGCTGCTCGCGCCCACGGCGTATCGGTATGCATCGGTTCGGACTGGGGTCCCTCGGGCAGCAAGAACCTATTGGGCGAGTTGAAGGTCGCGTACACATGGATTCGTCACGCGGGTCTCGACGTGTCGCCATTCGATCTGGCCGAGATGGTGACCTCGAATCCCGGGGACCTGTTGGCCCGCGCGTGGAGCGGAGTCGCGCCCGGACGATTGGAGCCGGGTCGAATGGCCGACGTGGTCGCGATCAAAAAGCGCCACGATGATCCGTGGACCAACCTCCTCCTCGCCCGCGAACGCGACATCGTGCTGGTGGTCAGCGACGGCGAAGCACGCTACGGCACGCCGGCACTGATGAAGGCCGCAGGTCGCCCATCCACCACCAGCATGCGCGTCGGGTCGACGTCACGGCACTTCGTCCTGCGCGACCCCGACGATCCCACGAAGAACTGGACATGGAGCGCGGTGATGAGCGCGCTACGCACCGTGCAAGCCGATCCCGTTACGGCGATCGAACAAGGCTTGGCCGTCGAGGCGATAGAGGCCGACCCCACCACGACGAGCACGGGCACACTGATACTCGAATCCGACATGCCGGGTGGCCCCAACAGCGTCGCCGGCCCACCGCCGCCAGGCACCCAGTTCGACGCGCCGCCGCTGCCGTCGTTGATCCACGACCAGACGTGGTTCCACGCAGTGCGAGGCAACGGGTTTCACAACGGCGTGCTTGACAACCTCGATCAACTGTTCGCGGACGGAGCCGTTCTTCCGTGAAAGACGCGATGATGGGATTGAGCTGGGCGGAGGCCGTTGCAGCCGCGCCGCCGCGGGATCCGTTGACGCAACTCGAGCGCACCAACATCATCACGATGTTCACCGATCTGCTCGACGGCCTGTATGTGCACCTGCCGCTGAAGCGTGCGATGTACGGCATCGACCCGGTGCAGCAGCTTCGACGGCTGCACGAGCGGGCGCGGCTGATGTCGGACGACGCGTTCCACCGCGAGATCGGCGGGATACTCACCAACCTGCGCGATGCGCACACCGCCTATATCGCCCCGTCGCCGCTTGCCGGTACGGCGGCGCGCCTGCCGTTCCTCGTCGAGCAGTTCGGTACGGACTCCGCGGCGCGCTTCATCGTCTCCAAGGTCATCCGACAGCTCGTCAGCGACAAACAGTTCACCGACGGCGTCGAGATCATCGAATGGAACGGGGTCCCGATCGCCGACGCCGTTCGCCGCCGCGGCGAGGGCGAGCGCGGTGGGCGTCCCGACAGCGCGATGGCCAGAGCACTTGATTCGCTGACCTTCCGCCCGCTGGGGATCGGTCCACCGCCCGACGAACGATGGATCATCGTCGGCTACCGGCGCAAGGACGACGACCCGATTCGCGAGCACCGGTTCGAGTGGCGTTTCATCTACCCAGGCCCGGCACCCGATGCCGCGCATCCGACCGCTCCGGCCGCGGCTGCCAACGCGATCCACCCGGACCGCGCGCTGGTGCGGCGCGCCAAGAAGCTGTCGTTCAATTCCGGGCTCTGGCAGAGCGAGCGGCACGACCGTCTTGCAGCGGCGGGGATCGGTGTCGCCGATAGTGGATGGATCACGGGCCAGTTCCAGGACAACGTGTCGGCCCGCGTGGTCAATGTCGCCGGACGCGATCACGGTTACCTACGGCTGTGGAGCTTCGAACTATCGGACGACGACGGATTCCTCGCCGAAGTCGTGGGACTGCTCGACGAACTGCCACAGGATGGATTGATCATCGACCTTCGCGGCAACCCGGGCGGACTGATCTGGGCGGCCGAACGCTTGCTGCAGTTGTTCACTCCGTCACCGATTTCACCGACAAGGTTCTCGATCATCGCCTCGGACCTCACTCGGGCCATGACCGACGCACCGCAGAATCGACGATCGCTCAGTCCGTGGCGGCGAACACTCCTCGACGCGATCGGCACAGGAGAGGTCTATTCGCAGTCCGTTCCGATCACGCCCTTCGAACGTTGTAACGATGTCGGTCAGGTGTACGGCGGCCCGGTGGTTGCGGTGGTCGACTCGACGACGTACTCGGCTGCAGACCTGTTCGCCGCGGGGTTCGCGGACAACGGGATTGGCACGGTGGTCAGCGTCGGCCGCGCGACCGGCGCGGGCGGCGCCAATGTCTGGTGGGCCGACACGCTCAACAGTGTGCTCGCCGGCACGCCACAACGATTGCCGCGGCTTCCGAGAGGAGTTGGGTTCACACTCTCGGTTCGCCGCGCGACCCGCATCGGCGCGTCCGACGGAGCGCCGATCGAAGACATCGGCATCGTGGGGCATCGCACGTACGCGATGACCCGTGATGATCTGCTCAACGGCAACGTCGACCTCATGGCGTTCTGCGCCAGACTGGTCGATGCGCAGCCGGCAACCTCGTTGTCGATCCGATGGAATGCTCCCCTGCTCGATTTCGATGTCAGCAGGCTCGACCGAATCGATGTCTACGTCGATGGCCGTCCACATCAATCGCACGATGTTGCCGATGGATCGCAGCTGATGTTGGGGCACCCCCAGGAGATCATTCGCGTCGAGGGCTATCAGGGTGAGAACCTGCAACAAGTGCGAACGATGCGACTGACCTGACAGTCGATGTGACGGGCGACCGGGCGTGACCGCAACAACCTGCGAATCCGACAGTCGCAGCTGCTGAATCACGGGCTACCGTGCCCGGCGTGCCTGCCCCTTTGTGCGTCATCGGCGACTTCGCCTGGGATGTTTTGATCCGTACCAACAGCAAGTTGCTGACAGGTGGCGACACCTTCGGCGAGGTGATGTTGACGCCCGGTGGCAGCGCGGCCAACGTCGCGGTGTGGGCCATCCGCTGCGGGATGGAGACCGAGTTCATCGGCAAGATCGGCCGCGACCGCTTCGGCCTCCTCGCACAAGAGGACCTCGCAAAGGAGGGGGTGGTCAGTCACCTCATCGAATCCGATGAGCACCTGACCGGCTGCGTTGCCGTGTTCGTCGACCAGACCGGCGAGCGTTCGATGGTGTCGGGCCGTGGCGCCGACTTCTACCTACTGCCGTCAGAGCTTCCGAAGGAGACCATTCGCCACACGAACCATCTCCACATGACCGCGTGGTCGTTCTTCGTCGACCCGCCCCGCTCGGCGGCGCGTGCCGCGGCGCACCTCGCACAGGAAAGCGGGGCCACTCTGTCGTTCGATCCGGGCTCCTTCCAAATGATCGAGGAGATGGGGATCAACAACTTTCTGGCCTGCACCCAAGACCTCGGCATCGACGTGTTCCTGCCCAACTTCGAAGAGGGTGAAGTGCTCACCGGCCTCGATGATCCCGAAGCGATTGCCGCGGCACTGGCCAAGCTGTACCCGAAGGCGTTGATCATGCTGAAGCTCGATGCCGACGGAGCGCTCGTCTTCGACGACGGCTTGGTCACCCACATCCCGCCCGCTACCAACAACCTCGTCGATGCGACCGGTGCCGGCGACGCGTTCGCAGGCGCATTCCTGGCCCGCTACCTCAGCGGCTCGACCGCTCTCGAGGCTGCGCAATTTGCAACCACCATCTCAGCGTGGGTGATCGAGCACCTCGGCGCCCGGCCGGAACCCGACGCGCGCCTGCGTGCAATCCTCCGCTGATCCCGACTGAAAGGCCGTGCACATGACGTCGTCGACCGACACCTTCCGAGACCTGCACAGCGAAGGCACCTTCGTGATGCCGAATCCTCACGACCTCGGGTCTGCCCGACTGCTTGCCACACTCGGCTTCAACGCGCTTGCCTCGACCAGCGCGGGCTTCGCCGCGACCCTCGGCCGGCTCGACATGATGGTTGGACGCGATGAACTGCTCGTTCACGTCGGGCAATTGGCGAAGGCCACCGCCCTGCCCCTCAACGTCGACTCCGAGCGCTGTTACGCCGACGATCGTGCCGGAGTCACCGAGACCGTCGAGCTGCTGGCCCGGCAAGGTGCTGCTGGATGCTCGATCGAGGATTGGAACCCCGCGACCCAATCGATCGATCCACTCGAGGTGTCGGTCGAGCGCGTGGCAGCAGCAGCGGCCGGCGCGGCGTCAACCGGGCTCGTGTTGACCGCGCGCTGCGAGAACCACCTGCACGGTGTCACTGATCTCGACAACACAATCGCCAGGCTGCAGGCATACGCAGGCGCCGGCGCCGATGTTGTGTACGCCCCCGGATTGATCGACATCGATCAGATCAGAACGCTCGTGTCTGCCGTCGGTGTTCCCGTGAACGTACTGATCATGCGCGGTGGTCCGAGTGTCGCCCAGCTCGCCGAAGCAGGCGTGCGCCGTGTCTCGACAGGCAGCCTGCTGACTTTGATCTCGTTCGGCGCATTCGTGAAGGCTGCCGAGCGACTGCGCGACGAAGGTGTGATCGGCACCGACGAACCATTTCTCTCGGGCACGCTGTCGAAAGAAGCGCTACACGACTGAGGCGCTCGACCCGCTTTCAAATCCTTGGGTGCGCTACTACGCAGCAGGCGGCGCTGTGCAGCGGGCGGCACAAGACGCGCCCATGGAGCCCAACTGCGCAGGTTCAGGTCTCGGCTGGTGGCGCTGTCGGTGCCCGCGCGGGGATGGGGGCTGCTGGTGAAGTTGCTGGCGTCGGCGCCGCGGGCCTCGGGAGCGGGTGCTGGATGGTGACGCGGTAGTGCACACCGAGCGCCAGGTCGTTGCTGTGGCACGTGAAGCTGAGGTACGGCCAACCCACGCCCGGCGCCTGCTCGGATTCCACGAGTCGCACCGTGATGTCGCTGAGCCCGTACGCCGTTGCCATCTGCGTGCGGCCGTCGATGACGACTTGGGTCGGCGTGGCCTCGACGACGACGATCGCATCGATCGTTGGTACGCCGAATGCGTCGGGTACATAGAACCCGACCGGTGCGCCGGGCACATCTGGTGTCGTGCGCACGACGATGCCACGTTGCTGCGCTGGCGCCACAGTGACGACACCGCTGAAGGTGATGAGCTTGACACGCTTTCCTTCGAGGTCGCGCACGAGGTGCTGCAGCGTCGGCTGCGGCGCGGCATTCTGCAATGCGTACTGCATGGTCGAGACCTCCGCCCGACGACCTTAGACGAGGTTCCGTGCCAAACCCGGGAAGGCTCAGCGGAAGTCGCGACTGGGGTTGGACGCCGCAACAGGCAACCGCATCAACTCGTCGGCAACGACGTTGATGACACCCTCGGCTCGCTCGAGGCGGCCTCGTATCAACAGCGCAGGCGCGCTGCGTGCCAGCGTGCGATACCGGGCCCAACATCCCTTCGACACGACGACGTTGATCAGCCCGGTCTCGTCTTCGAGGTTCATGAACGTGACCCCTTGGGCTGTCATCGGCCGCTGCCGATGGGTGACGACCCCGGCAACCATCACCTTGGTCTTCGGCTCGCAATCCCACAGACCCTTCGCTGTGACGACACCACGCTGGCGCAGTTCGTCGCGCAGGAACTGGGTGGGATGCCCATTGGGTGCCACGCCGGTAGCCCACAGATCAGCGACGACGGTTTCCATCGGATCCATGCCTGGCAAACGCGGCGGACGCTCTCCGGTGATGATGCCCTGCAATCGGTCGGACCGCGATTGCACAGCGCCGCCGACCGCCCACAGCGCCTCACGGCGTTCGAGGCCAAAACAGTCTTCGAACATCCCGGCCGTCGCCATCGCCTCGAGTTGTTGCAATTGCAACGATGGCACACGACGCACCAGATCTTCGAGCGATTCGTACGGCCGGCCCGCGTCGATCTCCTTCGCAAGGTCGCTGCCGACACCACGGACCGAGCCGATGCCCAACCGCACGGCAACATCACCGACCGACTCCGAACACGGCTCCAAGGTGGCTGTAGCAAGTGAGGCGTTGAGATCAGGGGTTCGCACCACCACGCCATGCCGCGTCGCATCCTGAGCAAGCGAATGTGGGCTCCAGAATCCCATCGGCTGTGCATTCAACAACGCCGCGCAGAATGCTGCAGGCTCGTGGAACTTGATCCATGACGAGGCATAGACGAGGTACGAGAAGCTGACACTGTGCGACTCGGGGAACCCGTAATGGGCGAACGCCGACATCTTGGTGAAGATCTCGTCGGCGACATCCCCGGTGATGTCGCGCTCGGCCATACCGTCGTAGAGACGCGACTTCAACTTCTCCATCCGCGCCCTGCTGCGCTTTGATCCCATCGCCTGGCGTAGCTCGTCGGCTTCGGTGGCTGTGAACCCGGCGACGTCGATTGCCATCTGCATCAGTTGCTCCTGGAACAGTGGGACGCCAAGTGTCTTGCCGAGCGAGTTCTCGAGCAGCGGATGCAGGTAGGTGATCGGCTCCTGGCCGTTGCGGCGGCGGATGTAGGGATGCACCGACCCGCCCTGGATAGGACCCGGACGAATGAGCGCGACCTCGACCACCAGGTCGTAGAAACGGCGCGGCTTCAACCGGGGAAGCGTGGCCATCTGTGCACGGGATTCGATCTGGAACACGCCGACGGTGTCGGCGCGGCACAACATCGCATACACATCGTCTTCTTGCGGGATGGTGGCAAGATCGATCTCGTAGCCACGGTGCTCGCGAATGAGATCGACGGCGTAGTGCAGCGCGCTGAGCATGCCGAGGCCCAGCAGATCGAACTTGACCAATCCGGCTGCCGCGCAGTCGTCCTTGTCCCATTGCAGCACACTGCGCTTGTCCATGCGTCCCCACTCGACGGGACAGACCTCGATCACAGGACGGTCGCAGATGACCATGCCGCCGGAGTGGATACCGAGGTGACGCGGTGCATCCTCGATCTCGGTGGCCAAATCCAGTACAGCGTTTGGGATGCCGTGATCGGGTTGGCTGGCTGTGGTGGCGACATTGCCCCAGGCATCGATCTGTTTGCTCCACGCGTCTTGCTGGCCCGGGGCATAGCCGAGCGCCTTGGCCATATCGCGTACAGCCGACCGCGCCCGGTATGTGATGACGTTGGCGACCTGCGCTGTGTGGTGACGGCCGTAGCGCTGGTACACGTACTGGATGACCTCTTCCCTGCGGTCGCTCTCGATGTCGATGTCGATGTCGGGCGGTCCATCGCGCTCGGTCGACAGGAACCGCTCGAACAACAGCCCGAGCGACACCGCATCGGCCTTGGTGATGCCCATGGCGTAACACGCCGCGCTGTTGGCAGCGCTGCCACGTCCCTGGCAGAAGATGTTGGCCCGGTTGCAGAACTCGACGAGGTCCCACACCACTAGGAAGTAGCCGGGGAATCCGAGATGCTCGATGACGTCGAGCTCGTGATCGATGGTCTTCCACGCCCTTGCACGCAGCGACAGGTCTTCGTGGGAAGCCGGTCGCTCTCCATACCGACGGCGGCCACCATCCTCCACGATCTGGCGCAGGTACTGCATCTCGGTGAGTCCGGGTGGGCAGGGAAATGGCGGCAAGTTGGGGGCGACCAGGGAGAGATCGAACGCCGCCGCGCGCCCGATCTCTGCAGCGGCCTCGACGACGCCCGGATAGCGCAGGAACCGACGGGCCTGCTCCGCGCCACTGCGCAGATGCGCACCGGTTGACGCCGGCAACCACGGATCCAGCTGGTCGAGGCTGCGACGAGAACGCACCGCGGCGATGGCCGTGGCCAATCGGCGTTGGGATGGCGTGGCGTAGTGCACGTTGTTGGTGGCCACGCAGGTGAGATCGTGGCGCGCCGCCAGTTCGGCGAGCGCATCGTTGCGCGCCGAGTCGAGCGGATCGCCGTGATCCCACAACTCCACCACTACACGGTCGCGCCCGAACAGTTCGATCAGTCGCTGCAGTTCCTTGGCCGCTGCAGCAGGCCCGTGCTCGACCAGCGTCGCAGGGACGGCTCCCTTGCGGCATCCAGTGAGCACCCAACCATGACCTGACATCGCGTCAGCGATGTCGAGCAGTGTGAACATCGGCGCACTTTTCTCGCCAGCCAGATGGCCGAGGCTGAGGGCACGGGCAAGCTGCGCGTACCCGGTGGGCCCATCGGCCAGCACGAGCAGATGATCGCCATGCGGATCCGGAGCATGATGATCAGGAACGAGACCCCTATCTGATGGCCGGGACTGGCCACCGCTTCGCTTTGGCTGCTCCCGGCTGTCGGCCTGCACCTGGCCGTGCGACGGCCGACGCTGTGCTTGCGTCTCTGTTTCAGTCAGCACGACACGCCCTTCGTACGAGAGCGTGATCTCGGCGCCGAACACTGTCGGCAATCCCACGGCGCGCGCTGCCTCGGCGAAGCGAACGACACCGTAGAGACCGTCGTGATCGGTAACAGCAAGCGCCTCGAGGCCGAGTCGAGCGGCTTCCTCTGCCAGTTGCTCGGGATGCGACGCACCGTCGAGGAACGAGAAGTTGGTGTGGCAGTGCAGTTCGGCATAGGGCACCGCCGGCGAGTCGGGACGCATGAGCGGGCGTGTCTGATCGGGATCTGGTGCCTGGTAGGGCTGACGTTTGCGGCTCCATGCCGGCCCGTCGCCACCCGCGTTCCATGCCGGTGAACCTGGGCCGCGACCGTCTTTGCCACGGCGCGCCGGTGGTCGGTCGGAGAGCATTGATTCCAGCTCCCACCACGGCATGTTCGGGTTGTTGAACCCCATAGGAGTTCCTACTCTATCGAACACTCGTTCGACAGGTCAAAGCCGCCCACATCGTCTGCGTCGATGATCAGGAACGATGTTCAACCTCAGTGTGCCCGCACCCAAATACACGGTGTGGGACTACAGCTGTAGCAGCGTCAGCGAATGGCGAGGCCACTCTCGAGATCGAACAGGTGCAGCTGCTCCGGATCGACCACCAGGTGCGCCGTCTCGTCGAGCTTCAGCGGTGTGCGCGGTGGCAGCCGGGCCGACACAGTCTGTCCGGCCTTCTCGCTCTCCATCGCGTCGCGCACTGCCTCGGTGTCGACGCCGTCGGCATCGACCTCGATGTGCAGGATCACTTCTGAGCCAAGGCCCTCGCGAACTGTCACCTTCCCGCTGAGGGTGTTGTCACCAGATGCGGCGGTTCCCTCGGAGATATGCTCGGGCCGGATGCCTACTGCAACTTCACGGCCGTTGTAGTCGGCCAACGACGCGGGCGCGCCGGCGACCTTGATCGTCGCGGATCCCAGTCGAAGCGTGCCTCCACCATCACCGGTCTGATACCGGCCGCGAAGCAGGTTCATCT
>JBDTWJ010000048.1:0-22195 GCA_040006755.1 Ilumatobacteraceae bacterium | reverse complement strand
GGCGGTGGCGCCGGTGGCCGTCGCACCGGTCAAGCGCGCCCGGCCGCTGCCAAGGCTGCGCCGCGGTCGAAGAGTCGCGGCGCGCCTGTGCCGAAAGGACGCGCGGCGCCGGCCGCCAAGGGTCGCGGCGCACCCGCTCGATCGTCGTCGCGTCAGTTCGCGTCGCGCGGTGCCGGCAGAACCGGGCGCATCACGCCGACAGGCGAAGAGCGTCGCAAGCCCGAGAAGACGCTCGGTGGCGAACAGGTCGAGGGCCGCCAGGCGGTGCGCGAACTGTTGCTTGCCGGCAAGCGCAAGGTCAGCGAGGTGTGGGTCGCAACCGATCTGCTGGAGGGTGAGTCTGCGAGCGACATCGTTACCGACATCGTCGACATTGCCCGCAGCGTGCGCGCCCCAGTACAAGAGGTCAACCGCAAGCGACTCGAAGCAAAGGCACGCAGCGAGGCGCCCCAAGGTGTCATCGCATTCGCTGCACCTTTGGTCGAGACCGAGCTCGCAGAGCTCATCAAGCGTCGCCAGGGTCGAGCACCGTTCCTGGTCGCGGTCGATGGCGTCACCGATCCTGGCAACCTGGGCGCGATTCTTCGCTGCTGCGATGGCGCCGGTGTCGACGGCGTGGTGCTGCCGCGCCACCGTGCCGTCCACATCACGCCGACGTGTGCGAAGGCTGCGGCTGGGGCCGTCGAGCACGTGCCGATGGCGTTGGTCGGCGGCCTGCCGGCAGCGCTGGCTCGAATCAAAGACGCCGGGATCTGGGTGATCGGCCTCGACGATGGCGCCGACCGCGACCTGTTCGACATCGGCGATCTCGCCGTTGAAGGTGTCTGCCTTGTACTGGGCGCCGAAGGTGCCGGACTGTCGCGCCTCACCCGCGAGCGCTGCGATCTCATCGTCAGCATCCCTATGTTGGGACGACTCAGTTCGTTGAACGTCAGTGCGGCGACTGCACTGGCCACGTACGAGATCGCCCGCCAACGCCGCACCGCGAAGAAGTAGTCAGCCAGCGACAGTTCCCGTGGGCACGGTCTCGACCGGGACACCTTCTTCCGGCACGCCTTCCACCGGAATGACCGACGTGTCGATCGGAACGACGACCGGTGCGAGCAACGTGGTGGGGGTCAACGTTGTTGTCGGGTTCTCCGGCTCCTCGAGACACGTCACTTTCACGATCTCTTGCTGTTCGAAGCTGAACGTCGACGTGCTGCGGTCGCCACCGAACTGTTCGACGAAGTCCTGCAGGCCCGCAGCGTCGCAGTTGCGTTCGACGACCTCATTGCGCGCCACTTCCCATCCATTCGACAGCAGCACCCAGTTGTCCTTGCGTACCTCGGTGACCCCAGGCAGCAGAAGGCTCGAGCGCTGCGGGTTGGGGATCAGGGAGAACCACACGACAGCATCGCCCAGCAGGTCAGCGGCGACGACACATTGGTTGATCTCGGCGAGCTTCCCGCAGGTGATTTGCCCCGGCGTGCCGGGCTTGACGACCATCGTGCGGGTGGCATCGAGCGCAAGGCGCATCTCGCCGTTGGCCACGCCGTCGATCATGGCAAACCCCGGGTCAGCTTGAATGCCGTACACGGGCTGTAGCAGGTTGACGCGGTGCTGGGTCGCGTCTGCCCGAGCAGGGTGACCGATCACAGCGACACTGTCGTCCTTGCGCACCAACATGTGCCACAGGCCGTACGTCAGGCCGATCAACGCGGCAATCGCGAGCCAGAAGCGTGGCGAAATGAACTGCCGCATCGTGGCGAGGTTAGGTCAGCTGAGCTGGTCGGCGGTGGCGGCCGCAGCTCGTGTGGCCGCATCGCCGATGGCGTCGAGGATGTCATCGGTGTGGCCGAGGCCAACGAACAGCGCCTCGTACGCGCCGGGTGCCAGCGCGATTCCTTCGCTGAGCATTGCGTGGAAGAAGGTGCGGTACACCTGCTCATCGGTGGTCTTTGCCTCGACGAAGTTGGTCGGGGGCTGACCAGGGCCGAAGTACATGCCGACCAGGGTGCCGACGACGGGAAACTGTGCGGCGATGCCGGCCGAAGCGCAGGCCTTGCCCAACACGGACGAGAGGCGATCGGCCCGCCGCGCCAGTTCGGTGTACACGTCGTCGGTCAGTTCCTGCAGCGCAGCGCGACCTGCCGCGGTGGCCAACGGGTTGCCGGCCAATGTTCCCGCGTGGAAGACGGGGCCGAGCGGCGACAGGGTCTCCATGATGTCGCGACGCCCACCGACGGAGCCGATGGGCAGGCCACCACCAATGACCTTGCCGAACGTCGTGAGATCGGGACGCACGTCGTACATCGCTTGGGCTCCGCCGTGACCGAGGCGAAATCCGGTGATGACTTCATCGAACACCAGCAGTGCACCGACGCGATCGCACTCGTCGCGCAGGCCTTGCAGGAACCCGCCCGTCGGTGCCACGACACCCATGTTGGCGGCGACAGGCTCGACGATGACGGCGGCAACCTGATCGTCGAGTCCGGGCACGACGTTGTACGGCACAACCATCGTGTTGGCAACGGCGCTGGCCGGCACGCCGGCGGTTCCCGGCAAGCCCAAGGTGGCCACGCCGCTGCCTCCGGCCGCCAGCAACGCGTCGGTTGCGCCGTGAAAGTTGCCGTGGAAGATCACCAGGCGATCGCGTCCAGTGAACCCACGCGCCAGGCGCACGGCCGTGCTCGTCGCCTCGGTGCCAGAGTTCATCAGCCGCACCATGTCGCAGCTGGGGACGCGTTCGGTCATGGCCTCGGCGAGCAGCATCTCGCCCGGTGTCGGCGCGCCGTACGACGTGCCGAGAGCCGCCGCCGCGGTGACTGCCGCGGTGACAGCCGGGTGTGCATGGCCGAGGATGATCGCGCCGTAGCTCTGCACGAGATCGATGTAGCGACGGCCCTCGACGTCCCACACGTATGGTCCCTGGGCGCGTTCGACGATGTAGGGAGTGCCACCGACTGCCTTGAACGCTCGGATGCTGGAGTTCACGCCACCGGGGATGACTCGACAGGTGCGTTCGAACAGCTCAGCGTTTGTGCTCATTGCTGCGATTCTGCGAACCAACGGGCGAAATAGCTGAGGATGAAATCCGCACCTGCTCGCTTGATCGCGGTGAGATGCTCGATGGCGACGGTGTCGTGATCGATCCAGCCGTTGGCGGCGGCGGCCTTCACCATCGCGTACTCGCCGCTGACGTGATACGCGGCGAGAGGCACGTTGACGTGAGCCCGCACCGCCGCAATCACATCGAGGTACGACAACGCCGGCTTGACCATCACCATGTCGGCACCCTGGTCGAGGTCAGCATCGATCTCGACCAGTGCCTCCCGAGCGTTGCGGAAATCCTGCTGGTAGCCCTTGCGGTTGCCGCCGCTGGCGATCTGCACGTCGACCGCATCGCGGAACGGGCCGTACAGGCCGCTCGCATACTTGGCCGCATAGGCGAGGATCGACGTCGAGGTGAACCCGGCAGCGTCGAGCGAGCCGCGAATCGCGCCGACCTGGCCGTCCATCATCCCGCTGGGCGCGACGACGTGTGCCCCGGCCGTGGCCTGGGCAACAGCGATCCGGCCGTAGATGTCGAGCGTGGCGTCGTTGTCGACTGAGGTGTTCGGATCGTCGGCAGGGCCGTCGAGCACCCCGCAGTGACCGTGATCGGTGTACTCATCGACGCACAGATCGGCCATCAGGACCATTCGATCGCCCACTTTGGCAGCCAGATCTGCCAGGCACAATTGCACAATTCCCTCAGGGTCGAATGCTTTCGAGCCGATGGAATCTTTGGTGGAAGGGACTCCGAACAGGATCACGGCGCCAACGCCGAGGTCGGCCAACTCGGTGACCTCCGCGCGCAAGCTTTCGCGCGTGTGCTGCACCACGCCGGGAAGCGACACGATCGGCTGCGGTTCGTCGATGCCTTCGCGTACGAACAACGGCGCAACCAGGTCGGAGACGTCGAGGCGGGTCTCAGCAACGAGGTGCCGCAACGCAGTGGATGTGCGCAGTCGTCGGGGGCGTGAAACAGGAAAGTTGCCGGCCACGAAGGGGCATCGTAGGCCGTTCGCAGGAGGATTCACCGGGTGAACGACGACATTGGCATGCACAACCAGCCCACGAGTGGCGCCCTGCTGCTCGCCGAGGTGATCGACGCCGTCGAACAGCTCCCACACGAACCGTCTGCGTTCCCCGTCATCTACGACCTGGCGGTGACGTGTGATCGGTCGGGCTTCTTCGAGTCGTCGCTCGTGCTGTACGACCGCTGCCTGCGAATTGCCATCACGGACGGCGATCGCCAGGCTGCCTATGCAAATCTCACTGCGGCCTTCTGCGCTGCGGCGATTGCCGAAGCCGACCCCAGTCTGCGCAGTCGCCACCTGCGCGATGGCCTGTACGCGGCGACTGCGGCCCTCGACCCTGAGGGCGCTCAGCAGGTCGGGCCGACGTGTGTGGCCCTGGCTCATCGTTCCGTTCTGTTCGCCCAACTAGGACACCACGACTCCGCGCTCACCGACGCACGTCGGGCCCGGCTCATCGCTATCGAGCACGGCATGCGCCGAGAGCAGGTGGTCGCGATCGTTGGGGAGGTGATCGCCCGCTGGCACTCGACGCTCGACACGACCGTGCTGACGCTGATCGAGGAAGCGAGGACACTTTCGGAGGGTCTCGACGTCGACGACTGCATGAGGCCGTTGAGCGCTGTCGAGGTCGATGTGCTGTGGAGCTTGGGGCGTCACGACGATGCCCGCGCGGTGCTGCAACGCAGTGTCGATCATCTTCATGCCAAGCTCCACACGCAGAACGCCGATCGTTGGGACAACGTTCGCGCCGGTGTCGATCGACTCCGGCATGCTCTGGCCGGCGAAGCAGACGTGTTGACCGGCCTGCCGAACAGCCAGTTCCTCGGTCGATGGTTGCCGGAGATCTTGTCGGACGACGCGCCCGTCTGCATCGGCGCACTCAACATCGATCGCTTCGGATTCGTGAACGACGGTTTCGGATACGACGCCGGCGACAGCGTGCTGCAGGAGATCGCCGCCGTGCTCGAGCGCGTGTGTCGTCGCGGCGACTCGGTGGTTCGAACCGGTGGTGATCAGTTCGTCATGGTCCTGCGCGACGCTTCGGCGGGTGATGCTCGCGTCGTTTTCGAGCGAATCCGTCAGTTGATCTCTGCCAGGACGTGGTCGGCGCTTCCCGAGGATGTGCATCTCACCACGTCGGTCGGCGTGACGGTGGGCGGTGGCGCAACGAACTCGACCAAGCTCGTGGCGACGGCGAACGATGCGCTACGTCAGGCCAAGTTGGCCGGCCGAGACCGCATCAGCTTTCGTTGATGCTCGCTGCTCCGGCAGGTAGCTCACCCACAGATTGCGTCGGCATTGACACCCCGGGCGATTCGACCCCCAGTAGCGTGGCTGCGATGGCTGCTCAGGCATGGTTCTCGCGAGGCGACGTCGAGGTGGTACCCGGCACCTCGGCGGTCTTTCAATTGACCATCGTCAACCTCGGCGACACCACCGAGACGTTCTCCTTGGCACCCGTTGGCCTCGCGGCTGGATGGACGACGATACGCCCGGGATCGGTCACGCTCTTCGGTGGTTCTCAGGAAGTCGTCGATATCGAGGTGCAGCCACCGCTGCTGCCGTCGACCACGGCCGGGCCCACGGCGCTCACCGTGCGAATCGTGCCGCAGAGCGACCCCGACGATGTCGGGTCGTCCGAGACGACGTTGCAGGTCGGTCCGACGTACACGCGCCGACTGCACATGTTGCAGCCTGCTCTCCGTGCTCGGCGCACGGCCGTCTACGAGATGATGCTGGAGAACCAGGGCAACACGCAGGCTTCGTGCCGGTTGCACCTGCTCGATCCCACCGGCCGCGTCGACGGCGACTTCGATCCTCCGGCCGCCGGAGTCGAGCCGGGTGCAAGTTCTCTGATTCGGCTCAAGGTCCACGCCAATCGGCTTCAGTGGGAGCGCCGATCACGCACCGTGCAGTTCACGATCGATGCCGATCAGCCCGGCGCCCCAACCGCGAGCGCGCCGGTGACCTTCGTGCAGGCATCGATGATCCCCGAGCGGTTGTTCGGTCGTCTGTTGGCCCTGGCTGCCGTCATCGCCGTGCTCGCTGGCGTGTGGTTCGGCATCGTCAAACCCACCATCCGCGATTCGGCCAAGGATGCGGTAGCCGAACAACTCCCCGCGGCGATCTCGTCGACGTCGGCGCCGACGGTCGCGCCTGTGGTCGTCTCCCCCAACGATTCCGTCCCGGTGGTCAGCGTGGCGCCGGTTGCAACCCCGACGGTCGATCAAGGCGTGTTGTTTAGCAAGCTGCTGGAGCCCGCTGCACCTGCCGGCCAAACCACGTCGGTGACCCTCGATGTTCCCGCCGGCTCGACGTTCCAGCTCACCGACTTCGCTCTGCAAAACCCCGACAAGGATGCCGGCATCGCTGTCCTGATGAACGGCACCGTACCCATCTACAGGCTGTCGCTCGGTGATATTCAACTCGGCGACAAACGTGTCTCGTTCGTGTCGCCGCCCGAGGTGCTCGGTGGCACCGCCTTGGTGTTCCAGGTCACTTGCAATGGTGGAGGCGACCTCTCCGGCAACTGCACGACCACCATGCTGGTCTCCGGCCGCATGGTGCCCGCTGCACCGGTGGCCCCCGCCGGCTGACCACTCCTCCCGCGCCTCGCGCTGTTCAGGGTTTCCGGTGCCTGGCGGCCGAACGTGTGATCCTCGAATCGGCCCTGTTCACGTTCACGCGTCGGGAGGTCGAGGATGCCATCGACTCGGCCATTCGACTCAGACTGGTCGCCGAGCAGCGGCTTCGAACCGCCGCGATCCGTGACCATCGTAGATCTGTGAATGGAAGCCACGCCGAATGTTGCGGCGACGAACCGAATTGGCGCCCACGGCTTGGTCGAGCTGGCCGGGTCGTGTCCGCAGCGGCGGAGTCAGGCGCCGGGCCAGTCGGGGGACGAGGCGTCGATCTCCTCGACCGGCTTGGCGATGACTCGCAGGACGACTGAGGCGGGGTCACTGCCGGTGCCCGGCGTCTGGGCGACCAACAGGCGATCGCCGGGGCGCTCGTTGCCGGCCACCGGCATCGACAGAAGGAAGGCTCCGGACTTGTCGGTCTGAACAGTGGTGCGTTGCCCGGCGCCGTCGGCCCACAGCAAGGTGACGGTGGCATTCGGGGCGAACCCGGAGCCTCCGATACCGATCTGGTCGCCGACCAGAACGTCGTTTGCGGCAGACTGGATGGCGGGGGTGTAGTGCGAGTCGCCGTCGACCAGCACGCTGGTGTACTGACCGGTGTCGGTCACCACGACGACTGTTGCGGAGCGGTGGCCGGCTTCTTTCGGCGTGAAAGCCACGTCGACGGTGCAGCCGGCGGCGATCTCGAGCACGGCGTTCCTGCACTTCGCCGCGACGATCCTGAAGTCCTTCGGGTTGGCCCCGAGGATCGCGACGTTGGTGACCCATGCCGGCACGAGGCTGACGTTGGAGATCGTGAACTGGCTGGTGTCGCTGTTGTCGCCGACCGTCAGTGTCTCGAAGTGGTGGTAGCTGCCCTGGTCGGCCGACAGTGCCGGCAAACCGCCGGCGCCCCCGAGCTTCGACTCGATGTTGAGGGCTCCGAAGCCTGACTCGGAGATCTTGATGAGACCGTTGAGCGGGCCCTCGGCACTCGGTGTGAGGATGACCGCGACTCCGCACGACCCGCCCGGCGGCACCGCGTATCCCTCGATGCATTCGCCGAAGGTGATACCGAACTGGGGATTGGTCGATTCGACCTTGCTCGGCACGAACGAACCTGGGCCTGCGTTGTACAGACGGACGAACCACTCCGAACCTGGGAGACCGACGATGCCGGTGCCGACGTTGATGTCGGCGATCGACAGCTGAGGTTGTTGGGTGATGCCAACGACTTGACGCATCGAGTCGGGTGTGCGCGGTACGAGCGGGCTGAACGAGGTGCCGGCCAAGGTGTCGAACACGATCACACGACCGGTAGCGGATAGCTTGGGGTGGGCGTTCGCGGCCGGCGCCGGGGTGACGCCGTCAGGCTGGACCGAGGCGCGGTAGATCTCGGCGATGTCGACATCGCTGACCATGATGTCGCCGTCGGTCACCGTCCCGCCGACAGCGGGGCGTGTGGGCAACAGGTTGGTGGAGCGGGTCACGAAGGCCACCTGGCTGCCGTCACTGCTGATCGCCGGTTGCGTTGCGCCGAGGTCGCTGCCGACGATCTGCGTGCTGAGGTCGGCGGGGACACGGCTGACGAGCACGATCGTGCCGTCGAGGCGGCTGTAGCGGTAGATCTGCGGCGGGCAACTGTCGATGCACGGCGGCAGCGATGCGCCGATCACCAGGTTGACGGCAGTCGACTGGAAGGCGATGTAGGAGCCATCGGCCGAGATGGCAGGCGCTGACGCATCGCCGTTGGCGGTGCTGTCGGGGCCGAGCGATGCTCGCTTGACGGCCGAGTTGGAGTCGGGATTGAGACGGTCCCACACGTAGACCTGCGAGCTGGCGAAGTCGCCGGGGATCTGCCCGGAGCTCCAGTCGGGCGTAGCCTTCGACGAGTTGGCGTCGGACGTGAAGGCGACGAACTGGCCGTCGTCGGAGACCGACGGCTCGCGCTGGCCGGTGTACTTGTACGTGGTGGTGGGTGCCGCAGCGGGCGTACCCGCGATGGGCAGTGCATGGCCGGGCTGGCCGATCGGCACGGTGAGGTCGACAACGATGACCGCTGCGAGATCCGGTTGGGCTGCGTCGAATTGATGCGTATAGGCGATCACCGACCCGGCGCCGGAAATGGCGGGCGGGAAGCGGGGATCGACATCGTCGGCGGCTACCGAGTCGGCCGCGCCGCGGAAGGCGTTGGTGGAGATCAACTCCCAGCTGTTGAGCGCGCCGCCGCATGTTGGCAACTTCGTGCGATAGACGTCCCAGCGCCTGCCGCCGTCGTCGTCACGGAACAAGTCGAGCGGCATTTCTGTGAGCACCGCTGCGTAGCACCCGTCACCACTGATCACCGGCAAGGTGCTGTCGCCGGCACGGACGCCTGGTGCTGCTTGAGTCAGTTCGACCTCGCCCCCGTTCGATCGATCCCGTAACCAGATGGTGCTGCCGCGCTCGTCGCCTTCAGTCGCCGGGGGACCGGCGAAGACCACGAACCTGCCGTCGCTCGACACCGATGGATTCGTTCCAGCTTGCGACTCGAGCCCCACGGTCGGTACCTGGGAAAGTCCCTTGGGCAACCCGATCTGAGCAGACGCGCCAGTGACGCCGATCGCGGCAAAGCCAGCGCTCGCAATGGCCGCGAGCAGCCACCGTCCCATCACTCGAACGTCCTTCATCCTCTTCCGTACCGCTTCCGTCGACTAACCCCGTGTAGATGTTAGTTCGCGTCGGAGAGATACCTTCTCAGCGTAGCCAACATCCCGTACACCGTGTGATCGGCAGATACTGCCGCAATCTTGAGTCCTGCAGCCTCGGCAACTGCCGCAGTCTGGTGACCTATCGCAATTGCCACCGGCGGCGCCTGCGTGCCGAACACCTCGACCCATGCACATGCGGCCGAACCGCTTGCAAAGAGCACGGCGTCGGCGGCGAGCGCAGCGCGCTGTTGCTCGGCCGACGGCACGATGGCGACGGCCCGATAGGGGCTGATGGCGGTGACCGACCATTCGAGCTCGATCAGCCCGTCGACCATGGTCGGCGCAGCATCGGCGGCCTGCACCACCAGGACTCGACCGGGTCCGGCCGGGAAGACCTTCAGCAGACCGCGGGCGCTCTGGGTCTCGGCGACCAGGTCGGTCCGCCGGAGGCCAGCAGCGGTTGTGGCACCAACTGCGGCAATCTTCGGTACCGTCGCCGTTGGCTGCAGCAGCGGCGCTACGCGTCTGGCCCCGTTCGGCGAAGTCACGACGAGCCAATCGATGTCGGCGAGGTCAACCTCGGCCAACGCGGTCATCCCATGTGGTTCGTCGACGATGTCGATCAGTGGAACGACGATCGGGATTGCCTCGAACAGCGTCACCAGATCGATCGTCGCCTCAGCCTGCTCCGTAGCGCGAGTAACGACCACCGTTCGGCCCGCCAGTGAGTTCATTGCAATTGGTCGTGTATCGACCGTGCGAGTTCTGCACTGCGAATCAGCGCGGCGAGGTGGTCGATGGGCAGGGCCATCGTCTTGATGACGTGCCGCGATCGGTCGGCCGTGCCGAGGAAGGCAGTCAGCGTTCGCCCGTCGACGTGCGCGCCGACCGGAAGCGAGCAGCCGCTGCCGAGTTCGGCCAGGAATGCTCGCTCCACCTCGACGGCGTGTCTCGTGGCAGCGTGGTCGATGGCGCCGAGCAACTCGGTGGTCTCGTCGTCGTCGCTGCGGCATTCGACCGCCACACATCCTTGTCCGGGACTGGGGACGAACGTTTCCGGTGGGAGATAATCGGTGATCTCACTCATCAGGCCGAGCACCTCGAGTGCCGCGGCAGCCATCACGATCGCGCCGCCCGGCGGCACCTTGCCCAGCCGGGTGTGGATGTTTCCGCGCAGCTCGAGGAACTGGAGATCCGGCCGCACGACTGTCAGCTGGGCCCGGCGGCGAACTGAACCCGACGCGACCGATGCGCCTGGCGGCAACCCGTCGAGTGTCGATCCGATCAGTACATCGCGTGCGTCGCGACGCGTGCAGAACGCAGCGAGGCGCAGACCATCGGCCACGACCGATGGAAGGTCCTTGGCAGAGTGGACTGCGATGTCCGCGTCGCCGCGCAACACCGCGCTCTGGATCTCCTTGACGAACACGCCTTGGCCACCGATCGTGTGCAGCGGAACCTCGGCGTGTTGCGTGCGGTCTCCCAACGTGTCGACGAAGACCAGTTCAACGTTGCGGCCATAGTGCGCCGCCATCAGCGCGTCGGCCACGGCCTGTGCCTGAGTTCGGGCCTGAGCACTTGCTCGTGTGGCCAAGCGCAGCGGCCGCTCACCGTGCATCAGCGTCAGCCGAGGTCGAAGAGATCGCGCAGGGTGGCTGCATTGCGTTCGCCTTGCGGGGTTCCGGCGTCGTCCTTCAGCTTCACCGAGGGCGTGTGCAACAGCTTGGCGACGATCCCCTTGGTCACCGCTTCGAGCGCGGCACGTTGTGTGTCGTCGAGTGACGCGAGACGTGCGGTGAACCGCTCGATCTCCGAGAGGCGGATCGTCTCCGCTCGCTGGTGGAGTTGAGCGACGAGCGGGGCCGCCTGCCTCGCGGTGGCTTCGACGCCGAAGCGTTCGACTTCTTCCGACACGATGTCGGTGACGCGATGGGCCTCTTCGGCGCGAAGCATCACTGCCCGACCGGCCCAGTCGCGCAGATCGTCGAGATCGAGGAGTGTCACGTGTGCGAGCCGAGTGACTTCGGATGAGACGTCGCGGGGCACGGCGATGTCGACGATGAGCAGAGGTGGGCCAGAGATACCTCGCGAGGATTCGACGAGGTCGAAATCGATCACCGTCGTGCCGGCACCCGTGCACGTCAGCACGACGTCGGCCTCGCCGAGCGCTGTCGAAAGATCGTCGAAGTGCACGACACTGCCGCCGATGCGCGTGGCGAGTTGGTGAGCGCGACCGATGGTGCGGTTGGTTACACACACGTTGTTGGCGCCGGCGTGGATGAGCGCTGTGGCGATTCCTTCGCCCATCTCGCCGGCGCCGACGACGAGCACTCGACGCCCGATCAACGAGCCGAGTCGCTCGGTCGCCATCTCGACGGCCGCGTGGCTGACCGATACCGTGCCTCGACCGATCGATGTCTCGGTTCGGGCACGCTTGCCGGTTTCGATGGCGTGGCGGAACAACAGGTTGAGCGTCGCCTTGGCGCCGCCCTCGTCCTGTGCAAGTTCCCACGCCGAACGAACCTGCCCGAGGATCTCGCTCTCGCCGAGCACAGCCGAGTCAAGACCGGCAGCGACTTCGAAGAGGTGAGTGATCGCGGCGTCGTCGTGCTGGCTGTACAGGTGCGGATGAAGCTCGTCGGCATCGAGCCCACCGAGATCGCAGAAGAAGTCGCGAATGTCTGCGTATGCACCATGGAAGCGTTCGGCAACGGCGTAGATCTCCGTGCGGTTGCAGGTGCTGAGGACCACCGCCTCGCGAATGCTGTGCCGGGCAACCAGGCCGGCGATCGCCTTGCCCTGCGCTTCCGGCCGAATCGCCAGGCGCTCGAGCAATGACAACGAGCTGGTTCGGTGGTTGACACCAATGACGACGATCGACATGACGACCTACGCGCTCGCCGGTCGAGGAGTGCCGACTGCATGTATGGCGCCACCGGCGCGACGCTGCTCGTGATAGCTGAGGATCTGTAGCTCCACTGCGAGGTCGACCTTGCGCACCTCGATTGCGCGCGGAACCGCAAGCACGACAGGGGCAAAGTTCAAGATGCTGGTGACCCCGGCGCGCACGAGACGATCAGCGGCATCCTGCGCGGCGCCGGCAGGGGTAGCGACAACACCGATGCTCACGCGCTTGGTCTGAACGATCTGCGGGAGTTCATCGATGTGGCGAACGCGTACGCCACTGAGCACCGAACCGACCTTTGCCTCATCGATGTCGACGATTCCCGCCACCGGAAACCCGCGCTCACCGAACCCGCCGTAACCGGCGAGGGCTTGACCGAGATTGCCGGCGCCGACGATCACGACCGGCCAGTCGTGGGTCAGGCCCAGCTCGCGGCGAATCTGGTACACGAGATACGCGACCTCGTAGCCCACGCCACGGGTGCCATAGCTGCCGAGGTAGCTGAGGTCCTTGCGAACCTTCGCGGCGTTGACGCCACCCAGTTCCGCGAGGCGCTCGGACGAGATGCTGTCGACACCCTCGTCGCCCTGCTCGGTGAGGATTCGGAGGTACACCGGTAGCCGGGCGACCGTGGCATCGGGGATGCGTCGGCGAGTGCGTTCTGAAGCCATACCTGGGACAAACGTTAGGCACTCGTGCACACGTTCACAAAGCAGCAACGCCGTTCACCGAACAATTTCTCTTACGACGTGTCCATCGGCGTCGGGTCCAGTACCGTCGCAAACCGATGGATGCCGCCCTGGCTGCCTCTGCGACCCTGGTCGCTGTGGGTTTTACCCTCAGCACGACGGATCGATGGCTGCGCCGTCGTCGACCGCACGACCTGGCTTGGTTGGTGTCGCTCGCACTCTTCGCGCTTGGGGCCGGAGCGCTGTGGTGGGCAGAGACACGTGGCTGGAGCCTGGCAACCTTCCGCCTCTTCTATCTCGCCGGGGCCGTCCTCAACGTGCCGTGGCTTGCGCTCGGAACCGTGTACCTGCTCGCCGGGCGACAAGTCGGAGATCGCGTGCGGTGGTGGCTCGTGCTGTTCAGCGGTCTCAGTGCCGGTGTCGTGTTGTTCGCTCCGACGCGCTCAGGAGTATCCGGAACGGATCTGCCCACCGGAAAGGACGTGTTCGGGGTGGCACCGCGTGTGCTCGCTGCCGCTGGCTCTGGCATCGCCGCGGTCGTCATCGTCGCGGGCGCGTTGTGGAGCGTGTATCGAATGGCGCACCGGCGTCAACCGGCCCTCGCCGGGGTACTTCGTGCGACCTCGTCGCCGAAGCAACTGGTCGTCGGCAACCTCTTGATCGCCCTTGGCACCATCGTGCTGTCCGCAAGCGGCACGCTCGCCGGAAGGCTCGGCAAGGACACCGCGTTTTCACTGACGCTTTTGATTGGCATCGCGGTGTTGTTCGCCGGATTCCTGGTGGCGTCGACAACCTCGCGCGAACCGCTACGGGCGTTACGTCAGCGAGCGGCGTAGCAACTTTCCGCTGACGTTGCGTGGCAATTGGTCGACGAACAGGATCTTCGACGGGGTCTTGTACCGAGCGAGATGTTCGTTGCACCACGCGATCAGCGTGTCCTCGTCGGCCGACATTCCATCGCATACGACCACCCACGCCTTGACAGCCTCACCCGTGTGCGGATGCGGTACACCGACAACGCCGACTTCGGCGACCGCCGGGTGTTCGGCGATGACCTCCTCGACCTCTGCAGGATATACGTTGAAGCCGCTGACGATGATGAGGTCTTTGGCGCGGTCGACGAGGAAGATATAGCCGTCGTCGTCGGTGACCGCTACGTCGCCGGTACGTAGCCAACCGTCTGGGGTCAGCACACGTGCGGTCTGTTCGGGGTCGTCGAGGTATCCCTTGAACACGTTGGGGCCCTTGACCCAGATCTCGCCCGCGTCGCCCTGCAACACATCGTCGCCGTCCTCGTCGACGAGTCGCACTGACATGCCGTCGAGCACTTTGCCGACCGAGCCGATCTTCACCGGCATGCCCGCCGAACTGGTGACTACCGGCGACGCCTCGGTCAACCCATACCCCTCAGCCACGTCCAGGCCGAAGCGCTGTTGCAGTCTGCGGATCGCCTCCTCGGGCATCTTCGCTGCGCCGGTCAATGCCAGTCGCACCGTCGCAAAGCTATCGGCCGGTGCCTCGTCGAAGTGGCTGAACGTGAGCCACAGGGGAGGCGCGCCGGGAATGACGGTGATGCCGCGGTCACGGATTGTGTCGAGGGCGGTCGACGGATCGAATCGCTGTATCAACACGATGGTCGCTCCATTGGCCAAGCCGAGACCGAGCACGACGTTGAGTCCGAAGATGTGGAACATCGGCAATACGCCGAAGACGACATCGTCGGATCTGATCCGTGCGACGGCTGACCGGCCTTGGTCGAGGTTCGACAGCAGGTTGCCGTGACTGAGCATCGCGGCGCGTGGCGAGCCGGCCGTGCCGCTGGTGAAGATCAACACTGCCAGCGAATCGGGCTCCACCTCGACGATGTCGGTTGCTTCTGCAGTGGCGAGATCATCGAAGCTGAGACCTGCTACCAGACTGTCGGCCTGTCCGGCGATGACGTGGCGTACCGACGGAATGAGCGAGCGGTCGATGCCGTTCCAGGCCGCGGCTGCCACCGGCTCGACCACGACGACGGTCGCGCCGGCTGTCGTGATCTCGTGTTCGATCTCCGGTGACGGGCTCTGCGGGTTCAGTGGGACGACCACAGCGCCGAGCCCCAACACTGCGAGGTAGGCCTGGACGAAGGTCAGTCCGTTGCCGCACAACAGGGCGACACGGTCGTCGGCGCCGACGCCGAGCGTGGCGAGACCGCCGCGTACGTGGGCAACGGAGTCGCGCAGTTGACCGTAGGTGGTCTCGACACCACGGCTGACGATCGCGACATGCTCGGGCGGGTGCCCGTCGATGATGTGTGCCAGGTTCACCGCGGTCGGCCCTCTACAAGCGGAGCAACGAGATGACGCCGGCCGTCAGGATGAGGATCAACAGGAGGGCAAGCGTGAGCGTGGTCGCCGGGCGCATGGCGCCAACCTAGCGGGCACGCAGGGTGACCGGGCTTGTCACGCCGTCAGGCGCGGCGTCGGTCAATGGCGCCAATGTGATCTGGTCGCCCGGGCCGATGCCGAGATCGCTCGACGCCGACCGTTGGTCGAGCACCAGCGCCAACATGCCGCAGCTGTCGACAACCAGTCCGACAGCGCCGGTTCCCACATCGCTGAACGTGTGTTTACGGGTGGCGACACGCTGGGATTCGCCGAAGGTAACCATCACCTGCTGCCCCCAGTCGGCGATCTCGTCGGGCCCGATGTTGATCTGACAGTTGCCGAAGTGGTCGACCCACAGGACCTCGCCGACCAAGCCCTCGGCCTCCTGGCGCGGAAGCGGGACCATGCCAGGCAACAGTGCGTCGGGATCGATCAAGGACCCGAACTCGGCGAGGTCGACGCCGTTGCAGAGATGGCCGACGACCGGGGCGAAGATGTCGCGGCCGGCGAACGTGGCACCGTGCGACTGCAGTTGGTACTGCTCGTCGGTCAGGATCACGGCACGTCCGGCGCCACCGGCCATCGCGATCGCGGGTGCCAACAGACCGTTGTCGGGGCCGACGAAGACCGCCTCGCCATCGGCGACTTCGATCGCGATCGACTTGCGGCTGCTGCCGACGCCGGGATCGACCACGCCCAGCACGACTCCGCTGGGCAAGTACGACACGCAACGAGCCAGCGCGAGGCTTCCGGCGCGCACATCGAACGGGGGGATGTTGTGGGTGAGATCGATGATGGACGCGTGCGGGGCGATGTCGTGGATGACCGCCTTGACGACGCCGACGAACTCGTCGACCAGGCCGTAGTCCGTCAGCACCGAGACGGTGTCGTAGTTACGGCCCATTGGCGACAACCTATCGACGAGGCCGAACAGCGGCGCAAAAATCGACGAGGGCCGATGCCAACCCCCCGATGGCACCAGCCCTGTCGGCGCATCCTTTCGGATGCGACTCCGTGTGAAAATCACGCGGCGGTCGTTTTGACCTGGGTGAAAGGTTAGACCCAGCGCGGGTGCTGAGAAAAGAGTCACACCAAGAAATTTCGGATCGCGTGGCGCCGCGAGCGCTCTTCGTGAGAACGAATTGACGGCCGAGATTGGTCTGAATCGGTAGATCGACCGGCTCGATCAATGCGGCTGGCCGAGAGCCTTGCTACGTTCGGTCGCGGCGACGACGGCTTCGAGCAACGCTGACCGGGTGCCACGTTCTTCGAGGACCCGCAAGCCGGCCGCGGTCGTTCCCCCGGGCGAGGTCACCATGGCCCGCAGCGAGACCGGGTCGCCATACTCGGAAAGCATCGCGGCAGAGCCGACGAACAGTTGGCGCACCAGCGCGTCAGCGACTGGTCGAGTCAAGCCGGCCAGCACGCCGGCGTCGGTCAGCGCCTCGGCGACCAGGAAGAGGTAAGCGGGCCCGCTGCCGACCAGTCCCGTGACGGCGTCGAGCAGTGGCTCGGCGACCCGGGCGACCGTGCCGACCGCACCGAGGATGCCCTCCGCCCAATCGAGGTCGTCGTCGGTGGCGAACGGGCCGCTGCACATCGCGGCGGCACCCTTTCCCAACAAGGCCGGTGTGTTGGGAATCGAACGCACGACCACGACGCCGTCACCGCAAGCGTGTTGCAGGGTGTCGATGGAGACCCCCGCGGCAATCGACAACACGCGCCGCGCGCCTGCGGAAGCCGCCGCGGTGGCCGCGGTCGCGGCGTCGTATGGCTTGACTGCGATCAGGGCAGAGTCACACGGCGGAACGGTCGGCTCGATGGCTACGTCGGGAAACATCGTTGTCAGTGCCTCGCGCCGTGCCTCGACGACCTCCACGACGGCGAGATCGGCCGCGTTCCATCCGCTAGCAAGGAGGCCGCCTACCAAGGCTGCACCCATGTTGCCTCCGCCCACCACGGCCAATCGGTAGTTGGTCATGGCCGCACGTTAATCACATGGCGCTGGAGCGGATGGCGCTACGACATTCCCCGAAGAGCACCATCCGCTCCGGCACTGACAGGGATGCGCGGCGAGTTCGTCAGAGCGGAAAGTACCAAGGCGGAACGTGGCAAGGGGAACGTGAACGGTTACGAACTTCGGGTGGCGAAGCGACTGGCGAATCCCAAGCGGATCAGTGATGGGAAGCTCAGCTCGCAATACGCGTAGATCGACCCGACCACCCGATCGATCTCTTCTGCGCACACCGCGACGAGCGGTAGCTCGCCGCGCAGGAACAGTGCATCCTCTACCCCGATCGCGAAGTGGGCACCGACCAACTTTTCGTTGCGGCGCAGCGCCATCTCGTAGACCTGTGCCACGTTCTCCTCGGGTGCCGGCATGACGTATGCCTCGTACCGCAGCGTGCGTTGACCGACTGTCAGCCACACCGTGATGTGATCCTTCTCCTCGCCGCGCAGGCGCACGTACCACCGATGTTCATCGCCCTCACCGCGATCTACCGACTCGACGGCCGGGTTCGCGGCTGCGAGCTGCGCAAGCCATTCGTCGATCTGCCCGGCGAGCGCCGACACGGCGTCGTCGTCATGCACATCGCTCACGCGCAGGCCACCAGCTCGCGGACCGTCAGGTCGGCGTAGACGCGTCGCAGCCTCGCTGCCGCGAATCCCCACGTGTACTGCCGCGCCCGCACGGCGCCGCGTCTGCCCATCTGTGCGGCCCACTCCGGATGATCGAGGATCTCGCCGATGTACTCGGCGTACTTGCGCGGATCACGGTCGTGAACGAGGAATCCCGTTTCGCCGTGGTCGACCAACGTCAGCAGTCCGCCTACGCCACTGGCCACGACGGGCACGCCGCACGCCGAGGCCTCGAGCGCGACGAGTCCGAAGCTCTCGCTGCGGCTGGGAACGATGACGACGTCGGCGGCGCGGTAGTAGGTGCTGAGGATGTGGTGCGGTTGCGGCTCGATGAAGCGCACCTGACCCTCGACGCCGAGCTCGGTGATGAGGTCCTGCAAGTGCATCATCTCGCGTGCGCCGTCCATGCCGCTGGCGCCACCGACGATCAGCAGCAACGCGTCGGGGCGATTCAGCGCTGCGAGTGCCCGCACCGCGACATCGGGCCCCTTCAGCGGCTGGATGCGACCGACGAACAACAACACGGGAGACGCGGTGGGCAGACCGACTGCGTTGCGCGCACCTGCGCGATCACCTGGCGCGAAGAACGCATGCTCGACGCCTGGTGCAATGATCTCGATCTTTCCCGCGGGCTCGCCGTACAGGCGGAGGAACTGACGTTCCTCCTCGGTGCAGCTGACGCAGATGGCGTCGGCGCAACCGATGATCTCCGCCTCGGCACGCTCCCGCCATTCGGGCTCGAGATCGCCACCCTCTGCCTTCACCTTGGCAAGGGTGTGGAACGTGCTGACGAACGGTAGGTCGAGCTCGTGCTTGATGCGGTGTGCCACAAGGCCGCTCAGCCAATAGTTGGCGTGCAGCACATCGGCAGGTGAATCGTTCTTGATGTGGTCGATCACCGCATCGCCGAAGTCGGCGAGCACCGACGGAAGCTGCTCCTTGGCAAGGTCGTACGGCCCTGCAGGGATGTGCACGACACGATGCCCCGGCTCGACCTGCACGACATCGGGGAGACCCGGGCGCGTTGCTCGGGTGTACGTGGTGCACTCGACACCTGCCTGGGCGAGCGCCGAAACCAGCTCGCGCACATACACGTTCATACCGCCACTGTCGCCCGACCCCGGCTGGGTGAGGGGCGAGGTGTGGAGCGAAAGTACGGCAACACGTTGCACGGAGATAGGAAACGCTATCTAACCGATCAACATTCCGGGGAAGCAGGATCAGGGCTTGCCCGCGACGAAGCTCTCGTACACGTTCAGCAGGGCCTGACGCTGCTCCGCAGTCAATTGCGGATCAGCGGTGATGGCTTCCCGAACACCGACGCGTGGCCGATCGGTGGGTGACAGGAAACCCGCTCGCTCGTAGAGCGATTCTGCGCTGATCTGCAGCGCCTTGGCGATCTGCTGGAGGATCTCCGCCGACGGTTTGCGCAGACCGCGCTCGATTTGAGACAGATACGGATTGCTGACGCCCGCCAGTTCTGCCAGTCGGCGCACGCTCAGGCGTGCCACCTCGCGTTGGGACTTGATGAGGTCGCCGACATCCGACAATCGCTTGTCGACCTCGTCGCGCATCGAAGGCACGAGGCGCTCGCGCTCAGTCGTCGGCGGCGAGCAGGCCGTCGACGTTGGCCTCGCCGACGCGATAGCGACGCACCAACTCCGCGCTGAGCTCGTCGATGCGTGTGAACAGCTCGCGTCGTTCATGCGAACGTGCCTGCTCGAACTCGTAGAGCGCCTCGGCGTAACCCACGAGCTCCGCGGAATTGAACGACGACAGATCGTTGTCACCGGCGTGATCCATGAGTCCGTCGAACTGTTCGGCGAGCGGATGATCACTGAAGTCGGTAGCCGGACGCGGCGGCCGCGGCGCGCCGCCGGTGAGGTGTGTCGACAAAATCGTAGGGAGCTCGTCGGACAGGCTCTCGCTGCCGCCGTCGGCGCGGCGTCGTTTCTCGGCCTGCACGAGGTCGAGCCTGGCTTGTGCCAGCCGGCGGACGTACGAAACGGCATCATCGTCGTTCTGCAACTTGGAACGCATCGCACGAAGTTCGACCAACGAGAGCTGCCGGGGATCCACGATCTCAGCCACAACATCCTCCACTCACGGGCGGTAGCACCGCCACTTCGTCACCGGCACCGACGGGGTCGGCTGGGTCAGCGGCTTCGCCATTGACCCATACTCTGCACGATGGGAGCACTCGGGCAAAACCGTCGCCGAATGAGGCGATGGCTGCCGCCAAGACATCGCCAACAGTCGTACCGGCGAACTCGGCACGGCCTGTGCCGGCGGCTTCGCGAGCCGACGCGAACATTCTCAGTGTCGCCATTGGCGCCAGCGTACCGGGCGATACCGTCGCTGACCGTGAGCGATGCCGCGCACCTCCCTGGCCTCGGGCCCGATGACGAACCGGTGGCCGTGACGCCGGTGCTCGAGCCATTCGTGGTCGAGGTGACCAGATCCAAGAAGCGGCGTAAGACGGTGGGCGCCCGATTGGTGGGAGGCGTGCTGCGCCTCGCCATTCCCTCGTGGATGAGCAAGGCCGACGAAGCCCATTGGGTTCGCGAGATGAGCGGTCGGTTCCAGCGGAAGATGTCGGCGGACAGGCTGCGTCTCGACGAGCGGGCCATCACGTTGGCGCGCCGATTCGACCTACCCGTTCCCGGCAGCATTCGTTGGGCCGACGACATGAAGTCGAGATGGGGATCGTGCACCCCGTCCCTGCGCACGATCCGCATCTCGACTCGACTCGCTGCCTTCCCCGATTGGGTCATCGACTATGTGATCGTCCACGAACTCGCCCACCTCGAGGTCCTCGGGCATAACGACGAGTTCTGGCGGCTCGTGTATCGGTATCCCAAGGCAGAGCGATCGATCGGCTACCTGATTGCCAAGTCGGGTGATGGTGAAGAGGTCGACTGATCGGCCGCCCATGGTGCGCGGCGCGGCCGCGCTGATCCCGCAAGCACACCCGCCGCGATCAAGACGGAGACCACGGAAAGAGCGGTCGTAACCAGAGTTCCCTTGCCGGGCTGAGCACTCGCGATTGCGCCTCCGACTGCCAGCAGCGAGATCAGACGGAGAGCGACTCGGCGGCCATCCAGCACGGGTTGGGCGATGGCTTCGACCAACAGATCGTCAGTCGCCTGATGCGCTGGGCGGCTCAGGCGCTGCCGCGCCGGTTCGATCATGCAGTACGAAACGAGAGTGTTGATGGCCCGCGGACGAGCGTTGCCGAACTCGACCCCCACTCGCCAGCGCTCGGTTCCTGTGGGATCCAGCTGAGGCGTCAACTTGCGTACATTGCGAACGCGGATGGGAAGTGTCACGTTCTCGCAGCCGCGTGATGTCGTGATCGTGGCGTCGAGCAACAACTGTTGCTTTGGCATCAGCTCCTGGTTGGTCTCGAAGCCGGCACCGAGGGCGGTGACGTCGAACACGGCGACTGGCGCGCCATTGACCTCGGCGGGGATTGCCGCCACCACACGTGCTGCACGACGGAGTTGGTTGCGCTTCCCGAACATTCGCAGCACGTCGAGCGACATCGAAAGAGTCCACAACGCAACGGCCACGAGTCCGAGGAGCCACGCGAAGGGCATCGGGCCGAGGGCGTGGGTCCACTGTTCGCTCAGACCGCGCATCATCATCACGAAGCTGAGAACGACGACCGATGCGACGAGGACCCCGCCGTGCTGCAAAACATGGGGTGTCATGATCGGCGCCCGGCGCTGATCGAACGCCATGGGGTGACGAAGCCCCTGCCATGACGCACCAAGATTTCGTAGAGACCAGCGGGTGCGGTCGCCTGGGCGCAACGTCCAACCGCTCATCATCCCCAGGCCGATCGCTGTCAAGACCCAGCCGGGTGCCCAAACAGATGCCAAGACGGTGAGGTTGGGTCGCAAAGGCAGCGACCCCGTCAGCAACGACGCAACCACGACGGCGATGAAACCCACGCGGCGCAGACCCGACAGTGGCCGCACGGCAGAGGCGACAATCGCGAGACGCTGACCGAGTCGCAAGGAGTTCACTCGAAGAATTCCATCAGGCCCGAACATCATCGAACGACACGCTCGTGCGTGCAGCACACGATGTTCGTAGACCGTGTCCTGCGACTGCACGACCTGCCGAGCGACCACAGGTTCGCCTGTCGCCGCAACGACTCGCCACCCCTCGGCCATCAGATCCAGCGACCAGTAGGCCTGTGCCTCGATCGGTTC
>JBDTWJ010000047.1:0-22452 GCA_040006755.1 Ilumatobacteraceae bacterium | reverse complement strand
CAAGCTGCCGCACACGGTGTGCCCGGCATGCGGTTGGTACAAAGACCGCGTCGCCGTCGACGTCGGCTGATCATCACAACAAGCTCGATGTTGCCGATCGCCGTTGATGCGATGGGCGGTGACCGGTCTCCTGGCGAGATCCTCGCCGGTGCCCACGCTGCGGCTGCCCTCGGTATCCCCGTTGTCCTGGTCGGTCCCGAGGGCCTCGAGGGTCGTGACGACCTCGACCTGATCATCGCCTCTGAGATCATCGAGATGCACGACGACCCGGCGAAGGGCGTGCGTCGCAAGAAGGATTCCACCCTGGTGCGTGCGGCTGAGGCAGTGCGCGACGGTAAAGCGTCGGCCATGGTCTCTGCGGGAAACACCGGTGCCACGATGGCATCGGCGTTGCTACGGATGGGCCGCATCAAAGGTGTCAATCGTCCAGCGATTGCCACCCCGATCCCGGTGCCGGGCAGCACCCCCAACATCCTCCTCGACGCCGGTGCCAATTCTGAGGTGCAACCGGAATGGTTGGTGCAGTTCGGCCAGATGGGCTCGGTGTACGCACGCCACCGCTTCGGAATCGAGTCTCCCTCCGTCGGGCTGCTGTCGATCGGCGAGGAGCCGGGCAAGGGTGACAGCCTCCGCAAGGAGGCGTTCGAGTTGTTGTCGCATGCCCCGGGAATTCATTTCGTGGGCAACGTCGAAGGCCGCGACGTGATGAAGAAGACCGCCGACGTGATCGTGACCGACGGTTTCACCGGCAACGTCGTCCTGAAGGCACTCGAAGGCGGGCTGCGCGTCATCCTCAATGCGCTCCTCGAGGCGTTCGCCGCCGAGGAGCACTACAAACCACACGCCGACGCGTTGCTGCCCGCTCTCCTGCCGCTCTACGAACAGGTCAGTCCCGACACGTACGGCGGCGCGCTGCTCTTGGGCGTCGACGGCGTGTGCATCATCAGCCATGGTTCCTCGAACTCGAAAGCGATGTTGAACGCCATCAAGCTCGCTCACGAGATGGTCGAGCATCGGTTGGTGGATGAGATCCGGGCTGCGATCGCACTGCACGACTAGCGTTCAGTCCAACTCATCGGGGGGTAGCCGAGACGCTAGGCTCCCGCCGTTCACAACACCGAGGAGTGTTCACCCGTGCCTGCCGAGACCGATGTCGAACAGGGTCCGCTCGACCGCAACGAAGTTTTCGAGATCGTCCGCGCCAACCTTGCCGACATTCTCGAGATCGAGCCGGTAACCATCTCAGAAGGTCAGTCGTTCGTCGACGACCTGGATGCAGATTCGCTCGCACTCATCGAGTTGGTCGAGGCATTGGAGGAAGACCTCAGCGAACGATCGGTCGGCTTCCGGATCGAGGACGAAGACCTCGTCGATCTCAAGACAGTACGAGACGCTGTCGACTACGTGTACGACCGCGTTCGGGAAGCGTGAGAGCAACCGACACCACTGGCAGCCTCGCGACTCTCAGCCGGGGCTTGGGATACGACTTCACTGATCTCTCGTTGCTCCGGCGAGCCCTCGCGCACCGGTCGTGGTGCGCGGAGGTCGGAGGCCAGCCATCCAACGAGCGCCTCGAGTTCCTGGGCGACGCAGTGCTCGGGTGGGTCGTTGCCGAGATCGCCTACAGGCGACACGGCGATCTCCCCGAAGGCAAGCTCACCGATCTCCGCAAGAGCGTCGTGAATGCGACAGCGCTGGCCGAGGTAGCCGAGTCGATCGGCCTGGGTGAGTGGCTGCTGCTCGGCAAGGGCGAGGACGCCGCCGGCGGCCGCCAAAAGGCGTCGATCCTGTCCGACGCGCTGGAGGCGGTGCTGGGGGCGGTCTACCTCGACGGCGGTGTCGACGTCGCGAAGGCGCTGGTTGCGCGCTTGTTCAGCGAGCGCCTGGAGACAGCAGCTGGCCAGCTCGACCGGTTGGATCACAAGACGGTTCTGCAGGAGCTCACGGCCCGGCTGTACGACACCGCGCCCGTCTACCTGATCACCGAGTCGGGGCCAGACCATTCAAAGACGTTCAAGGCAACGGTGCTGGTCGACGGCACGGCGTTGGGGGCAGGCGAGGGGAAGTCGAAAAAGCTCGCCGAGCAGCAAGCCGCTTCCGAGGCATTCGACGTGCTCGTTGCAGAGAGCTGATCGTGCCGGAGTTGCCCGAAGTAGAAACCGTGCGCCGCGGGATGGTCTCGTTCGTGGTCGGTCGCCGCATCGAGCGCGTCGAGGTCGGGCGTGAACGAACGGTGCGCCGCACATCGCGTCAAGCACTGATCGACGGTCTCACCGGATCGACCGTCACATCCATCGGTCGTCGGGGTAAGTACATCCTTTGCACGCTTGACACGGGCGATGCACTGATGATCCACCTTCGGATGAGTGGACGAGTGCTGGTCAGCGAGACCGGATCGCAGCGACCGGATCACACCCACGTGGTGCTGCACCTTGCCGGTGCTTCGGCCGGTACCGCGACGAATGAGCTGTGGTTCGTGGATCCGCGCACCTTCGGCGAAATGGTGGTGTTTGATCCTGACCACGTTGACACCGAACTGCCCGAGCTTGCCCGCCTGGGGATTGATCCCATCACCGATGGTTTGTCCGTGGCTCAACTCTCCGGAATCCTGCGCGGTCGAGCGAGGCAGATGAAGCCATTGCTGCTCGATCAGCACGTCATCGCGGGGATCGGCAACATCTACTGCGACGAGATTCTTCATCGAGCGAAGCTGCGCCCCGATCGCCCGGCGAACACGTTGAAACCGGCCGACGTCCGACGGCTGCACGACGCGATCCATTCCATCCTCATGACGGCCATCGAGGCCGGAGGCAGCACGCTGTCCGACACCCAGTACGTCGATGTGATGGGCGACGGCGGCACCTTTCAGCTCGATCACCGGGTCTACGACCGCGCCGGGCAACGCTGCCTCACCTGCGGCAAGGCCACAATCGTGCGCATCGTGTCCGGTGGCAGATCCACCTGCTTCTGCCCCCGCTGCCAACGCTGACTTCGCGTCGGCCAGTTTTCCGATCTGGGCGCCGCAGTCTGACGCGGCCAGCCCAAGTGAGCAGGCGTGGCACCCAGATCTATCGGGTCGGGCGGGGGTCCCGTCGATCTGGGCGCCGCAGTCTGACGCGCCCCGGGGACGATTTCACACGGTGGCACCCAATTCGGGCCACCCTCGATTTCCCTGGCGGGCCGCGTGCTGTGCATCCATGAACTGTGGATCTCGAGGACGTTGATCGCTACGCAAGTCGGCATCGTGGATTGCTGTTGTTCGAGGAATCGGGGCTGACCCGTTCGCAGTGGAATGCAGAAATTGCGCGCGGAACAATCGAGCGGAGACACCGAAATGTCGCGAGGTTGTACGGAGCGAGAACAACGTTGGAGATGCGGATCGATGCGGCCGTGTTGGCGAGCGGCCCCGGCGCGCTCGCGTCTCATCGATCGGCGGCCCTGCTCTGGGGAGTCGAGCGACCAGACAGTGATCCCATCGACGTCATCCTGCCTCAACGCTCTCGGCGTGCCCGACTCTCCGATGTAGTCGTTCATCGACCGCGCGACCTGATGCAGCTTCGACCGGTCTGGCGTCGGGGAATGCCTGCGACCGATCCATTGCGTACCCTGGTCGACCTCGGAGCGGTAGACGCATCCGGCGTCGACGCTGCGTTGTTGCGGTTCGTGGTGGACGGATACGTCACTCCCAGAGCTGTCCGTGCAGCTCTGGTGCGGCATTCCCAGCACGGCCGGCATGGAGTGGTCGCCTTGCGGCAAGCGCTGGATCGATGGTCGCTCGACGACAAGCCTGCTGACAGCGACCTGGAGGCACTGATGGGCGACTTGCTGACGACGTTCGGCTTACCTCGCGCCGAGTTTCACGCGATCGTCCATGGCTATGAGGTCGACTTTTGGATCGTTGGCAGCAATGTCGTCATCGAGTGCGACGGCTGGACAGCGCATGGCGCCGACCATGCCCAGTTCGAATTCGACCGTATCCGCGACGCCGACTTGCTTGCCAAAGGCGTCATCACGCAGCGGGTCACCTGGCGACAGATGGTCAGAACCCCGCGTGCGGTGGCCGCGAGGATCGAAGCGACCCTCGCGGAATGGTCACCCGAAGTGCTCCACCTCGTGCGCTCGAGCATCTCCCCGGCCGATCTGGGCGCCACACACGCTCTTGATCAGCCCAAATGAGCAGGTGTGGCACCCAGATCGGATGGGTCTTGGACCGGCCGGGGCCAGATAGAATGCGGGACTCGAGTGGGCGGCCGGCGGTGGGTCCAGAGCGCCCCGGAAGTCAGGCAAACCGCACTCCGAGAGGTGGCGCGGCTATGGTCGCGGGCGCCGTGTTCTTGAAGTCGCTGACCCTCAAAGGATTCAAATCGTTCGCCGACGCGACCACCCTCCAGCTGGAGCCTGGGGTCACAGTGGTGGTCGGTCCGAACGGCTCCGGCAAGTCCAACGTGGTCGACGCGATCGCCTGGGTATTGGGTGCCCAAGCTCCCAGCGCTGTGCGTAGCCAGAAGATGGACGACGTGATCTTCGCCGGCACCGCCAAGCGACCCGCGCTGGGTCGCGCCGAGGTCACGCTGACCATCGACAACTCTGCTGGGCTGCTGCCCATCGAGTTCACAGAGGTCACCGTTGCTCGCATCTTGTTCCGCACCGGGGAGAGTGAATACTCGATCAACGGTGTCACCTGTCGGTTGCTCGACGTGCAAGAACTGCTCAGCGACGCCGGTGTTGGCCGGCAGCAACACGTGATTGTCAGCCAAGGCCAGATCGACGCCGTGTTGAACGCAAGGCCGGAGGAGCGACGGTCGATCATCGAGGAAGCCGCCGGTGTGTTGAAGTACCGGCGTCGCAAGGAGCGTGCCGAGCGTCGTCTCGACGCGACCGAGACCAGTCTGCTGCGCGTGCAGGATCTGCTTCGAGAGGTTCGTCGGCAGCTGCGCCCACTCGAGCGACAGGCCGATGCTGCGCGTCGACACGGCGACCTCGTCGCCGAGCTGAGCGCGCTGCAGATCTACCTTCGAGGTCGAGAGATCGCCTCACAACGCACTCGCCTGGCCGCACTCGCGGGAGAGAAGATCGCGTTGCAAGCGACCGAGCAACAACTGCGCGCCGAGCTGGCTGCGCTGGACATCAGCGTGATGGCAGCTGAGGCGGAGCTCACGGCACGAGGCGACCTCGATCTGTCCGACGAGATGGTTCGTGTCGAACAGTTGCGCGAGCGTGCCAGGGGCGTCGCGGCCGTTCTGGTCGAACGTCGACGTTCGATGGAGCGCGATCGCGGTCAGCTCATGGACTCGGGTGTGGTCGCCAGTCTGGAAGCCGATGCCAACACTCTGCGCGGCGACATCGATCGAGTTGCCGACGAGCTCCGTCTCCTCGGGCCGCAGGCCGAGCAGCTGACAGCCGAGGAGGAGGAATTCGGCGCCCAACGCGAGCAGGCGCTGCTCACGATCGACAATGTCGCGACCAGCAGCTCGGCCGCCAGCGCGGCAGCCGAGGTTCGCGGTGAGTTGCGGTCGTTGCGCGGAAGCGCCGAGCGTGCCGACAGCGAGTTGCAACGGCTGCGATCTCGGTTCAACGCGCTCAGCGAGCGGATTGTCCGGCTCGATGCTGATGCCGAGCGTCTCCGCATCGAATGTCAGCTGGCGCAGGTCGTCGAGGCAGGTTTGGTGGCCGATCTCGAGGCCGCCGAGGCCCGACGTATCACCGCGGAGGCTGCCCACGAATCTGCGACACGTCACCGGCAGACGGCAGCCGACGAAGCGTCGCGATGGGGTGCACGCGCAGAGGCGCTCCACCTTGCCCTCGAGAGCGCGCGGGCCCGCGCCGGCGCCGAGCATCTCGCCGGCGTCGATGACGTGCTCGGGACTTTGCTCGATCTCATCGACATCGACACCGGTTGGGAAGTGGCCGTCGCGGCCGCGCTCGGAGATGCCTTGGAGGCGGTCGTCGTTGCATCGCCGCAGGCCGGCCGACGGGCGCTCGACTCGCTGCACGCGTCCAACGTGCACGGGGCGGTGATAGCGCTCGGAGCTGCCAAGCCAACGCCGGTTGTCCTGCCCGATCGCGGCGTGCCAGTTCGATCTCACGTCCGCAGCCAGAAGGATGGTGTTGCCGAGCTGCTGGACGCAATCATCGGTTCGACGGTCCGCGTGCCCACGCTTGCCGATGCAATCGATCTTGCCATCGACAATCCTCAGGCCGTCGTAGTCACTGAGGACGGTGATCGATTCGGGGCTACGGGGTGGCGAGTCGGAATCGCCAGCGGCGGTGCCACGGCGTCGGCGCTCGAAGAGGCGCAGGAACGTCTCGGCATTGCGACTGCCGAACTGGAAGGTCGCACCCGCGCTGAAGAGGTGGGTCGTTTCGAGCTCGAGGCCGCTCGTCAGCGAGAGGCCGACCTCAGCCGGCAACTCGACGTCCACGACGCAGGATTTTCGGCGAGTTCCGATGCGCTGGCACGCACGCAGACTGAGCGCCGAGACACGCAAGCTGAGTCGGAGACCCTGCAGCACGCGGTCGCCGAGGCCGAAGAACGCCTCGGCCGCGAGCACAGCAGAATCGCCGAGCTCGAGGCTTTGGTGCCTGCACTCGATGCTGGAGAGGCTGCCGAGACCGAGGCGGCGAGGGCTCGCGGTGAGACTCGCGCGCGCCTGGATGCTGGCGCGGCGCAGTTGGCGAGCCGCCGGCAAGATCTTGAGGTCCGCAACGCTGGCCTGCACGAACGTCAGCAGTTCCTCGAACGTCGACTGCAGGAAACCGAGCGGCGCCTCGAGGTCGATGCCGTAGCGCGCGCCCAGGCCGGTCAGCGTCGGCTCGAGGTGGAGCAGGCTCTCGCTGCGGTAGAGCATCTCTCGGCACTGGTCGATCGCCACAGGCACGTGATCGAGACACGCCACGAGGAACTCCTGGAGATTCGTCGCAAGCAGAGCGCCGAAGTTCGCGGCATCGCGCAGCGTCTCGACGAGGCACGCGGCGGACGCATTGCCGCCGAGAAGGCACTCGACGAGAGCCGAGAGCGATCACGACGTGTGGAGATCGACGAGGCCGAAGTTCGAATGCGGTTGGAAGGTGTTGTTGAGGCATTACGGCACGACCACGACCTCGAGCCCGCCACGGCCGAGGCGGCCGAGCAACCAGTACTTCCCGACGGATTCTCCGCCGCTGCCCGCGTACGCGACTTAGAGCGCGAGCTGCGTCTCATGGGACCGATCAATCCACTTGCACTCGAGGAGTTCAACGAACTCCAAACTCGTCACCAGTTCCTCGAAGAGCAGCTGGAAGATGTGCGCAACACCCGCCGTGATCTCATGCGCGTGATCAAGGCGGTCGACCTCGAGATCCAAACAGTGTTCGCTGAAGCCTTCGCCGACGTAAGCCGGCACTTCACCGAGTTGTTCGGAATGTTGTTCCCGGGCGGTGTGGGCAGCCTCGTGCTCACCACGCCCGACGATCTGTTGAACACCGGCATCGAGGTCGAGGCCAAGCCAAGCGGCAAGAACGTCAAGAAGCTTTCGCTGCTGTCGGGCGGCGAGCGCTCGCTGACGGCATTGGCATATCTGTTCGCCGTGTTCCGCAGCAGACCCTCGCCGTTCTATGTCATGGACGAGGTCGAGGCCGCGCTGGACGACGTCAACCTGCACCGCTTCCTGGGTCTCATTCATGAGTTCCGCCAGGAGGCGCAGCTGCTCGTCGTCAGCCACCAGAAGCGCACGATGGAGGCCGGCGACAGCCTGCTGGGCGTCACGATGCAGCCGGGTGGATCCTCCAAGGTCGTCACCGAGCGAGTTTCCGCAGCGACCTGACCAGCGCCTCGACCGCCAAGGTGAAAATGGCCGGCTGCCGAGCAGCGACCGACTAACGTCGCTGAGGTTGATCGCGACGAAAAGCGTGGGGAGAAGCAGCACACCGTGAGTGAAGCCGTGGCAATCGGCGCTAGCAACGACGAATCGCGTCGTGCAACTCCTGCCATCCAACTTGTCAGGCTGCGCAAGAACTTCGGCGACGTCGTGGCTGTCGACGACATCGACCTGGAGATCTTCGAGGGCGAGTTCTTCTCGTTGCTTGGGCCTTCGGGCAGCGGCAAGACCACGGTGTTGCGAATGATTGCCGGGTTCGAGCTCCCCAGCGGTGGCGCGGTACTGCTGCACGGCGAGGATGTCAGCCAGTTGGCCCCGTACGACCGCGACGTCAATACGGTCTTCCAGGACTATGCGTTGTTCCCCCACATGAGCGTGCTGGAGAACATCGAATACGGGCTGAAGGTCAAGAAAGTCGGCAAGGCCGAGCGGCGGCAGCGCGCCGTCGAGATGCTCGAGGCTGTTCGGTTGGCGCAGTACGGCGAGCGCCGACCCAACCAGTTGAGCGGCGGTCAACGGCAACGAATCGCACTGGCGCGTGCGCTGGTCAACCACCCCAAGGTGCTGTTGCTCGACGAACCACTTGGGGCGCTAGATCTGAAGTTGCGCGAAGAGATGCAAGTCGAGTTGAAGACCATTCAACGAGATGTCGGCATCACATTTGTGTTCGTGACGCACGACCAAGGTGAAGCGTTGTCGATGAGCAATCGCATTGCCGTGTTCAACAACGGTCGAGTCGAGCAGGTCGGAACACCGCGCGACATCTATGACCATCCCGCAACCGAGTTCGTCGCCGGGTTCGTGGGTATATCGAACGTGCTCAGCGCCGAACGCTCACAACGCTTGTTGGGCATCGCCGAGCCTCATTCGATACGTCCAGAACGACTTCGTGTCGTGCAGCACGAAACAGCCGACGGCGAAATTTCCGTTCAAGGTGTCGTCAGCGACATCCAATATCTCGGTGCCGATTGTCGAGTGCGAGTGCAACTCGACGACGGCACCTCCATGATCGCCAGTGTGCCGAGCGACGGGCTTGCTGGTGTTGCCATAGGTGGAGATGTTCGCCTGGCATGGCCGCGATACGCGGCCTTTCCCGTCGCCAATACGGATATCTCCAAAGGGGGAGACGCATGAAGAACGCACGGTATCTCGGCGCGCTGGTGGCAATGACGCTGCTGGCCGCGGCTTGCGGAGACGACAAGAAGTCGTCTGGCGAAGCCTTAGCAGCGATCGGCGAGGGCGAGAAAGCGCTCAACTTGGTCGTCTGGGCGGGCTACGCCGAAGACGGTTCGACGTACCCCGAGTACGACTGGGTGCACCCGTTCCAGGATCAGACGGGGTGTGTCGTCAAGTCGAAGATTGCGGCGACGTCCGACGAGATGTTTCAACTGATGGGTACGGGCGATTACGACGGTGTCTCGGCGTCGGGCGATGCCAGCGTGCGGCTGATCGACGCAAAGCTGGTCGATCCCGTCAACACAGCATTGATCAAGAACTACGCCGATCTGTCGCCTTTCCTCAAGGATCAGCGCTACAACTCGAGCGACGGCAAGAACTACGGCATCCCACACGGTTGGGGCGCCAACTACCTGATGTGGCGAACCGATGTCGTCACCACTGCGCCCGACTCGTGGAGTGTTGTGTTCGACAAGGGCTCGCCGTACGCGGGGAAGGTCACGGCATACGACGCGCCGATCTACATTGCCGATGCCGCGCTGTACCTCAAGACGGCCCAGCCTGATCTGGGGATCGAGGATCCGTACTCGCTCAACCAGGCGCAGTTCGACGCGTCGGTCGCGCTCTTGAAGGATCAGCACTCGATCATCGGCGAATATTGGAACGACTACACCAAGACTCAGGGTGCGTTCGAGCAGGGTTCGACCGTGCTGGGCACCACGTGGCAGGTCATCTTCAACCTCGCTACCACCAACGGAGCTCCGCTGGAAACCGTGGTGCCAAAGGAGGGCGCGACCGGATGGAGCGACACGTGGATGGTTTCTTCGAAGGCAGCCCACCCCAATTGCATGTACATGTGGATGGACTACATCACCAGTCCTGCGGTGCAGGCTCAGGTCGCCTACTACTTCGGTGAAGCTCCGGCAAACCCGAAGGCATGCGACGAGATCAACACCCAGTTCGCCGACCCGACACATTGCGATGTGTTCAAGGCCAACGACTCAGCGTTCGCCCAGTCGATCGCGTTCTGGGCGACTCCACGCAAGCAATGCTTGAACGGCAAGGGCAGCGACTGCGTGCCGTTCTCCGCGTGGATCAAGGCGTGGACCGAGATCAAGGGCTGAGCTCCTTTGTCGGCTGGACGCGACGCCGTGTCGCGTCCAGCCGACGATCACCTGCTTCATGACCGCTACTACGATTCCTTCGGGTTCTGGCATTCCATCCGGTCCCGGCAAGTCGGCCTCACGCTGGCTGCACCGGCACCCGCGCACGCGCCTCATCGCTCTGATCGGCGCGCCGGCGACATGGATGATCGTGCTGTACATCGGGTCGTTGGCGTCGTTGTTCCTGACGTCTCTGTATCGACTGAACGACGATGGCAGCGGCATCGACAAGGTGATCGGTACCCAGAACTACCGAACCCTCATCGACCAGTCGGTCTACCTCGATATTGCACTCCGCACCGTGAAGATTGCCGTGCTGGTCACACTCGTCGACATCGTCTTGGCACTCCCGATCGCGTTCTTCATTGCGAAGGTCGTCGGCGGGCTATGGCGCCGCCTGCTGATCGCCTCAGTCCTTGTCCCACTGTGGGCGTCGTATCTGGTCAAGGCGTTTTCGTGGCGGGCAATCATCGGATCGCCGGGGGGTGTGCTCGACAAGACCTTTGGTGTGAGTCCCAACTACGGCGAAGTCGGGCTCATCATCGTGCTCGCCTACCTGTGGCTTCCGTACATGATCGTGCCGATCTACGCGGGCCTCGAACGATTGCCGGATTCGTTGCTCGACGCGTCAAGCGACCTCGGGGCCCACTTCGGATTCACGTTCCGCAGGGTTGTCCTCCCATTGCTGTTCCCGTCGATCGTCGCGGGGTCGGTGTTCACATTTTCGTTGTCGTTGGGTGACTACATCGCCGTGGACCTCGTCGGCGGCAAGACCCAGGTGATCGGATCCGTTGTGTACGACAACTTCTCCGCCGATCTTCCCTTCGCTGCCGCGTTTGCGGTCGTGCCAGTGATCGTGATGGTGGCGTACATCTTGGGCATTCGCCGCAGCGGCGCATTGGAGAACCTCTGATGCACTTCCCTCGCCGAGTGCGCATGTTGTTCGGAGGCATGACCGGACTCGTGCTCGCGTTTCTCTATCTGCCACTAGCGATCATCGTCGTGCTCTCGTTCAACACTGTCAGCTCGTTGTCGTGGCCGCCGAAAGGATTCACCTTGCACTGGTGGCAGTCTGCGATGCACAGCACCGGCGCCCGTGACGCTCTGCTGGTGAGCCTCAAGACAGCGGCTGGGGCAACGGCGATCGCCCTTGTGCTCGGCCTCCTCGCGGCCCTCGCCGTTCACCGCTTCAAGTTCTTCGGCCGCGAGACGCTGAACCTGATGATCGTGCTGCCCATCGCGCTGCCCGGCATCGTCACGGGAATCGCGCTCAATGCAGCTTTTCGGCAGGCGGGGTTCGACCTCGGGTTGCTGACGCTGATCATCGCGCATGCGACGTTCTGCATCGTCGTGCTCTACAACAACCTTCTCGCTCGCTTCCGCAGGCTCTCACCAAATCTCGAGGAGGCGTCGGCCGATCTCGGCGCGCACACGTTCCAGACGTTCCGGTATGTGACGTTCCCGCTGCTGCGAACCGCGCTGCTGGCGGGCGGTCTACTGGCGTTCGGACTCAGCTTCGACGAGATCGTCGTCACGACGTTCACCTCCGGGGCAGGCTTGGAAACGTTGCCGATCTGGATCTTCAAGAACCTCAGCCGCGGCGACCAACAACCCATCGTGACAGTGGTCGCCACCGCGGTGATGTTGTTGTCGGTGATCCCCGTGTGGCTGGCTCAACGCCTCACCAGCGGTGATGGACCGCTGACAGGCGGTACCCGCTGACACTGCGCCGATAGCGTGGTCGCCGTCATGCCGTGGATCTATCTCGTTCTCATTGTTGTCGTGCTCATCGTCGGGCTGGGCGTCGTGGTGGTCAACCATCGCCGCAGCGCCACCGTATCGGCGCCTCCGGCTCCTTCACGCCAGCCACCCGCGCAACCGCCGCCGACCGCCGTTCCCGAGGTCGAGCCCTCTGTTTCGCCGCCGGTTGTGGTCGAGCCAGAGCGTCCCAACTTCCGCAGCCGGATGTCGAAGGCGCGCAACGCGCTGGCCGGGACCCTGCTCGGGATCCGCGGTCGCAGCGGCATCACCAACGAGACGTGGGACGATCTGGAAGAAGCACTGCTGCGCGCCGATGTCGGCGTGCGTGTCACGGATGATCTGCTGGGCGGCTTGCGGACGAGGGTGAAGGCGAAGGAGATCGCCGAACCTGCTCAGCTGCTCGACGCGCTGCAGACCGAGATGGTCGCTCGCCTCTCGAACGCCGATCGAACTCTGCGATTCGACGACGTGCCGGATGGGCCAAACGTGTGGCTGTTCGTCGGCGTCAACGGTGTGGGGAAGACCACGACCATCGGCAAGGTCGGCGCGCAGCAGGCCGCTCTCGGGCGATCGGTGATGATGGCCGCGGGCGATACGTTCCGCGCGGCCGCCGTTGAGCAGTTGAGCACGTGGGCCGAACGCAGTGGCGCTGAACTCGTTCGCGGCAACGAGGGCGGTGATCCGAGCGCTGTCATCTTTGACGCCATCGAGAGTGCGACGGCTCGAAACATCGATCTCGTATTGGGCGACACTGCCGGCCGCCTACATACGAAGACCAACCTGATGGAAGAGCTTCGCAAGGTACGACGTGTCGCAGCGAAAGGCGCGGGCCACGTCACCGAGGTGCTGCTCGTCGTCGATGCCACGACGGGTCAGAACGGACTCGCCCAGGCCCGAGAGTTCGGCGACGCAACCGAGGTGACGGGCGTCGTGTTGACCAAGCTCGACGGATCCGCAAAGGGAGGGATCGTGTTCGCGATCGAAACGGAACTGGGCCTGCCCGTGAAGCTGGTTGGACTCGGCGAGTCCATTGGAGACCTCGTGGCGTTCGATCCCATGGAGTTCATCGATGCCCTGGTCAGAGAAGATTGATGGTCTTGGGAACCACGGCGAGGTGTTCGGACGTCCAAGAGTCATGATTCGCTCACGTCGTCTCGCCCTGGTCGCATTCGGAGTCGCTCTGGCGCTCACCGCTTGTGGAAATCCCAACACCACTACGCCCCTCGCAGACCAACCTCCGGTGATCGAACTGGCCAGCGGCCACACTGGGTCAAGAGGAGGGGCGACACTCGAAGCGGCATCAGCGGATTCGAACACCGCCACCCAATCGAAGGTCGGTTACATGCCGTTTACGGAATTCGTGTACGACGGCGTGTTGCCGGCGCTCGACGGGCCGGCCGCATCGTGGTTCTTCCCAGCTGGTCAGCAACCCGATCTCGATCGGATTGCCAAGCTGGCCGCATCGCTCGGTGTCGAGGGTGAGGTTCGCGCTCTTTCCCCAGACCAGGGCGGCGGCTGGGCTGTCGGCCCAGAGGATTACAGCGCTGCCGTACTGAGTGTCGGGACCGACGGCATGCTGACGTGGTACCTCAGCTCCGCGCCGACTGCCAGTACGGGTGTCGGCTGCATCGTTTCGGCGGGTGTCGCAGATGTCGCCACGAGCAGCACAGGCTCCGGCAGCTCGGGATCTGGCACGGGAGTCGCGACGGGCGTTGCCGTCGATGCCGCGCCAGTTACCGATCCGGCACCGGCTGAGACACTGCCCGCCGACGGGACGGTTGACCCGGGCCTCATCCCCAACGAGTGCTCGATGCCGGAGCCGCCCGTCGGTGTGCCCACCCAGGACGAAGCCGTCGCCAAGGCCAAGCAAATGTTCGCCGACTGGGGATACGACGTCGACTCGTACCAGTTCGACGATGCCTACGCCGACGAATGGGGCGCCTACGTCAACGCGTCACTGGTGTTGGACGGCATGAAGGCACCCGTCATGTTGTCCGCCGGATTCGGCGAGAACGGTTCACTGACCTACGCCTCGGGTTACCTCGCCTCGCCCGAACGCGGGGCCGACTACCCGACCGTCGGTGCTACAGCTGGGTTGGACCGACTGAAGGCGCAACAGAACCAGTACGTCGGTCTCGATCAAACCGCGGTCATGGAGTCGAGCGACCCGGCTACCACGGGCGCTGACGCAGCCATCACCGATGTCGCCGTGGCCCCGGATGTCGCAGTGCCGCCGTGCGAGCCAGAGTCCGCCAGGGCCGATTGCTCGCCGGTCAATGTCGAGCCGTTCAAGGTCACGTTGAACAGCGTCAAGACCGATCTGACGATGGTGTGGGCCGCCGACAACACCATTTGGCTGCTGCCGGCCTACACATTTGGTTCCGCCGACGGTGGCACCTACTCGGTGATCGCCATCGAGGACGCCTACATCCACGAGGCCGATCCGGTTGCCGACACACCGACCATCAAGCCCGCGATCGATCCCGGTGCGGTCCCCGTACCGGCCGTCGGCGGCGTCGGCGGCTATGCCCCCAACGGCAGCGCAGTCACGGAAACCGTCCCCACCCCCTAAAACCCCGCTGCGATGAGAGATGAGCCGCCTGACGGGGCTCATCTCTCATCGCGTTGGACGTCGAACCGTGTCTCTCGGGGCGTCGCTGTGTGGCCCCGCCGCTAGCCTGCGAGGCGATGTTCGACTCCCTGTCTTCCCGCCTTGAAGGCGTCATCAAGAAGATCCGCGGCAAGGGTCGGCTGACCGACGACGATGTCGATGAGGTCCTGAAAGAGATCCGCACGGCGCTTCTCGAGGCCGATGTCAACGTCGGTGTCGTACGAAACGTCACGGGTCGCATTCGCGAGCAGGCCATCGGCGTCAAGCTCAGCCAGGCACTCGATCCGGGTCAACAGATCGTCAAGATCGTCAACAGCGAACTGACCGCGATGCTCGGTGGGGAGACGTTGAAGATCAACTACGCCAGCCACCCACCGACAGTCGTGCTGATGGCGGGGCTGCAGGGGTCGGGTAAAACGACCAATTCAGCGAAGTTGGCGAGATGGTTCAAGGGTCAAGGACGGCAGCCGCTGATGGTTGGCGCAGACTTGCAGCGTCCCGCTGCGGTCGAGCAGTTGCGCACGCTCGGACGACAGATCGACGTGCCGGTCTTCAGCGAGCCTGGTGATCCTGTTTCGACGGCGCGTCGAGGTCTCGAAGAGGCGCGTCGGCTCGGCCGCGACGTGCTGATCGTCGACACTGCCGGCCGGTTGGCGATCGACGCGGAGATGATGGAGCAGGTCCGCCAGATCAGCGAGGCAGTGCAGCCGAACTACACCTTCTTGGTGATCGACGCGATGACCGGTCAGGATGCCGTCGGTGTTGCAGAGGCCTTCCATGCCACGTTGGCCATCGATGGCGTCATCATGTCGAAGCTCGACGGCGATGCCCGCGGTGGCGCAGCGCTCAGCGTCAAGGAAGTCATCGGCCGCCCCATCGCGTTCGCCTCCACCGGTGAAAAGCTCAACGAGTTCGAGCAGTTTCACCCGGACCGTATGGCCGGCCGCATTCTCGGCATGGGTGACATGCTGAGCTTGATCGAACAAGCCGAGCAGGCGTTCGAGAAGGACCAGGCAGAGGTCGCAGCCGAGAAGATGATGGAGGGTGAGTTCACTCTCGACGACTTCCTCGAGCAGATGCAGGCGCTGAAGAAGATGGGCCCACTCGGCAACCTTCTGGGGATGATGCCCGGAATGCCGAAGGAACTCAAAGGTGCCGAGATCGGCGACGATCAACTCAAGCCCATCGAAGCGATCATTCGTTCAATGACACTCCTCGAGCGGCGCAAGCCCGAAGTCATCAACGGCAGCCGAAGGACGCGCATCGCCAACGGCAGTGGCACCACGGTCGGTGATGTCAACCGTCTCGTCAAGCAGTTCAGCGAGATGCAGAAGATGATGAAGAAGATGGGCGGTATGGCAATGGGCGGCAAGGGCAAGAAGGGCAAAAAGGGCCGCGGCCTGGCCAACATGGCCGGGATGCCTGGTGGCTTCCCCAACTTCAATTGATAGCCTCTCGTCGTTCGTATTTTGCAAGGAGCCCTGGATTCGTATGGCAGTAAAACTGCGCCTCACCCGAGTTGGTAAGACCAAGCAGCCGCAGTATCGCGTCGTCGCCACCGATAGTCGCTCGCCCCGCGATGGCCGATTCATCCAGATCGTCGGCACGTACAACCCTCGTACCGATCCGTCGACGCTCAACATCGACAACGCCAAGGCCGTGAAGTGGCTGATGGATGGCGCACAGCCGACCGAACGAGTGAAGAAGTTGCTCGAAGTGTCTGGTGCGATGGCTGAGTTCAGCGCCGCCCGGGCAGCCAAGTGACCGACGAACCGGTGACCGATCGACCGGACACTGACGAGCTGGCGACAGATCACGTCTTGACAGAACAGCCGTCGGCGGAACAGCCGGACGCCACTGAAAGCGCTGGTGCTCACCAGGCTCCGGCGCCCACTGCGACGGCAGTGCTCACCCACGTCGTGCGCTCCATCGTCGATGATGCCGATGCCGTCAAGGTCGACGCCGTCGAAGGCCGAAATCGTTTGAAGCTCGAAGTGAAGGTTGGCCCCGGCGATCTGGGAAGGGTGATCGGCCGTCGTGGCCGCACTGCGCAAAGCATCCGCACCGTCGTGCGTGCCGCTGCCACTCGCGATGGCGTCGAGGTCGACGTCGACTTTGTCGACTGACGACCTTCGCGAAGTCGGGCGCATCGGTCGCGCCCACGGGGTGCATGGCGAACTCTACGTGTCGCTGATCACTGACCGATTCGAGCGGTTGGCGCCGGGCGCACGCCTGCTCGCCGGATCGCATTGGGTGACCATCGCCGAGTCGCGTCAACAGCAGCAGCGTTGGCTGGTCCGCTTCGAGGGCATCACAGACCGCACGGCAGCAGAGAAGCTGACGAGTTCCATCCTGCTGGCCGAGCCACTCGATGATGACGCCGACGATGAAGCGTTGTGGGTTCACGAGTTGATCGGTTCACGCGTTGTCGACCAGCAAGGTGTCGATCGCGGTGTCTGCGTGGCAGTCATCGACAACCCGGCGCACGATCTTCTGGAACTCGACAACGGTTTGTTAATTCCGGTGATCTTCGTCATCAGTTGTATGAGTGGGACGACCATCGTCGAACCTCCCGATGGGCTGTTCGACCTATAACAGGGGCCCAGAAGCGGTCGTTTGCTCCAACAATTGAGCCGAACGGCCCATTTCACCGTGAGACGTTCGCCGCTACCGTGAGTGACACGTGAAAGCAGAGACACGCTGGCTGTAATTGGTCGCTTCGCCAGCGTCGAGCAAGAGCGAACCCACTCACGTCGGTGGAACTTTCCCAGGTATTTCGAATATCTGGCCAAAAGAGCGGATGCAAATGCGACGGTTCAGGCGGATTCTTACGGCAGTATTGGTGTTACTTGGGGCAGTGGTCATCGTTCCTGCATTCGGCGGAACAGCGAGCGCGCACCACTCCAACATTGCGGCATCGGTTGACTGCAACGGCACCGTCTCATGGACGGCGAGTTCGTGGGCGACAGGCCCATCGGGCACGAACCCTGACATTCGAGTCACCAAGACCGTCGGCTCGACGACCACCTCGGTCCAGAACGGGGCCTTCAACAACGCCAACAACTACCAGTTCTCGGGCACCTTTCCTTGGCCGTCAGGGGCAGCCAGCATCATTGTCACCTCGAAGCCTTACGCTCCGTGGGGCAACGGCGTGGTGTCGAACACCGGAAGCTCGGTGACCATCACCAAGCCGAGCAACTGCGCCGGCCAGCCCGGCGTCGCCAAGGCCGTTTCGTGCGTCAACACGTCACCCGGTCACGGCGATGGGAAGATCGTTCTGACGCTTTCGAACAACGCCGGGATTTTTGCCTCGTCTGTCGTGTTCAAGGTGTATAACCCAGATCAGACCACATCATTCACCAACTATTCGGTCGCTACCGGCACGAGCACAGCGGTGACATTTACTCCGCTCGCCGATGGTTCGCACACTGTCAAGATTCTTGTTGGCACCGCCGACTACACCCAAACATTCACGGTTGATTGCGACTCGCCGATCGCCGCAGTCTCCAGTACTTCGAGCTGTGTCAACGGCGATGGACAAGTCGTTGTCACGCTGAAGAACACCGGTGGCGAAGCCGTGACGTTCGTTGTCACCAACCCCAAGACCGGCACCATCGAGAACGTCAGCGTTGGCGCCGACCTCACCACCACCCGCACGTTCAGCGGCTTCGCGGACGGTACCTACACGGTGGTCATCAAGGTTGGATCCACCGACTTCTCGCAGACCTTCACGGTCGATTGTGATCATCCGATCCCATCGGCTTCCGCTTCCGCAGTATGCGACAACAACTCCCACGACGGTTCGGTCACGATCACGCTGACGAACACCGGCACCGAGGCAGTCGTCTTCCACGTCACGAACCCCTTCACGGGCATCGTCTCCGACGTGCCAGTCGGTATCGGCGGCACAGCCACCGTCTCCTACACGGGCTTCAGCGATGGTCCTCACTCAGTTGTCATCACTGCCGACGACAAGACCCTGACGCAGACGTTCACGACATCGTGCGACCTCGCGCCGACGTTCAGCCACACCGAGACGTGTGTCAATGGCGACGGCATGGTCAGCGTCGCGATGACGAACGACGGCGACGATGTCGATGCAACGTTCATCCTCCAGGGCGTCACGTACACGCTTGCTCCCGGTGCGAGCCAGTCGGTCTCGGTCGGCCCGTTGACCGATGGACCTCACACCATCGCACTCTCCATCAACGGCTTGAACAAGAGCTTCGACGTCACGGTCGATTGCGATCGTCCGGGTCAGCCGGCGGTTGAGATCTCGCAGAACTGTGCCAACGAGGACGGCGTGGTCATCGTGACCTTGAAGAACATCGGTGGCCAGCTACCCCTGACCTTCACCGTTCAAGGTGTCAACTACTCCGTGCCGGCCGACTCGAACCTGCCGGTCACGGTCTCGGGTCTCCTCGACGGCAACCAAGTCATCACCATCACCCAGGGCAACACCGACTTCTCCAAGCCGGTCACCATCGGATGCGATCTGCCACCTACGGTCAGCTCGACCCAGAGGTGCGTTGATGCCCCCAACGGGATCTCCGACGGCCAGGTCATCGTGACCTTGACGAACAACGGCGACGATGTTGCGGTCATCTTCACGGTCAACGGCGCAGCGACCAGTGTGCCGCCGAAGAGCTCGGTGCCCGTCACCGTCGGTCCGCTGGCCGACGGCGTTCACACCATCGACGTCTTTGTCGGCAACGTCCGGCTGGGCCTCGCTCAGATCACGGTCGCCTGCGATCACCCGGGGACCGGCACGATCTCCACGGCTCCGACGTGTGTCAACAACGACGGTCAGGTCGTGGTCACTCTCATCGCCACCGGTGGCGAACTGCCGGTGATCTTCACGGTGCAGGGCATCAACTACCCGGTCAATCCCAACTCGACGTTCGACGTCACGATCTCGGGCTTGAACGACGGTCCGGCAACCATCGCGGTCTCGGCCGGCGGGGTTGACCTGTCGTTCATCACGACGACCGACTGTGATCTGGCGCCGACGTACAGCTACGTCCAGGCGTGCGTCAACTTCGACGACACCGTGACGGTGTTGATCGGTAACCCGGGCGACGACATCGATGTCACCTTCACCATCAATGGCACCAACTACGTGTTGCACCCCGGAGAATCGCTGCCAGTCGTCGTCGGCCCGCTTGCTGATGGCTCCAACACCATCACGTTGACGATCGATGGCGTGCCGCAGCCCAACATCGATGTGCAGTCGGATTGCGATCCGGTCTTCTCCGTCGCCGCCGTCTGCAACTCGGTCGACGTCAGCGGCACCGTGACCAACTACTGGTTCAACATCACCAACACCGAGAGCACCCCTGTCACGGTCACCTGGAACGGTGGCGGCACCGCGACGGTGCTGGCGGGCCAGACCATTGCGATCAGCTCGGCGACTGCGCCTCTGATCCTGATGCACAACCTCGTTGCCATCGCTCAGGCACCCGCAACCGAAACGGTCTGCCAACGCACGGTCATCTTCACGAAGGAACTGGATGGCCAGCCGGACACCGCCGAGACGTACACCATCCGGGTATCGCGACTGGTGAACGGGACGTACGTGCCGGCACTGACGTTCGACATTGGGGCCAACGAGTCGAAGACAATCACTTTGCCCTCGACACTCGACCCGGCCGGCATCACCTACACGATCGACGAGATCAACGCCGGCTCGGCCAACACCAGTGCCGTTGCCCCGAACGCACTCACGCTGTCGGGCAATCTTGGTGAGACGATCAGCGTCGTCATCACCAACGGCTATGCATCGGTGCAGATCGACAAGACGGCTTCAACCGCCAGCGTCGTGCCCGGCGGACAGATCCTGTACACCCTGCAGGTCACCAACACCGGTGGCCTCACATTGAACCCCGTTGTGGTCAGCGATCGCCTGCCGGCGATGGTTGCACTGGAGTCGGCCACGATCGCCGATGGAGCCGGAGAATGTCACCTGGCCGAGGTGACTCGTCCGCAACTGCTCAGCTGCACGCTCAGCAAAGCGCTCGCACCTGGTGCGGTCAGTAGCTTGATCACGTTGGTCGTCAATGTCGATACGACGGCTGTCGCCGGTAGCACCATCGTCAACCAGGCAATGGTGCACGGCGCTTACACCGTCAGCGCAGTGATCACGGGGTCGGGCACTGAAGGCTCGCAGCTCAGTTGCATCCCGGTGATTCCGGGTACGGTCTGCGATCTCTCGGCCCAGATCGGAGTTCCGGTGGGTCAAGTCGCCAGCAGCCCGCCAGTACCGCCGGCACCAGTTGTCGATGCGGTTGTTCAGCTTCCTCGTACGGGTGCCGCTCATGTGCAGCAGATGCTCATGCTGGCGTTCGGCGGCATCCTGCTGGGTGGCGCACTGCTGATCGGCCGTCGCCGTATCGGTGTCCGCTGATCACCTGACAACAATTCACAATCCACGTTGTGCGGACCTTGGGTCAGCTCTCGATCGAGAGATCGGAAGCTGACCCTCGTTCGCGTCTCGACCAAGTTCGACTAGGTGCCGGCGCTGGTCAACGGCTCGGCCGTCACGATTGCAGAGAGGTTGATCGGACCGTAGATGTGTGGGAACGGCTCGGGAGCGCCTGGTAGCTGCTCGTAGACCACCGGCGACGCCAGCAACTGTTCGTCGATGTGCAGCAGGACGAGCCCAGGAGCTCCGGCGTAATACCGCTCGATGACACCGCGCCACTGCTGAGCGGTGCTGCAGTGGATGTACCCCTCCTTGGAGAGATCGACGCCGCGCGTTGAGCCGGTGTGGTAGCCCCGCTGCTGAGAGGCCTTCCAGGTTGCGCCATCTGTGATGTGAAAGATCATCGGCTCGTAGGCTTGCACACCGTGCAGATCGACGTGTTCACCATCTTCCCCACGCTGGTCGACACGTTCTGCTCGGAAAGTCTTCTCGGCAGGGCGCGCGCCAACCACCTGCTCGACCTGCGGACGCATGATCTGCGCGAGCACACCTCCGACGTCCATCGCACCGTCGACGATGCCCCGTTCGGCGGTGGGGCAGGGATGGTGATGAAGGCCGAGCCGATCTTCGCGTCGGTCGAGGCCGCTGATCCGCCGCGGCCGCTGTACCTGCTGGGTCCCGGCGGTCGTCGCTTCGATCAACCCATGGCCCACGAGCTGGCATCTCTCGATGGGTTCAGCCTGTTGTGCGGACGCTACGAAGGCGTCGATCATCGTGTGCGCGAGCATCTGGTCGACGGCGAGGTCAGCGTCGGCGATGTCGTTTTGGGCGGGGGAGAAGTCGCGGCCTGTCTCGTCGTCGAAGCGGTGGTACGTCTGCTGCCAGGCGCGATGCGCAACGACGTCAGTCCGATCACGGAGAGTTTCGGCGAAACGGGGCTGCTCGAGGAGCCGCAATACACCCGGCCGGCCGAGTTTCGAGGATGGACCGTGCCCGACACGTTGCGCACCGGCGACCACGCCAAGATCGAACGCTGGCGGCGGGCGCAGGCGTTGCATCGCACGCTGCGCTATCGACCTGACCTGGTGGAAGCCGCAGGTGGGCTGGGCGAAGATGACCGTCGTCTGTTGGAAGAGTTCCCTCCCGTCACCTATCCTTGATCGTTCCCTGGCTGAGCCAGCAAATTGATTCAGAGAGTTTTCGCGCCATGAAGTCCACTGATCTTGTCGACAACCAGTACATCCGCACCGACGTGCCCGACTTCGCCAGTGGCGATGAGGTCAAGGTCCACGTCAAGGTCGTCGAGGGCAACAAGGAGCGTGTGCAGGTCTTTCAGGGCAACGTCATCGCTCGCCAGGGCAGCGGCGTCGCCGAGACCTACACGGTTCGCAAGCTCAGCTCTGGAGTGGGCGTCGAGCGCACGTTCCCCGTGCACACTCCCACTGTCGCCAAGATCGAGGTCGT
>JBDTWJ010000046.1:0-22507 GCA_040006755.1 Ilumatobacteraceae bacterium | reverse complement strand
ACGTTCCCCGACGAGCCGTTCGTCAGCTACTTCAGTGGCAACACCGTGCAGATCTGCCCGGTCGGTGCGCTCACCGCCAAGCCGTACCGGTTCAAGGCTCGCCCGTGGGATCTGGAGCAAACCGAGAGCACCTGCACCACCTGTTCGGTCGGTTGCCGAACGGTCGTTCAGTCGAGTCACGACGAGTTGTTGCGCTACCAGGGCGTCGACAGTGATCCCGTCAACTGGGGTTGGCTGTGCGATCGTGGCCGCTTCAATTTCGAGGCGGTCAACAGCCCTCAACGTCTCGCAGCGCCGATGGTGCGCGTCGATGACGAGCTGGAACCGACGACGTGGAGTGCCGCACTCACTCGCGCCGCCGAACTGATCACCGACGCAAAGGCCGCGGCAGGTGCCGGCTCGATCGCGGTGATCGGTGGCGCGCGCGGCACGAACGAAGACGCGTATGCGTGGGCCAGGCTTGCCCACGATGTCATCGGCACGCCCCACGTCTATCCGCAGATGGGTGACGGTGCACAGATCAACCTGCTCGGCTTCGAGCGGGCGACCATCGACGAGGCGGCGAACGCGGCGACCATCATTCTCATGGCACCGGATCTCAAGGAAGAACTGCCGGTGCTGTACCTGCGCTTGCGCGATGCCGCACAGAAGCGTCGCAGCCGCATCCTTGAATTCGCGCAGAAGCGCAGCGGGCTCAGTGCGCATGCGTGGAAGACCATCGAGTACCAAGCGGGCAACATCACGCAGACCGTCGCCGCTGCCGGCGCCGATCCCGAGATCGTCGCTCAACTCGCCAAGGGTCCGGTGGTCATCGTCTCCGGCCGGGCGAATCTCGCTGAGCACCCGCGCGAGGTCGGAAATGGCGTGATCGCAGCGTTGGAGATTGCCGCGGGTGCCAAGGTGCTGCCGGCGCTTCGCCGCGGCAACGTCATCGGCGCCATCGAAATGGGGCTCAGGCCCGGCGACGATGGCATGCGGGTCTTGGAGATCGCCAGGGCCGCAGCCGCCGGCAAGATCGAGTGCCTCGTGCTGCTCGGTTGCGATCCGTTGTCCGACTTTCCCGACACCGACCTGGCGAGGCGGATGATGGCTGGTGCGCCGCGGATCATCGCCGTCGACACGTTCCTCACGAAGTCGAGCTCGCCGGCCGACGTCGTGCTCGCCGCGGCTGCGTACGGCGAGAAGAGCGGAACCACCACCAACATCGAAGGTCGGGTCACCACACTCTCCGAGAAGGTCACGCCGACTGGTACCAGCCGTCCCGACTGGATGATCGCGGTCGAACTCGCTGAACTTCTCGGTGGCGATCTCGGCGTGTCGTCGGTCGACGATCTCACCAACGCCATTGCTGCGAACGTGCCCGGTTTCGGCGAGGCGACTGCGGCCGCGCTGCGCACGGCACGCGACGGGATCGTGTGCAAGGGGTCGCTGCCCCCGACCAGCGCCAGCACCTCGCCGATCGACGAGCGCAACAGCTACGACTACCGCCTCGTGGTCAGCCGCAAGCTCTACGACAATGCTGTCGGCACAGCGATGTCGCCCTCGTTGGCACATCTTGCGCCGGGCTCTCAGCTGCACCTGCATCCTCTCGATGTCGAGCGCGTCGGCTCCACCGACGGCGCCGATGTCAAGGTCACCAGTAAGCGCGCGTCGATGGTGTTCAAGGTCGTTGCCGACTACAGCGTTGTACGCGGATCCGCCTGGGTCCCGTTCAATCAGCCCGGCCCCAGCATCGGCGAACTGATCGATTCGTCCGATGTCGTCACCGACGTGCGCGTGGAGTCGTTCTGATGTTGGCTCTCGACCCGCTCCTCATCGGCGACCTGACCCTCGGCGATGTCGCGATCGTGCTGATGAAGGTCATCGTCATCTTCGTCCTCGGACTCGTGGCCACAATGTTGATGGTGTGGTTCGAGCGCAAGGCGATCGCCGGAATGCAGAATCGCATCGGACCCAACAAGGCGGGTCCGTTCGGCATCCTGCAGACGCTGGCAGATGGCATCAAGCTGTTCTTCAAGGAAGACCTGATCCCCGAGCAGAGCGATCGCTTCGTGTTCAAGCTGGCGCCGTACCTCGCCTTCGTGCCAGCTTTCCTGGTGTGGAGCGTCATCCCACTCGGCGGAGATTTCAGTCGCAACAAAGACGGCACCGTCGTGCTGTTCGGTCACGTCACCCGACTGCAGCTGGCCGATCCGGCGATCGGCGTCCTGCTGCTGTTGGCGCTGAGTTCGATCTCGGTCTACGGCATCATGCTCGCCGGTTGGGCCAGTGGTTCGAAGTACCCACTGATCGGTTCGGTGCGGGCCTCGGCGCAGATGGTCAGCTACGAAGCGGCGCTCGGACTCAGCCTGGCGGCGGTCATTCTCGTCACGGGAACCCTCAGCACCAGCGGGATCGTCGCCTACCAGAGCAGCCTCTCGAAATGGCAGGTCGCGGCCACGGCATTCGTGCCGTTCGTGATCTTCCTCATCGCCGCGACGGCCGAGTTGAACCGGCCACCGTTCGACCTCGTCGAAGCCGAACAGGAGCTCGTCGGCGGTTTCAACACCGAGTATTCCAGCATCCGATTTGCGCTGTTCTACCTCGCCGAGTTCATGAACACCGTGACGATGAGCGGGGTGATCGTCACGCTGTTCTTCGGTGGTCCGCAGCCACTCAGGATCGCGGGCGACAGCAACATCTTGTCGTTCCTCGGGCCGTTCTCAGGAACGGTGTGGTTCTTCCTGAAGCTGCTTGTCTTCCTCTATATCTATGTGTGGTTCCGGGCCACGCTGCCTCGTTTCCGCTACGACCAGTTGATGAACCTCGGTTGGAAGGTGATGATTCCGGTGGCGCTCGGCTGGTTCATGTTGCTGGCACTGCTGCGTGTCGGCGGCGATCGGGGCTGGACGCGATTGCACAAGACGACCGTCGGTGTCATCGCCCTGCTGGTGCTGGCAGCGGCCGGAGGACTGCTGATGTTGGCGACACGTGTCAGTGCACGCAACCGCGAACGAGAAGGGGCGATGTTCTGATGGGATACCTCGACGGATTTCTGGTCACCGCCAGGCAGCACCGATTGTTCGGGGGCAAGCGCGTCACGACGTCGTATTCCGGTGGGCGACTTGCCAAGACGGGCAACGACACCGAGGGTCGCGACGAGAAGATCGACAAGCCCGAGCGTATGCACGGGCGTCATGTGCTCAACCGGTACGAAGACGGTATGGAGAAGTGCATCGGATGCGAGCTGTGTGCCGGCGTCTGCCCCGCGAAGTGCATCCACGTGCGCGGCGCCGACAACGATCCGCAGAATCCCACGTCGCCCGGCGAGCGATTCGGGTTCGTCTACGAGATCAACTACCTGCGCTGCATCCATTGCGATCTGTGTGTCGAAGCGTGCCCCACCGAGGCGATCACCGAGACGAAGCTGTTCGAGTTCAGCTTCACCAACCGGCAGGACGCGATCTACACGAAGGATGAGCTCCTCGTCGGCGACGACGGCAGCCCGCAGCACATGCCCTGGGAAGACTGGCGGCCGGGCGAGGACGAGCACACCAGCGGCTGGATGCGGGCCACATCGCCCAGTGGCGATGCCAACTTCGTTGGCGAGGTCGGGTGGAGCAGCGAACTCGGCTACGGGCTTCGCGAGCCCGAGGAGCCAGCACCCTGATGCAGTTGTTCGTGTTCATCTGCGCGGGCCTGATGATCCTGGCCGGGGCGGTGGGGGTCATCACGCGCTCGCATCCGGTTCATGCTGCGCTCAGCCTCATCCTCACGCTGTTCGGCGTAGCCGTGCTGTACATCGCCCAGGAGGCGCAGTTCCTCGCGGTGGTGCAAGTGATCGTCTATGCCGGCGCCATCGTGGTGCTGTTCCTGTTCGTCATCATGTTGCTCGGTGTCGACAAAGCCGAGGATCTGCAGATCGAGCCGCTCAAGCTGCAACGAAAGACCGCGGGAATCGTGGGTGGCGGTGTCATCGGCCTCATCGTGTACGCGGCGATCGCCTCGCGTGACAACATCGGCGTGGTCAAACCACCGCAGAGCGATGCGGTGACTGCCGTCGACGCGCTCAATCCGCACGACAGCAACGTTCGAAGGCTCGCTCGTGATCTGTTCAGCGACCACGTGCTGGCGTTCGAACTGACATCTGTGCTGCTCGTGATCGCGGTCGTCGGCACGGTGTTGCTGGCCCGCCGCGCTCCGAAGTCCCCAACGCGGACGACGACGGAGACCTCGTCGTGATCGCCGCGGCTCCGACCACCACGTGGTATCTCGTACTCGCTGCGGTGCTGTTCGGCGTCGGCACGGTGGGAGTGTTGGTGCGGCGCAATCCACTGATCATGCTGATGTGCATCGAACTGATGCTCAATGCCGTCAACCTCAGCTTCGTGGCGCTCAGCAAAAAGCTCGGCGACATCGGCGGGCAGACAACCGTCTTCTTCGTGATGGTGGTCGCTGCTGCCGAAGTCGTCGTTGGTCTCGGCATCATCGTCGCGATCCTGCGTCGCAAGCCAAACGCCACCGCAGACGACCTCGCGGAATTGAAGGGCTGAGCCATGCTCGACGTGGTGTGGTTGATCCCTGCACTCCCACTCGCCGGATTCGTGCTGATCCTGCTGTTCGGTCGTCGATTGGGTGACCCCAAAGCGGGTTACCTCGCAACATTGATGTGTGGCGCTGCCTTCGTTGTCACCGTCGGAGCCTTCTTCGACCTGCTCTCGAAATCTGCCGAGGAGCGCGAGCACATCTCCAAAGTGTTCACGTGGGTGCCCGTCGGTTCGTTGAAGGTCGACTTCTCGTTCCTCGCCGATCCGCTCAGCATCACGATGTGCCTGTTCGTGACAGGCATCGGCACGCTGATCCACCTCTACTCCATCGGCTACATGCACGGCGATCCGCGATTCTCCAAGTTCTTCCTGTACCTCAACCTGTTCGCGTTCAGCATGTTGGTGCTGGTGCTCGGAGAGAACATGCTCGTGACCTTCCTCGGGTGGGAGGGTGTCGGCACGTGCAGCTACCTGCTGATCGCCTTCTGGCACGAGCGCGACATCGCGGCCACCGCAGGCAAGAAGGCGTTCGTCACCAACCGTGTCGGTGACTGGGGATTCATGCTGTCGATGTTTTTCGCCTTTCAGGCCACCGGCACGCTGAGCTACCTCGGCATCAACGACGCTGCCGGCAGCATTGCGAAATCGACGGCGACGGCAATAGCACTATTCGCCTTCATGGGCGCCTGTGGCAAGAGCGCCCAACTTCCCTTGTATCTGTGGCTACCCGACGCGATGGAGGGTCCGGCGCCGGTGTCGGCGCTCATCCACGCCGCCACGATGGTGACGGCCGGCGTGTTCTTGATGTGTCGCATGAGCCCAGTCCTCGAAGTCTCCTCGTCGTATGCGCCGACATTGATCGCGGTCGTCGGCGCGGTCACCGCGTTGTTCGCGGCGACGATCGCTGTCGCGCAGAACGACATCAAGAAGGTGCTGGCCTACTCGACGATCAGCCAGCTCGGCTACATGTTCCTCGCCGTCGGCTCGGGTGCGTACACGGCTGCCATCTTCCACATGATCACGCACGCGTTCTTCAAGGCGTTGCTCTTCCTCGGATCCGGCGCGGTCATCCACGGCATGCATGACGAGCAAGACATGCGTCGCATGGGCGCGCTCCGCAAGCTGATGCCGGTGACGGCCGCAACGTTCATCGTCGGATGGTTGTCAATTGCCGGCGTGCCTCCCTTCTCCGGCTTCTGGAGCAAGGACGACATCTTGCTGGCCGCGTACGACAAGAGTCCCGTGCTGTGGGTGATCGGGCTTGTCACAGCGCTGCTGACCGCCTACTACATGACACGCCAGGTGATCATGGTGTTCTACGGCGAGGCGCGTTGGCACGATGCCCACGAGGAGCACGGAGCCCACGGCGACGTCCAGCCGCACGAGAGCCCGACCATCATGTTGATCCCACTCGTGGTGCTCGCCGGGCTATCGATCGTCGGTGGGATTCTGAACCTTCCGTTCAACGCGACCACTGAGAAACTCACCCACTGGCTCGAGCCAGTCCTTGGCACGCACGACAGTGATACAGCCAAGCTGCCGCTCGCTGCTGTCGCCACCGTCATCGCGATCATCGGCATCGCGCTGGCGATCATGATCTACGGCAAACACAAAGCCAAACCGATCGAACCCGCCGTGCTTGCCGACGGGTGGCACTACGACGCGGCGGTCAGCAAGTTCATGGGTGGCCCGGGACGCGGGGCATTCGACGCAGTCGCTTGGTACGACGCCAACGTCGTCGACGGCGCTGTCAACGGCATTGGTCGGCTGGTCCGCGGCACGGCCCAAAAGATCCGCACCGTTCAGAGCGGGAACGTGCGCAACTACGCGGCAGCCATCGGCGTCGGCGTCGTGTTATTGCTCGGTTGGTTCGTCGTGGTGCGGGGTAACCGGTGATCAATTTCCCCATCCTGACCATGTTCGTGCTGGTGCCGACCGCCGGCGCGGTGCTGGTGGCTGCGTTCTCCAACCGCCGACCCGAATGGGTGAAGCTCATCGCACTGTTGTCGAGCGTACTGACGCTCGGTCTCAGCATCTGGGTGGTGGTCGCGTTCGACAAGTCGAACGCCGACTTCCAGTTCGTCAGCATGCACACCTGGATAAAGCCCTGGGGCATTTCGTGGCATCTCGGCATCGATGGCATTTCGCTGTTCCTCGTCTTGCTCACCGGCGTGCTGTTCCCGTTGGTGGTGGCGGGCACTGACCCCCATCACGATCACAAGCGGTACCTGTCGTGGATGCTGTTGCTCGAAGCCGGCCTGATGGGCAGCTTCATCAGCCTCGACCTGTTCCTGTTCTTCGTGTTCTTCGAGATAGTGCTCGTGCCGATGTACTTCCTGATCGCCGGTTGGGGATACGAGGGGCGGGTCTATGCGGCGACGAAGTTCTTTCTTTTTACGATGGTCGGGTCAGCCTTCATGCTCGTGGGGATCATCGCCACCGCAGTCATCGCCAAGGGGAACGGACCGCTGACGTTCGACCTCATCGAGTTGGCCAAAGCCGACTTCGCCGCCACTACGGGACGTTGGTTGTTCTTCGCGTTCGCCGTCGCGTTTGCTGTCAAGGTCCCGATCTTCCCGCTTCACACCTGGCTGCCCGACGCCCATACCCAGGCGCCCACCGGTGGCTCGGTGATCCTGGCGGCCGTGATGCTGAAGCTCGGTACATACGGCCTGCTGCGATTCGGCGTGTATCTGTTTCCCGAGGCTGCACGTTGGAGCCGCAGCCTGTGGTTGACGCTCGCGGTCATCGGCATCATCTACGGCGCCATCGCGGCAACCATGCAGAAAGACCTCAAACGCTTGGTGGCGTATTCCTCGGTGGCTCACCTCGGGTTCATCGTGCTCGGCATCTTCGCAATGACCAGTCAATCGATCACAGGTGGTGTGATGCAGAACATCAACCATGGTGTGTCAACGGGTGCCCTGTTCCTCCTCGTCGGCATGATCTACGACCGTCGTCACACGCGTGAGATCTCCGAGTTGAAGGGCTTGCAGAAGGTTGCGCCCATCTTCGCCGGGGTGTTCATGGTGGTCATGCTGTCGTCGATCGGCGTGCCCGGCCTCAACGGATTCGTCGGTGAGTACCTCGTGCTGATCGGATCGTTCCTCACGGCGAGGTGGTGGACCGTCGTCGCTACCACCGGTGTGATTCTCGCCGCGCTGTACCTCCTGTGGGCGTATCAACGGGTGTTCCATGGCGAGCCCGACGATGCCAACAGAAGCTTCCCCGATCTCAAGATGCGCGAGGCCGCCGTTCTCCTGCCTCTTGTCGGCGTGATTGTGTTCACCGGGCTGTATCCCAAGCCGATGCTCGACCGCATCGAGCCCAGCGTCAACAGGTTGATCGAGCACGTCAGCGAGAAGACCTCGTATGTTGAACCTCTGCCGGCCGTGGTCGCGCCATGATCGCCGCAGATCCCACGTTCGTCGGGCCCTCGGTCAACTGGTTCGCGCTCAGCCCTGTACTCGTGTTGCTCGGCGCAGCCATGGTGTTGCTGGTCGTCGGTTCCCTCGTGCCGCGATGGCCGCGGCACGTCTACGCGTTGTTCACCGCTGCCTCCGGATTGGCGGCGATGATCCTGTGCTTCTTCCTGTGGGACGACATCACCGACGATGGCCCCAGCACGCTGGTCGGCAACGCGTTGCGCTTCGACGTCTTCTCGATGATCATCACCATCACCATCACCGGTGCCGTCGTGTTGGTTGCGTTCGTCACCGACGACTATCTGCGACGCGAAGAGCTCGACGGTCCAGAGGTCTACGCCCTCTATCTGCTCGCGGCGATCGGTGCCATCGTCATGGGTTCCGCCAACGACTTGATCGTGCTGTTCCTTGGGTTGGAGATCATGTCGATCGCGTTCTACGTGATGGCTTCCAGCCATCGCAAACGGATCGAGAGCCAGGAGAGTGGCATCAAGTACTTCATCCTTGGTGGCTTCTCGTCCGCATTCTTCCTGTACGGGATCGCAATGGTCTACGGCACGACCGGTAGCACCAACTACAGCCGGATCGTCGACTCGTTCAACGCCACCGTGCCCGCAGTTCGACACGACGCGTTCATTCTCGCCGGTGTTGCGCTGTTGATCGTCGGGCTCGGTTTCAAGGTTACCGCCGTGCCGTTCCACTACTGGACGCCCGACGTCTACGAGGGGGCACCGACTCCGGTGACGTCGTTCATGGCGTCGGTCGGCAAGGTCGCAGCCTTCGCGGCGATGCTGCGTGTGCTGATCTACGCGCTCCCCCATTGGCGCGACGACTACCGCCCGATCATCTGGACCATTGCCGTGTTGACCGTGGTCGTCGGTTCAGTGATGGCCGTTGTTCAGACGAACGTCAAGCGCATGCTGGCCTTCTCGTCGATCAGCCACGCCGGATTCATCATGATCGGCGTCGAAGCCGCCGCGCATCGTGCAGGGCAGGCCGACGCAGGCTACGGCGTACCGGCCGCGTTGCTGTACATGCTGCTGTACTCGGTCTTGGTCATTGGAACCTTTGCAGTCGTCGCGATGGTCGGTCGAACCGGCGACGGTGCCACCGATCTGGCTGCGTTCCGCGGGCTCGGCAAATCACATCCTGTGGTTGCGCTTGCGATGACCGTGCTGTTGCTCGCCCAAGCGGGGGTGCCGCTGACGTCGGGATTCGTGGCCAAGTTTGCGGTCATCCAAGCCGCGGTCGAAGAGCACAGCTACGCCATCGCCATTGTTGCGATGGTTGCGTCGGTGATCGCAGCCTTTCTCTACCTGCGAATCATGGTGTCCATGTGGGTCTCCGAACCCGAGTCGGCCGACGACACCCGCGAGCCCGTCCGCGTGCCAGCGTGGACCGGTATCGCCCTGGCCATCTCGGTCGGGTTCACGCTCGCCATCGGCTTCTTCCCCACCTGGCTGATCGACGCCACCAAAGCCGCCGTCACCACGAGATAACACGACCGCTGGCGGCGGAGCCCGCGCAAGGGACTCGGTCAGGGCGGCAGGAGTCCCCCCGCCCGGTCAGGTGGCTTGGCGCACCAGTTCGTCGAAGAGGCCTTGCTGTTGGGGATCTACGGCGGAGGAGTCTTCGGGGTGCCATTGGATGCCGACGATCCAACCGGCGGCGTCGAGCTCGACGGCGTGGACGATGCCGCTGGCATGTCGACCGACGACCTGCAGGCCCTCACCGAGTCGGTCGAGGGCTTGATGATGCACGCAGTGGCATCGCTGCGGCGATTCGGTCCCCATCGCCTTGGCGATGCGGGAACCCGCATCGAGATCGGTACGGGTGTAGCGGAGCCAGTGGTCTTCGTTGCCGATGTCTTGCACCAGTGTTCCGCCAAGTGACACGTTGAGCACCTGCAATCCGCGACAGATCGCGAGCACGGGCTTGTCGGCCTCGATGGCCGCGGCGATCATCGCCAACTCCATCGTGTCGTGTTCGGGAATGATTCCGTACAACGATTCTTCGTTCGCCTCTTGTCCGTAGCGCTGTGGATCGATGTCGCCGCCACCGTGAAAAACCACGGCATCGGCTCGGCGCAGGAGCGACGGGATGTCGTCGGCCAATTCGGTCATGGGAGGTAACATCAGCGGAATTCCGCCGGCGCGTTCGAGAGAGTGGAAGTAGCTCTGCCCGGCGGCAAACGGCTTGCCGCGCACACCTTGAGCCTCGTCGGACCGGCGGCCGACGATGACGACGAGAGGTTTCACGCAGTCAGTGTAAACCCGCTTGCCGGACGAGTTCGTTGTAGATCGCCTGCTGTTGCGGCTGGCGAGTGGCGGTGTCTTCTGGATGCCACTGCAGTCCAACGACCCATGATCTCGTCGGCAGCTCGACCGCCTCGAGTTGCCCATCCTCGGAGTAGCCGATCGGCACCAAACCGGCACCCAGCTCGCCGATTCCCTGATGATGCACGGAGTGGCAGTGGTCGAGGTGCGTGTCGCCGACGAGGCCGGCGACGATGGAGCCTTCGACAAGCTTCACCGAGTGCTCGCGCATCCAGTGTTCGTCGTTACCGATGTCTTGCACCAGCGTGCCGCCGAGCACGATGTTGAGCACCTGCATACCGCGGCACAGAGCCAACATCGGCAGGTCGAGTTCGAGCGCCGCGCTGGCCACCGCCATATCGAGTTCGTCGTTCGCGGCGACGATGCCGTACAACGACTCTTCGGTCGGCTCCTGTCCGTAGCAGCGCGGATCGATATCGCCGCCTCCGGGCAGCAGCACGCCATCGAAATGTCGCAGCACGCTCAGAGCGTTGTCGGTGAGCTCGTGAATCGGCGGCACGAGCACCGGCACGCCGCCGGCGCGGGCTACCGCGCGACTGTACGGTTGACTGCTGGAAAAGGCATCGCGCTTGCCCTCGTCGCTGAACGTCAAGATGCGGGCGCACACTGCGATCAGGGGCGGCGGTTGACTCACCGCGCAATTGTAGGTGTCAAGATGGGCCGCGACTTCGCAGCCAGACGACGGGGATCAGGAGCTCGTGGATTTCATCTTCATGCTCACACGATCCGACGAGACGGTCCTCGACTGCCTCGACGTTTGGAACGCAATCGAGCAGGTCGGCTTGCGTCATGCCGGCTTCAAAGATGTCGGCGTGGACACGCCGACACTCGTCGAGTTGAACCGACGAATGCAGGCGAGCGGTGTGACGACGTACCTCGAGGTTGTCAGCACGTCGTCTGAAGAATGCCTGCGGAGTGCCCGTGCCGCCGTCGAGATCGGCGTGAACCGGCTGATGGGCGGAACCTTGGTCGACGAGACGCTACGGATAGTCGCGGATTCGGGAATCGAGTACCTGCCGTTTCCCGGCGTGCCAACGGGCCATCCGACCCAGCTCGGCGGCGGCCCCGATCTCGTCGAACGCCAGTGCAGGGATTTTGAGAAACGTGGCTGCGCAGGAGTCGACCTGCTGGCCTATCGCGCCGTTGCCGCCGACCCTTTCGATCTGGTGCGCGCTGCACGCCGCGGCACCATCGGATACTTGGTCGTGGCCGGCAGCGTCTCGACGGCAGCGCAGATCGAGGATCTGAGAGCTGCCGGAGCCGACGCCTTCACCATCGGCTCAGCGATCTTCGACGGGTCGTTCTCGCCGAACAAGGGCAGCATCGTGTCGCAGCTGCGCGACGTGATCGAGGTGACGCGCTGACGATCAAGCCGCCCGAGGGTCTCGACCATCTGACCGTCGGGTGAGCGACTCGACCGGCAGCTACCCTGCCGTCCGTGGCCGAATCCATCCGACTGATCAATCCAGCAGACGAGTCTCTCCTGCGCGACCTACCGCTCGCCGGACGCGACGAGGCCGATGCCGCGATCGCGTGCGCCAAGAAGGCATCACCCGCGTGGCAGGCCGTGGCACCCGCCGACCGAGCACGCTTGATGCGCCGCTTCGCTGACATGATCGCCGACAATGCCGAAGAACTCGGTCGGCTTGAGACTGCGAACATGGGGATGCCGATCGGCAGCAGTACGTGGTGTGCAAATGCCGCTGCGGACGTCATCCACTATTTCGCGGGCGCCATCGACAAGCACACCGGCTCGACCATTCCAGTTGCCGGTGGGGTCGACATCACGTTTCATGAGCCGCTCGGTGTCGTCGGTTTGATCACGCCTTGGAACTTTCCCGTGTTGATGGCCTCCTGGAAGATCGGTCCTGCGCTGGCCGCAGGCAACACGGCGGTGATGAAGCCCGCTGAGATCACCCCGCTGACGACCATGCGGCTCGGCGAACTGGCACTCGACGCGGGCATTCCCGAGGGCGTGCTCAACGTCGTGGTCGGTTGCGGGTCGGAAGTGGGCTGGCGGTTTGTCGAGCATCCCGACGTGCGCAAGGTTGCGTTCACCGGATCCACCGCTGTCGGTAAGCGGATCATGGCCGGCTGTGCAGACCAGGTGAAGCGAGTCACTTTGGAGCTCGGTGGCAAGAGCGCCAACATCATCTTTGCCGACGCGGATCTCGAGCAGGCCGCTGCTGCTGCTCCCGGCGCGGTGTTCGACAACTCGGGGCAGGACTGCTGTGCGCGAAGCAGGGTGTTGGTCGAGCGAACGGTGTTCGATCGATTCGTGGAGTTGTTCGTCTCCGCCGCTGCCCAGTGGAAGGTCGGTGATCCGATGGATGCCGACACGGCGATGGGTCCGCTGGTGACGGCACAGCATCTCGTACGGGTGCGGTCGTTCACCGATGGACTCGAGACGGTGTTCACCGGCGCCGCGCCATCCGGGCCCGGCTTCTGGCATCCAATCATGATTGCCACGCCGGCGGATCCGACGTCGAGCGTTTGTCGCGACGAAGTGTTCGGCCCTGTCGCGGTCGTGTTGCCGTTCGACGACGAGGCCGATGCGATCCGGATCTGCAACGACAGTGTCTACGGACTTTCCGGCTCGGTGTGGACCGGGGACGGTGCAAAGGCGTTGCGGGTGGCGCGGGCGATGGAGGCCGGAGCAATCAGTGTCAACTCCAACAGCTCAGTGCGATACAGCACTCCGTTCGGTGGCTTCAAGCAGAGCGGTCTCGGTCGCGAGCATTCCATGCATGTGCTCGATCACTACAGCGAGCTGAAGAACGTCTTCATCGCCACCTGAGAACGCGAGAGTCACTTGTCGATGACATGGATGGGGTAGCCGGCATTCGCCGCGGCGCGCACCACGGACTCGGCATGACCACGACCGCGCACTTCGAGCACGACTTGCACACCGGTCTCGCGCACGTGGAGGTCGACGCCTTCGCGAACGTGTTCGACCTCGACCAGGTTTGCGCCATGCTCTGCGAACAGCGTCAGCAGCCTCGCCAAACCTCCGGGACGATCGCTGATTCGCGCAAACAGGATGAGACGCCTTCCTGACTGTGTCTCGTGGCGGCGTATGAGCCCGGGGAGGAGCCCGAGATCGACGTTGCCGCCACTCAGGATCACGCACGTCGTGCCTGTCGGGGCGGGCTCGGCTCGTTGTGACAACAGCGCAGCAACACCGACTGCGCCAGCGCCTTCCACGAAGAACTTGGCGCGCTCCATCAGCAAGACCATCGCGTCGGCGACCTCGTTCTCCTCGACAACGACCACGTCATCGAGCCATTGCTCGACGAGCGGTCGCGTGATCTCGCCCGGTCGTTTGACGGCGATTCCGTCAGCCAAGGTGACGACCGGACCGGATGGGGGTGGCTGATTCGCGTACGGAGCGCACGCCGAGACCTGCACCCCGATCACCTCCACAGTCGGATCGTTGCCCTTGACCGCGATCGCGATTCCGGAAGCCAAACCACCGCCGCCAAGGGGCACGATGACTCGTCGAAGGCCGGGCACGTCACCGATGAGCTCTCGCCCGAGCGTGGCCTGGCCGGCGATCACATCGAGGTCGTCGTACGGGTGGCAGAACACCATGCCGGTAGCGATGGCCCGCTCGCGCGCCGCAGCGACCGCTTCGTCGAGAGAATCGCCGCCTTCGATCAGTGTCGCGCCGTACTCGCGGCAGGCTTCGATCTTCGACAGCGGCGCACCCGCCGGTACGAATATCTCGCAGGCAACGCCGAAGTGGCGAGCGGCGAATGCGATCGACTGCGCATGGTTGCCGGCGCTTCCTGCGGTGACACCGGCTGCTGCAGACTCGCCGAGCATCGACAACTTGTTCATTGCGCCACGGATTTTGAAGCTGCCCGTGCACTGCAGGTTCTCCGCCTTGAGGACGATCTCGCCGCCCAACCGTTCGCTCAGCGTCACCGACCCCGTGACGGGTGTGTGCGAGACGACACCGCGGCCTGCTTCGGCTGCGCGATCGATCGCGGCATCGGGAATCGTCAGGGCCGGCATCTCAGCGCGTACCGTAGTGCGCATGCGAGCGCTGCTGATCGCCAATGCCGCCGATACCGACGGCGGGTTCGTTGTCGATCAATTTCGTCGGCGGGGATACTCGTTCACGGAGTGTCAACGCGAGAATCTCGGCGACTGGCCAGACCTCGACGGCCACGAACTCGTGGTCACGCTCGGTAGTGAATGGAGCGTGTACTGGCCGCATGTCGCCGAGTCCGTCGCGGCAGAAGCCGAGTTGATTCGCGCAGCCGACAGAGGGGCCATTCCCGTCTACGGCATCTGCTACGGGAATCAGATCATGGCCCACGCGCTCGGCGGCACGGTTGAGCGCGCCCGCGAGCCCGAGATCGGTTGGTCACACGTGGTCAGCGATCTACCCGAAGTGATCGCCGACGGGCCGTGGATGCAGTGGCACTACGACGTCGTCACCGTTCCGCCGAACGCGGAAGAGTTGGCGCGCAGCGTGGTCGGCCCACAGGCATGGCGTCTTCGTCGCAACTTCTGCACCCAGTTCCACCCCGAGGCCACCGAGACAATGATCCGCCGGTGGGCGAACAGCGATGGTGGATCGGCCGAACTGCTCAAGTACGGCAAGAAGCCCGACGACCTCGTCGACGATGCCCGCCGCAATGTTGCGGACAGCCGGCCGGCAGCCGAGCACATCGTCGATTGGTTCTTGGATCGTGTGGCCGGCTCGTAACGAGGTCAGTCCGACCGATGAGATCCAGTCATTGCTGCCCATGGAGTGCTTGGTGACTCCCATGGGGTGTCCGGAGACACTCCGTTGGACGTCACCCGAGCCGAACCGCCGAGGCCGACAACCCGACGTAGCGGTTGGGGCTGCCCAGCTCGACTGGGAGGCGTCCGGCGCCAGCCCGCAGCACCGATCTATCACCCGTCTATTAGGCGATCCGCGCTGACCCGCACCGGGCAGACGGCGTTGCGAAACGATCTGGGCGCCAATGTCCGACATCGTCTTTGATCGGAGCGCAGGCTTGGCACCCAGATCGGTGGGGTTGTACGCGTAGCGAGGTCAGTCCGACAGATCGATGGCCTCGAGCTCGGCGCTCAACTGATCGAGCCCCATCGCCCCCATATCGAGCACGACTCGGTGGAACGTCTTCAGATCGAACTTCGCTCCCAGTCGGGCGCGTGCCCGGTCGCGACCCTCGAGCCAGACCTTCTCGCCTACCTTGTACGCAATGGCTTGCCCGGGCATTCCCAAGTAGCGATCGACCTCCGACGACAGGTACTCGGTCGAGTAGCCGGTGCGTTCGAGGAGGAACGGCAATCCGAGTTCCGACCTCCAGTTTTCGCCCGGATGGAACCGCTCGGTGTCGGGGATCCGCATCTCGCAATGCAGCCCGATGTCGACGATCACGCGCGCCGCTCGCAAGGCCTGGCCGGCGAGCCAACCAAGCTCGTAGACGGGATCGTCGAGGTAGCCGAGTTCGTGCATCAACCGTTCCGCGTAGAGCGCCCAGCCCTCGCCGTGTCCGGAGATGGCGACTCCGAGGCGCTGGAATCGCGTCAACGACTGGGCTTGATACATCATCTGGGCGAGCTGCAGATGATGGCCGGGGACGCTCTCGTGATACTCGGTCGACAACGCCTCCCACAAGGGAAAGTGCGTCTTGCCTGTCACGTAGTGCCAGACCTGACCCGGTCTGGCGAAGTCCTCGCTCGGCGGTGTGTAGTACGTCGCATCAGGTCCGCCTGCCGGTGCCGGCATCGCCTGGCAACGTCGCAGGGGCTCGGCGATGTCGAAGTACTCGCCCTCGACGTCGGCGATCGTTCGATCGATCACGTCCTGACTCCAGGCAATGAAATTCGAACCACCCTCGATCATGTAACGAGGATCGACCTTGAGGCGATCGATGCATTCGTCGCGAGAGGCGCCTGGAAGTATTCGTTCGACCAGCTCCGACATGCGCGATTCAATGTGGTTGAGCTCCTCCCAGCCCCACTGGTATGTCTCGTCGAGGTCGAGATCGGTTCCGTTGTGGTAGCGGACGAACAATTGGTACCGCTCGCGACCAACCGGGTCGTGGTCGGTGGCCATGGCGCCGTAGTCGTGGCGAAGCCATTGGCCGAATTCGCGAAAGGCACTGGCGGCATCAGCGGCCTCTGCGCCGAGATCCAGCGACTCGCACTCACTGGCCAGCTCCGCGAAGAATCCATCGGGCATGCCCCACACATCGCACTGGGCGCTGCAGGCCACCGTTTGACGTCGCGCGGCGAACTGTCCCTTTTCCGCAGCGTGCAGGAAGCTGACGCGAATGCTTTCGAGAGCGGCCGGAACCGCGTGCAGCCTCGCCCGAACGTTGTTCCAATCCTCCTCGGTCTCTTGCGGCATGAAGTCGAATATTTCGCGGACATAGCCGTGGTGGCTGTTCATCACGCTGAGCCACCGGTGGTATTCCCCCGATTCGATGAGATCCACCTCGGCTTGGATTCGCTCGCGCATGACTTCCACCGCGATTCGATCGCTGCGGCTCTGTGGCGCGATTTCGGAGAGCTCGCAGATCGCCGTGCGATGAAGCTCGAGCCGCGCCGCCCAACCATCTGGGGAATAGTCCGTGATCTGGTCGTCGAAACCGGGGATTCCCCAGAACGATGCCAGCATCGGATCGAGCGCTGCGTTGTCGGCGATGTAGCGGTCGGACAACGCGAAGATCCCGGTTGGGTCGCGCGCGTCCGCCGCCGAATGCCCATCCGTCGCGCTCGCCCCACCATCCAGCATCAGCACCCCTTGCTCCGGAGATTCTCGCAGGCTCGACAGTGATACGGCAACGCGTGGGCCGCGACCGCGACGAGCGTGCGCAATGCAGCTTTCTGCACGTGCTAGACATCGCCTAGCTCGAAGTGCGGCGGGGGCCGCACCGGGTCAGAACTGGGGGTTCTGTATGAGTACGGTCGATGCAGATCGCGACCACCTGCACGAAATGGGCTACGCCCAAGAGCTGCGCCGCGGGATGAGCACATTCAGCAACTTTGCGATCAGCTTTTCCATCATCTCGATCCTCGCGGGAGGCATGACGAGCTTCTGGCTCGGCATGGTGACCAGTGGTCCTCGGGTCATCTTGCTCGGCTGGGTGGTGGTGGGGTTCTTCGCGTTGCTTGTGGGCATGGCGATGGCCGAGATCTGCTCGGCCTATCCGACAGCGGGCGGCCTGTACTACTGGTCGGCCAAGCTGGCCAGGAGGAACGCAGGGCGCTGGTCGTGGTTCACCGGGTACTTCAACCTCCTCGGCCAGATCGGTGTTATCGCCTCGGTCGACTACGCCTTGTCCATCTTCATTGCCTACTTCATCAGGTTGTTCGACGATGGCTTCAAGCTCACGGTCGGATCGATCTACATCATCTTCTTGATCGTGCTGGTGGTCCATGGCCTGCTCAACACGTTCGGGATCAACATCGTCAAGATCATGGGCGACATCAGCGTGTGGTGGCACGTCGTCGGTGTCGTGATCATCGCCGCGATTCTGTTCATCGCCCCGAGCAACAAGCGTGGGATCGCCGGAGCGTTCGACGCTGCGCCGCCCGGTTTGACCGGCTGGACGGGTGGCGTCTTTGTCACGGCCTACATGTTCGCGCTTGGCTTGTTGCTGGCCCAATACACCATCACTGGGTTCGACGCGTCTGCGCACGTCAGTGAAGAAACCGTGGGTGCTCGTACAGAGGCACCGAAGGCGATCGTGCGATCGATCTACATCTCGGCTGTCGCCGCGATCGTGTTGAACTTGTCGATGATCGCCGCGCTGCCCAAGAAGGGCGACACCGATGCGTATGCGGGGATCATCTTCGGTAACTCGAATGATCCGTTCCTCGTCAACGCCGCGCCGAGGTTGATCTCCAGCGCCGTCGGAACCGGTACCGCCAAGTTCTTGATCCTCATCGCCATCGTCGGCCAGTTCTTCTGCGGACTCGCGTCGGTCACGGCGAACAGTCGCATGATCTATGCCTTCAGTCGCGACGGCGCACTCCCGGGCTCGAAGCATTGGCACAAGATCAATCCGAAGACGCGTACTCCAACGAACTCGGTGTGGCTCGGCGTGGTCCTCTCAGCCATCGTCGGCGCCGCCTCGTTGTACGTGGCCGGCCACGGCGCCGGCCGCTATTCGACCGCATTCTTCGCGATGACCGGAATCTGCGTCATCGGCCTCTATATCGCCTACGCCATTCCGATCTATCTCCGATTGACCAACCCAGACTTCCAGACAGGACCGTGGAACTTGAAGGGGCACCACAAGCTCGTCGGCTGGGTGTCGATCGTCTGGATCGGGTTCATCACGATCTTGTTCTTCGCACCATTGTTCTGGCCGTTCTGGCCGATATGGGGTAACGAGAACCTCATCGCCGACGATGGAGCTGGCAACGTCTTCTTCAGACAGAACAACTTCAACTTCACCGGGCCACTGATCCTGTTGGCAGCCCTCGCCATCTTGCTCTACTGGCAGCTGAGCGGCAAGAAGTGGTTCAACGGACCGAAGGTGCAAGGCACCAAGGAAGAGTTGATGGCCATCGAACGGGAACTCGACGCACTCAGCTGAAAAGTCGGGGCAGACAGGGACGTGGGGTTGCCTCTGGGGGGAGGCGACCCCACGTCTCGTTGTTTGGGGTCGTTCAATTCACAGAGTGCGCGGCGTCGACGAGCCAGCTCTCGAACTCGGGGCGGTTCGCGAGTCGCTCGCAATTGCCGAGCCTGTCATTGGCATAGGTCACGAAATCGGTGTCGAGCGAGCTGATGGCCTGCTGGACGACCGCCCACATTCCTTCACGGAACTCGCTCATCATCTTCATCAGTTGGAACCGCGCCCACGAGGCCTTGGTGACCTGCCCGAAATACAGCGTGAGCAGGCGCTCCTCGGCCTCGTGACTCAATTCGCCGTTGACGCTGAGGTTGGCAAGATCGAAGAAGACATCGTTCATCCCGGCGTATTCGAAATCGAGCAGCCACACCCGGTCGGTAGCGAAGAGCACGTTGGCCGGAAGCAGATCGTTGTGGCAGGGCACAACAGGCATCGGCGACTTGGCGAAGGCGTTCTCGATGCGCCGGCTCTGTTGGTGCAGGCGTTCGTATGCAGGTGGAGCCATTACTCCATGCGCCGACGCATCGCGCGCGTGCCACTCGACGATGCGATGGATGGGAAACGTGCCGCTGAGTGGACCGCTGTCGTGGAATCGATGGACCAAGTCGACCACGTCATCGAGGCGCTCGACGAATGGCGTCGGTTCGAGATGGTGACCATCGACGAGCTCGGTTACCAACGTGCCGACGGACTCCAAGAGACCCAGCACGGCGGGACCGATACCGAGTTCCGCAGCGCGTTGCGCGGCCTCGGCCTCGTACGCCCGATCGATGCCGAGAAGGGATGTTCGTTCTCCGGGTATGCGCACCACGTAGTCACCGTCGGTCGTCGAGACGACGAAGTTCGTGTTGGTGATGCCACCGCTCAACGGCCGGATCTCGATGGCCTCGTCAGGGAACAGGCTGCTCTCGCGCACGAGCCGTTCCACGCCTGCCCTCCCGTTCACCACCAATGGTGTAGCACGTCGTCACCACACCGCGTGACGTCCGAATGTGTGATGGCGGTCGACTCGGGCCCGGCGGACACAAACTTGGGCTCGTCACCGCCGACGTGCCGCATCTGGCCGAGCGTGATATCGAGAGAGCGGAGCTGCTCCCGGGACCACGCCCTGGTGAGTGCGACGCCAGGCCGCCAGCAGTGGATGAAAAGTGGGCATGACAACGTGCGGGGCGTGGGCAAGACCACGGGGAAGTCCTCGCTGAACCTATCGACGCCGCAGCGGACCGCAACCACGTCGCTGTCGTGATCCTCGACGAGATGACAGAGACACGGTTCCAGATGGTGGGCCGCGCGGTACTGGGCGCATGCAGAGGAGGGTTTGTGAGGCTATTCACGCCGCGTAGTAGCGTCGATCGCGATGTCGGACTTCTTGCGCGACTACCTCACGGTCGTCTGGTTCGGGGCTATCGCCCTGCTGCTGGCCGGATTGTTGTTGGGCATTTCGGCTCTGGTACGGCCTAACAAGCCATCGGTCGAAAAGCTCACCACCTACGAGAGCGGTGTCGATCCCGTGGGCGACGGCTGGTCGCAGAGCCAGATCCGCTACTACATCTTTGCCCTGCTCTTCGTGGTTTTCGACGTGGAGGCGGTGTTCATCTTCCCATGGGCCACGCAGCTCGAGCGATATGCCGGTTTCGGTCTGGTGGAGATGGGAGTTTTCGTCTTCGTCCTGCTCCTCGGCCTCGTCTACGCGTGGCGCAAGGGTGTCCTGCGTTGGGTGTGACCGCATGGGATTCGTAGACAAGGGGCGCATGCCCAAACCTCTCACGTCGCTGTTCAACCTCGGGCGTTCCTACAGCCTGTGGGTGTACCAATGGGGCTTGGCGTGCTGTGCGATCGAGATGGGTGCGGCATTCGGCTCGCCGCGCTACGACGTCATGCGACTCGGGGTCATTCCGCTGCCTGCCAGCCCGCGTCAGGCCGATCTCGTAGTGGTGTCGGGAACCGTCACCGACAAGATGGCTCCGGCCGTGAAGCGGCTGTACGAGCAGATGCCCGAACCGAAGTACGTCATCTCGATGGGTTCCTGCGCCAACTGTGGTGGCCCCTACTGGGACAGCTATTCGGTCACCAAGGGCGTCGACCAGATCATTCCTGTCGACGTGTACGTGCCTGGCTGTCCGCCGAGGCCAGAGGCGTTACTCGAAGGCATCGTGCTGCTGCAGCAGCGAATCAAGAACGAAGACATGGGTGCCCGCTGGCGTGGCGAAGGCACCAAGCCGATGATCAAAGACGTGTCGATGCGCGAGCCGATCGTGGTCGGTGGTGGTCGCATTGAGTGACACGGGTGCCACCGAAACTGAAACTCCGGCGTTGCCGGGCGACGGGTTGCGCGAAGGCATCGTTCAGCGTCTGCGCGACGTGCTGGGCGAGGGCCTCGTCGACAGCCTCGTGAAACCGGGCGACGACGTGTGGGTACGCGTGTCGACCGACTCGTGGCGGGCAGCCGGAATTGCGCTCCGGGATGTCATCGGTTGCGACTACTTCTGCTTCTTGTCCGCCATCGATTGGATGCCGAGTCCCTTCGGTCGCGGCGAGGACGACCCCACCCAGCCCGCGCCTGAGCGCGACGACACCATTCGACAGGGGTACGCCGGCGGCGAGAGCCGCATGCAGATCTTCGCCAGGGTGACCAACCTCACGGAACACTTCGGCGTCACCATCAAGGCCGACATACCTGACGATGATCTGGTGGTCGACAGCTGGATCAGCGTGTACGCCGGCGCCAACTGGCACGAGCGCGAGGCCCACGAGATGTTCGGCATCGGTTTCGCCGGGCACAACGACCTCCGCAACATCTACCTCCCGATGGAGTTCGAAGGCCATCCCCTGCGCAAGGACTTCCCGCTGCTCGCGCGCATCGTCAAGCCATGGCCCGGCATCGTCGACGTCGAGCAGTTGCCCGGCGACGACGAGGAACCCGAAACACCTGAAGTACCGACAGAGGGCGACGCATGAGCCCGACCATGGAACTGGCGGCGGAGACGTGACCGATCTCGCCGATCGTCAGAAGCTCAGCTACATCGCCGCCCAGGCCGCCGACGCGCGTCTCAACGTCGAGCTCGAGACCGAGGGCATGACCCTCAACATCGGACCTCAACACCCAGCTACTCACGGAACGTTGCGAATCATCGTTCGCCTCGACGGCGAGCAGGTGGTGTGGGCGGAGCCGAGTGCCGGCTACATGCACCGCGGCTACGAGAAGCTCACCGAGGTCCGCACGTTCCCGCAGGTCACCACGCTCATCAATCGCATCGACTGGTTGGGCAGCTTCGCCAACGAGGTGCCGTTCATCCTTGCGGCCGAGAAGTTGATGCAGGTCGAAGCGCCACCGCGCGCCCAGTGGATCCGCACGATCCTGTTCGAGCTCAGCCGCATCGCCAACGTCGGGTTGTTCCTCGGCGATCTCGGTGTGCAGCTCGGAGCGATCACGCCTGTGTTCCTCGCGTTCCGCGACCGCGAATACGTGCTCAACCTCATCGAAGCTGCAACGGGTGGACGATTCCACCCCAACTTCGACCGCATCGGCGGCTTGAAGGACGACCTTCCGGCGGGTTGGATCACCGAGACCAAGCAGGTGATGAAGAAGCTGCGCACGTTCTGCGACGAGA
>JBDTWJ010000045.1:0-22685 GCA_040006755.1 Ilumatobacteraceae bacterium | reverse complement strand
GTGCCGAGTTGTCGTTCTTCATCGCCATCATCTCCGACAGACCAATCGAGTCGTCGGCGAAGATTCGACTGAGCTCTGCTTCGCCTCCGTCGGCGTCGATCAGCAGCACCTCGGATCCGCCCGTGGCATACCGATTGGCCATTGCGAGGGCCAACGTTGTCGCACCTGCACCACGTTCGGTGCCGACGACGGCGATCGTCAGCGCCTCGTTGGGCACCGCATTGGCCTCGGCCCGCACACAGATCATCTCCACGATCGGCCTGAGGCTGAGTGGCAGCGGTGCAAAGGCGGCGGACTTGTCCCTGACCGCCCGCTCTGATGGCAGCCACCCCACAAGTGGCTCGTCGAGCACCTCCTCGGCGTGTTGATCGTCGAGCAACCAGCGCGACAACCGAGCCATGATCAACGCGAGGACCAGCCCAACAGCACCGCCACTGAGGATTCCGGCAGCAAGGATCAACTTCGTGGGCACGACGGTGCGTGAGCTCGGAAGCGTGGCAGCCTGGACAACTTGGCTCGTGACATGCGGTGCTTCACTCGACTCCAGCTGCGACCGGATCGTGGCCAGCTCGGAGGCCTGCGCAAGGAGGTTGTCGCGCTCCGCTGCCAAAGCCGGCGCAACCTGCTCCGCGGTGGGAATCTGCGCGCCCGGATTCGATGTGCGCGTGGGCAGATATGGATTGAGCGCTTCCGCAATGCCGGTGTACACGCCAGCAAGCTCAGTTTGAACACTTCGGATGCGATCGTCGATCTTCCCGATCTCGGTGCTCTGCGACGTGCTGACGAACTCGTTCAACTGCTTGAAGTACAGGGTGACGACCGTGGTGGCGATGTTCTGCGCGTGTTGAGGGTCTGTGTCGGACACGATGATCGTCACGACGTCAGTGGACGGCGATTGCTCGACCCTGACCGCTTCATGGATGCTGAGCACCGTGGAGCCATCGTTCAATTCGGTGGCGACGGAACTGGCGAACGCGTCGGACGCAAACACGCTGAGCTGACCGGCGATGTATCGGTCGGGACTCTGGGATGATGGAACTGCGGCTCCGGTGGGTGGCGCGATCAGCAGCACCGCCTTCGACTCGTACTTGCCGACCAACTGGTTCGCGATGGTCACACCGGCAAGCGCGAACAACACGACGCACACAACGACGACCCACCAGAAACGCCGCAGCGCGTTGATGATGAACGAAAGCTCCATTGTCAGCTCCTCGTGGCGAAACGCTGGTCGGGGGCCTGAGATGCCCGATGTGCCAGAAGTTCGCGCTGGAAGGCGAAGCGCTGCAGACTGCGGGGTCGTGCCGAAAGGCCGAGTGCGATGACCTCGCCCGGATACGCGGCGATTGCGCGCATCTTGGCGTCGACATCGCGGCGACTCAACTGAGGAGTGAACCAACGCATCTCGTCGCCAAGTGCGTGGAGCAGCCAAGGCAGGGCCTTACCACGTGTCAAGGATTTGACGATTGCGGTTGCGCTCCTGGCTGTTGGCAGCTCGCCGTAGAACATCACGGGTTGGTGCTTCGGAAGCCGATCGAGCACCAATGTTGTGGCGTACCGATGGTCGGCGTGATCGAGCGGCCAACCTGGCAGCATGACGAGCGAAGCGGTCTGCAGCAGCGGACCGAGTGTGTCCCACATCGCGTCTGGGTCGCGCTTCGCCAAAACGGCCTCTTCATCGAACGGTAGCCAGACCGGCTTGACCCCTAAGAGGTCGCACGCCTGTTGATCCTCCGCTCGGCGCTCGCGGATGACATCGGCAGAGGTGGCCGCCCGGCGGGGTTTGTCCCAATACGAGGGCGCCCCTGGTCGAGCGGGATCACCGGCGAACAGCGTGATCACTTCGACGTCGTCGCCGCGCTGCGTGAGGTTGTGAATCGTCGCACCCACTGAAAGCACGGCATCGTCGAGATGTGGGGAAATGACAGCCACCGTCACGACAGCTGTCCCTTCGCTGGCGTCTGCCTTACGGCCATAGCCGATTCCTGACCCGGGTGGGCCAACGATCGACGTCGGTGCCGTGCCGCTCGAACAGCGCGATCGCGCATCGTTCGAGTCCGAAGCTGACGCACGCCGAATGCGCCGTCGTTCCGTCGCTGGACTGGATTCCGAACAGGTCACCGAAATGGTCCTGGTGATAGTTGACCGACGAACAGGCCGTCGGATGCTCGTCGCCGAACACCGGGACGAGCAGCTCGATCTTCAGTTCTTGCTCACGCTGGCTCATCGACATCAACCGGCCGGCTCGTCCGAAGAACGGATCGTTGGCGACATCCTCGCGAGCGGTCAGCCCGACGTCTTCGAAGATCTGGGGCGCCCGCTCCAGCCAGAGCTTGCGCCATTCGATCACTTGCTCGGGTGTGCCGATGCGGACGTGCTCGCGCTGCCGAAATGAGCGCATGCGCATTGGGTCGACCGATGGCTCGTTACGAAAGCAGTAGCTGCGGATCTCGATGATGGTGCCGTCAGGCTTGAGCGATCCCCGCAGCGACGGATAGATCGGGTAGCAACAGGCGGGCGCCAGGGCGACGTCGCCGAGTTGCAGGAAATCGCCGTAAGGCTCACCGTCGTCTATGCGTTGCACGAGCTCGCCGTATTCCCGGTCTCCTCCGACGAACGAGAACACAGGCCCGGCGAGGTTGGGGAAGCTGCGGAGGTATCCCGTGGCCTCGTAGGTCGCCCGCGGAAGCAGTGGCGTGAACTCGAGTGCGATGGCACCGTCGTTGGCGCCAACCGCGAGAACTGTCTGGTCGAACGCGTTGAGGACCGACTCGAAGGTTGCGTTCTTGCCGTACAAACCGTCGCTGCCCATGGCGATGAGCAAGCCGGCTTCGAACAACTGGTCGCGTAGCTCTCGGTGAGCCATTTCAAGGTCTTCTGGCGCCACCGGTCAGCTCCGCCCTGAGTTGTCGGCTTCGAGAAGCGTGTCGAGAGCGCTGCGAAGGTTGCTGATGGACTCGAAGGTGGAGCGGGTCAACAGGCTGTCGGGGAACTCGACATCGAAGTGTTCCTCGAGGGCGAGCATGACGTTGACGCTAGCGTGCGACGTCAAGCCGGCATCGTAGAGGTTCTGCCCTTCTGCCAGGCTCGTTGCGGCGCTGACACGACCATGCTCGGCCAACGTGCTGCGGATCAGGTTGGTCCGGTCGATCACCGTGATGGTCCTGTGGTGTCCGCGACAACCGAGGTCGATGGCGCACGGCGCAACATGGTGGTATTCCTCGTTGGATGAGCCTCGGTGGTGTTCGTTGTCAGCATCCCATCACCCGTCCCGCGTTGCCGTCGATGTCGTCCCGGTGCCGTCCAGCCGGGCGCTTGTCTGGCGCGAGGCTAACGGCGATCGAGGGCAGTTCAAAGGTGTCGCCGCACCCGGCAACGTGCATTTTGCACAACGACGGAGATTTCGGCGCATCGGTTTGCAATGCGATACTGGTCGGCGATGGCGCGGGCAGGCAGTCACTCCACCCGTTCGGGTGACCTCAGGACACGCGCCGCGGCGCACTACTTCGGCCGTCCTGACCGGTCCCGATTCGGGATGGTTCATTGGCCGAGCGGTGCGATTCACGGCTCGGTTGTTGTCTGCCCGCCGATCGGCTACGAGAGCGTGGGCGCACACCGCTCGCTCCGCAGGCTCGCGGAGGATCTCTGTCAGCGCGGCTTCGTTGTCTTACGCTTCGACTACGACGGGACCGGCAATTCGGTCGGTTTGCCCAACGATCCTCTTCGACTGCAGGCATGGCGCGACTCGTTGCGGGATGCGGTCGACGAGATCTGCTCGCTGCACGACTCACTACCGGTACTCGTAGGGCTCCGATTCGGCGCGGCCCTGGCTGCTCAATGCGTTGCAGAGGGGCTTGCATGCAGGAGCCTCGTGCTCTGGGATCCCGTCCTAGACAGACGCCGTTACTCTCGCTCTCTCAAGCTCCTCGCGGCGACCGGTGACGAGAGTTCGTCGACGACCGAGGTCTCGGTCGGTGGAATACCTTTCACCCTCGAAACACTCGCAGAGATTGCTGCGTTCAAGGCGTCGCTGGAAGGCCTCAACTGTCGCGGTCTTCTCATCGAACGCAGCGAGCAGGTCATCGCACAGACCGCATCTCCGGACGGTTGGGACACAGTCGCATTGCCGGGTACGTCGGGACTGCTCGACACCGACGCAGAGCTAGCGGTCGTTCCCGACGACATCCTGGCCGTGATCCAGGGCTGGATCATTTCTCATGCGGGCGAGCCCTCCGCCGAGCGCGTCGCGCCGACGCTGAGGTCGACGTGCACCGAGCCGGTCGGAGAACGATCCCTTGTCCACACCGCCGGCCGCGTGGGCCAGGCCTCGCTGTTCTGCATCGAAACCGTGGAGGCTGGATGCGCCCCTCGGGCGGCAGTATTGATGCTGAACAATGGTGTCGCTCAGGCAATCGGACCCGGTCGATCATGGATCGAGCTCGCGCAACTCCTCGCGCTGGACGGCTACCACGTTCTGCGCCTCGACCTCAGCGGTCTCGGCGAGAGCGCAGCGCGACCCGGACGATCGGAGAACGACCCATACCCGGTCATGGCCGGCGAGGACATCGCCGACACGGTTGATCACGTCAGCGCCCGGCACATGGAGCGCATTGCATGTCTCGGGCTGTGCTCCGGCGCGCAGCTGAGCTTCGACGCGGCGACGCGAACATCGGCGATCGACGTCATCATGAGCATCAACGGACGATTCGACATGCCGTTCCATGACAAACGCACTGATCGGCAACGCCGCGCTGCTCGACAAACGTTCGGCCTGGCTGCAGTCCCGTTGCGCAAGACCCGGTTGCTGCCGACGATCGAGCGATTGCCCTCATGGGTATGGTCCCTGCTCGACAAGATGCACGTTGTCGGGCTACCGACTCATCCGCTGCGGAGATATCGACAAGGCAAGGGATCGACGCTCCTGGTCTTCGGGCCGGACGAGCTCGGCTTGCGCGCACTACGCGGCCGGGCGACGCAAGAGTTCGACGGCATCATCAACGACGACCGCGTGAAGCTTTCCGTGATCCCGCAGCTCGATCACAGCATGTTCAACCTCGGCGCTCGCACCGCCGTGTTCGAAGCGGTGCGTGAGTATCTCGAGACTGCAATGCCAACGTCACGACCATGTAGCGCCGATGGACCTCTGGGGGCAGACTCCGCAGATGGCCATGCAGGTCACACCATGCGATGAGAGATGAGCCGCCAGACACCGCACATCTCTCATCGCCTCGTCTCGGGCGCGGCCGCGATGAGCGATATGCGGTCCGGGACGGCTCATGTCTCATTCGCGCTGGCTTCCAGATCCGGAAGAGCGCCGGGAATACTGACTAAAATGGTCACCTTTCGGTACTGTTGGGCCGAACTCAACCGGACGCAACCGGGTGTCCCAACTGGCATACTCGCCGTATGTCGAGTCAACCAGGTGGCGCCCGCTCGCTGCTTGGGACGATCGTCGGCTGGGTCCTCGTCGCAGTGGTCGTTGTGGTGCTGTTCAACTTCATCATCGGTGCCATCTTCTGGCTCGTCCGCGCGGTGCTGATCGTTGCCCTGCTGATCGGTTTGCTGCTGCTGTACTTGCATGTGAAATCACCTGACTGAGACTCGGGTTCAGTCGTCATAGAGCGCCGTGACGACGCCGCCGCAGTTCCGTTGGATGACTCGTCCGCGCCGCAGGCCGCGATCATCGCCGACGCCGGGACCAAGAGGACCCAACCGCGCCAACGTAGGAGTCGCGGTGGTCAATTCATGTCGGCACTGCAGCGATGCCGAGTTGGTGTTACCTGGCGCCCCACACGAAGCGGTGCGTGTGAATGCCGAAGTACGTGAAGCTTTCGACGCTGCGCACCCCGTCGATGGCTCTGATCTCGGCGTCGATGACGGTGAGCAGGCGTGCGGAGTCCTCGCACACCACCTCGACGAGCAAGTCGAACGAGCCCGATGTGAAGACGACGTAGATGACTCCGGCAATGTCGGCAATGCGATCGGCAACCTCGCGCACGTTGCGCTCGACGCGCACACCCAGGGCGGCCATCACGGGGTAACCGAGTGCCAATGGATCGGTGACCCCGACGACCTTGACGACGTCGGCGTCGAGCAGTCGCTGCACTCGCAGCCGGGTTGCTGCAGGGGACAGGTTGACCAGCTCGGCGAGATCCGCGTAGCTGGCGCGACCATCGCGCTGCAGCGCTTCGATCAGTTGCCGGTCGGTATCGTCGAGTTGGGCGCTCATGTGATTCCCGCTGAGAGACCGAAGTCGATCGAGATGTTGGCACCCGTGATCGCGGCGGCGGCTGGCTGTGCCAGGAACCAAATGAGTTCGGCGATCTCTGATGGCTCGATGAATCGCGCGGACGCACCCTGCGGGTAGCCGCGCAGGAGCTTGTCGAGATAGGCCGTTGGATTGCTGCTAGCTGCCGCCTGACCGCGCAGCATCGGCGAGTCGACGTCGCCGGGGCACACCGCGTTGACTCGCACGCCGAGCGGCGCGAGTTCGAGGGCGAGGGCTTTGGTGAGGATCGAAACGCCGCCCTTGGACGCGCAGTAGACCGCGGCACCGGCGTTGCCCTGCACGCCGGCATCCGATGACATGTTGACGATGCAACCTCCTGTGGACGTCAGGTGTGGAATGGCCGCCGAGCAAACGAAGTACAGACCCTTGAGATTGAGGTCGATCACCCTGTCCCATTCCTGCTCCGTAGTCTCGGAGCTCGGCCCTTCTGTCCACACGCCTGCAGCATTGACGACGGCATCCAGCCGGCCGCCCCATTGCGCTGCCTCGTCGATCGCGCGGCGACAATCGTCGACACGCCGCAGATCGGCGACGATTGCCAGCACGGCTCTCGAGCCGTCTCCAACCTGCTCGAGCGGGTTGATGTCAACGGCAGCAACCTTCCAGCCGCCGGCGACGAACCGCGCGACCGTTGCACCTCCGATGCCCCCTGCAGCGCCGGTGATCAGAGCAACGGCTGTTGCGTTCGCAAGGTCGGGATTCACGACGACGGCCGCCACGAGCGATCCTCCGGCAACGAGTTGCCGCCGTCGACCACGATCTGTTGGCCGGTGATGAAGCTCGCCGTCGGGTCGGCCAGGAAGCGCACTGCGGCGGCGACCTCGGCAGATGTGCCGCTGCGACCGAGCGGGGTGTAGCTGCCGGCGGTGTGCTCGGTCGTGAGCTGAGCGCCCGTGGCGATCCATCCAGGCGAGACTGCGTTCACGGTGATGCCGACGCCGGCGACCTCGAGAGCGATGGCCCTGGTGAGACCGATGATGCCGGCCTTCGCAGCGTGGTAGCCGGGATCGCCGAGGAATGCCTGAACGGGGCCCGATGTCGAGGCAACGTTGACGATTCGCCCGTACCGTCGATCGCGCATCGCCGCGAGACAGGCGCGGGTCACGCTGAAGCAGGTGGTCAGGTTGCGATGCAGGCTGTCGGCCCAATCGTCGGCGGTGACTTCGGTGGTGCTGCGACTGCGCGGCTCGATTCCGACGGCGATCATGCCGGCGTTGTTGACGCACACGTCGATGCGGCCGGCGACCGACAACGCGGTTGCGGCCAGTTCGTCGGCCGCGCCTTCGACCATCAGGTCGCCGACGAAACCCGTCGCAAACCATCCCTCGGCCTTCAGCTCGTCCACGCGCTCCTTGATGCGATCGGTCGTCGACGCGATCACCACATGTGCGCCATCGACGGCCAATGACCGAGCGCACGCGAATCCGATACCGTCGGCACTTCCGGCGCCAGTGATAATCGCAACCTGGTCGGCAAGGTTCACGCGTCGCTCACGAAAGCAATGCTTCCACGGCCGCGGCGAACACCTCGGTATGCGCGTCGACGTCGGCGGCGGTGTGGTGTGGCGACATCAATGCCATGTTGTGGAATGGTGTCAGCAGGATGCCGCGATTGGCCGCCCAGAGATGCATAAAGGCGTCGAGTTGGGCGTCGACCGCGGCAGCGGCGGCGGCACCGTCGCGCGGCGGTGGACAGAACCAGTACTCGGCGCGGGCGCCGAGTTGCTGCACATGCCAGGGCACGTGATGGCGATCGATCGCCGACTGCACACCCTCGGTCCACGCCGTTGCCAACGGAATCGTGTGAGCGAAGTCTTCGTCGAGCAACGCCGAGCTCAATGTGGCACGAACCGCGGCGATGGCCAAAGCGTTGCCTGTCAGGGTGCCCCCGATGCCGCTGACATCGACTTCGGTGGAGGCGATCACCGGACCCAGCCGTTCGGCGATCTCGTCCGTCATGCCATAGGCCGCGGCGGGCATTCCTCCACCGATGGTCTTGCCGATCACGAAAAAGTCTGGCTGCAGCGCCCATGCTGCGGTCGCGCCCCCCGGACCGACGCAGATCGTGTGCGTTTCGTCGATCACCAGCAACGTACCGTGGGCGCGTGTCAGCCGACGCAGCTCCTCGTGGAAGTGCGGGTCTGGCATGACGATGCCGATGTTGGTCAGGGCCGGCTCGGCGAGCACGCAAGCGATCTCCCCGGTGGCCAATGCGACTTCGAGCGCGGCGAGATCGTTGAACGGAACGACGACGGTTGTGGCGGACGGATCAAGTGCGGCACCAAGGTTGCCGGGCCGGGAGATGGTGCGACCATCACTGTCGAGCGTCGCCAGTGCTTCGTCGACCGAGCCGTGATAGCACCAGTCGAAGACGAGTACCTTCGGGCGGCCGGTGAGAGCGCGAGCGAATCGCAGCACGAACCTGTTGGCGTCGGTGGCTGTCATCGCCATCTGCCACACGGGCAGGCCGAATCGCCTGGCCAACTCGGCTCCCACCCATGCTGCATCGACCGAAGGCAGCATCGTCGTGATGCCGCGCATCGCCTGCGCGTACAGCGCGTCGGCAACCTGCGGTAGAGCGTGACCGGTCATCGCGCCGGTATCGCCGAGGCAGAAGTCGATGTAGTCGAGCCCGTCGACATCGGTGAAATGAGCACCATTGGCAGTGTCGAAGAAGATCGGGAACGAGCCGGGCCATCGTGTCATCCACGCCATGGGCACCCCGCCGAGCAGGTTGGCTTGGGCCTCTTTCGCCAGCACAGCGGACTCTGGATGAGTGGCAATGAAGCGTTGTTCTTCCGCCGTGTGAAGCCGGGCCAGCGCTTGTCGATCGATCATGATCAACAGTATCGACGAACGAATCGCTCGTTGTCTACCGCTATCTCGATAGTTTGGCCAGTGGTCGACTCGTTAGACGCGTGCAGCCTGGATGGCATCCCAGACGCGCTCGGCGGTGCACGGCATGTCGATGTGGCGCACGCCGAGATGGCTGACAGCGTCGATGACGGCCGACTGCACAGCCGGCGTCGAGCCGATCGTGCCGCTCTCGCCGATTCCCTTGGCACCGAGCGGATTGACGAAGGTCGGGGTCTCCATGTGTACGACCTCGATGCTTGTCAACTCGGCTGCGGAGATGAACGCGTAGTCGGCGAGGTTCGACGTGATGGGGTTGCCGTCACTGTCGTAGCGCACCTCTTCGAGCAGCGCTTGCGCCGTGCCCTGACCAATGCCGCCATGGATCTGTCCCTCGAGCAGCAGTGGGTTCAGCACGGTGCCGGCATCGTCGCAGGCGACATGGCGGAGGTGCCGGACTTGACCGGTCTCGGTATCGACCTCGACGACCGCGACGTGGGAACCGAAGGGGAACGTCGGGCTGGACGCCTGGAAGTAGCTCGCCACCTCGAGACCGTTCTCGAAGTCGCTGTCGGTCTTCGCAGCGACGGAGAGCTCGGCCCACGACTTCCCCACCGCGGGCGTGCCGGCGACATGGAACGCGCCGTTGTCCTTGTCGAGCACGACGTCGGCCTCGTTCGCCTCCAACAGCTTGGCGGCAAGCTTGCGGGCGCTGTCGACCAGCTCGCCCGATGCGGTCCACACGGCTGCTCCGCCCTGCTGCAGCGATCTCGAACCCATGGTGCCGTAGCCGATCGGAACGAGATCGGTGTCGCCCCAGACGACCTCGATCTTGTCCATCGGGATACCGGTCTGCTCGTGCGCCAACATGCTCCACGCAGTGATGTGGCCCTGACCATGGGGCGATGTGCCGGTGTAGACGACGGCTCGGCCGTCTTCGAGCACCTCGACCTTGGCATGCTCGCCGAACGGGTCGACGCCACCGGTGATCTCGACGTACACGCTGACACCGATCCCGAGTTGCTTGCTGGAACCGCTCTCGCGCCGCGCAACCTGTTCGGCCCGCAACGACGTGTAGTCGGCAGCTTCCAACGCCTTGTCGAGCGCTGCTTCGAAGTCGCCGACGTCGTACGTCTGCCCGATCACGGTGGTGTGTGGCTCGGTGAATTTGGGAATGAGATTCCTGCGCCGCACTTCGACGGGGTCCATGCCGAGCTCGGCGGCGAACAGGTCCATCGCCCGTTCCGCTGCCGCGGTCGCCTCTGGCCGGCCGGCGCCGCGGTAGGCGGTGACCGGTGTGGTGTTGGTGACGACGCTGGTGGTGCGGCACTCGATGTTGGGGATGTCGTACACGGCAGACGACATGGGGCGAGTCATGAAGGGAGCGAGGATGGTGCCGAGCTCGACCCAGCCACCGCAATCCTGGATGGCGTGCAGACGGTAGTGGGTGACCTTGCCGTCGCGGTTACCGCCGACCGTTACGTACTGGATCTGGGCTCGGCCGTGACCGAGCACCATCATCGACTCGGTGCGGTTCTCGCGCCAGCGCAATGGGAGCCCCACCTGCTTTGACAGCTGACCGAGCAGTACCTCTTCGGGATAGCACGTGATCTTGGCGCCGAAGCCGCCACCAACATCGGGGGTGATCACGCGGAGTTGCTCGGCAGTGAGGCCATTGCCGGCCATGATGGTGTCTCGTGCGCCCTGCGCGCCCTGCGTGCTGAGCCATTGGTACAGCCGGGTGCTGCCATCCTCGGAAGGCACCCAAGCAACAGCAGAGCCGCGCACCTCGAGCGGGCAAGGCGCGACGCGTTGGTTGACGAAGCGTCTGGTGACAACGACCGCGCAATCAGCGAAGTACTCGTCGCCGGTGTTGTCGGGCATCCCCAACGCGGTGGTGTCGAAGACGACGTTGCTGCCCGCGCCTTCGTAGATCAGCGTGCTCGACGTCATTGCGGCTTCCGGGTCGACCAGTGCCTCCAACACCTCATACTCGACGATGACGTGCTCAATTGCGTCTTCGCCCTGCTGACGATTCTCCGTGATGATGGCGGCGATGGGTTCGCCCACGAAGCGCACCTTGTCGATTGCCAACCTGCCGCGGGTCACCGTTGGGTTGAACGCCGCTGGCTCGACCTCCAAGCCGAGATCGGCGGCGGTGAACACGCCGATGACACCGGGCTGCGTCAACGCGGCCGAGGTGTCGATGCTGAGGATTCGACCGTGGGCAACTGACGAACGCACATAGGTGACGTGTGCAGCGCCTTCGAGCAGCGGCTCGTCGAGAATGTCGTCGACGTACTTTCCGCCGGTGGTGAGGAACTTCGGGTCTTCCTTGCGAAGAACCCTGTTGCCGAGAATGCTGCCAGCCACGCGTGACCCCCTGAGTGTCGCCGAACGTTCGGTGGCCGACACTAGACGTTGCGCGACGCGAACGCCGAAGTGCTATGGGGTGGGAACGGAGGTGACCGCTGGGGGAGCGGCGGCGGCCTCGGCGGCGAGGGCCGAGCGGACGGCGATGATTTGGGTGATCGCGTCGTATGGCCACCCCGCCGGCAAGGCCGCGGGGGCGCTCGGCGGTGTCAGCACCGATATCCGTTCCTCGCCGATGCTGACGAAGCCGACCTCTTGCCGTGCGGCCTCTTTGATGCCGTCGGGGGTCTGCAGGCGGTTGACGTCGGCAGCGAGCTGTGCGTTGGCATTGCTGAGCACCGCGAGTTCGTACTGCTTGCGAGCCAGATCGTCGCGCTGCTGGAACCAGCTCTTCACCGGCAGCACGAACAACGAGGCGGCCAATGCGCCCGCGATCACGACGGCGAACAGCGCGAACAGCAGCCGCTTGCCACGCCCTTTGACGAGTTGCTTGTCCTTCGCGATGGGTCTGGTGAACTCGGCGAATCGCGAAGCGTCGCGCTCGCGTTGAAGTGGCGCTCTGGCGGCATCGCGCGGACGCTGAATGGAGGTGGTTCGATGCCCGTCGCTCACGACGCACATTCTCGCAGCTCGGTCCACGAGATCGGCGTCAATGGCTTCTAGCGCGGTGCGAGTGCTCGCCGGCCGCGGTATGCCGCGGCCTCGCCGAGGTCTTGCTCGATACGCAGCAATTGGTTGTACTTGGCCACGCGGTCGCTGCGCGCCGGAGCACCAGTTTTGATCTGGCCGCAGTTGGTGGCAACGGCGAGGTCGGCGATGGTGACGTCTTCGGTCTCGCCGCTGCGATGGCTCATCACGCTCGTGTAGGCGTGTCGCGATGCGAGCTCGACGGTGTCGAGCGTCTCGGTGAGCGACCCGATCTGGTTGACCTTGATCAACACGCTGTTGGCAACTTTGCGCTCGATGCCCATCTGCACGCGGGTCGTATTAGTGACGAACAGGTCATCGCCCACGAGCTGGATCTTGGCGCCGAGTGCTCGAGTCAGGTCTGACCACCCGTCCCAGTCGTCCTCGGCCATTCCGTCTTCAAGACTGACGATCGGATACAGCCCGGCCAGGCGCTCCCAATATGCGGCGAGGTCGGAGGACGACAGCACCTTGCCCTCGCCAGGCAGGTGGTAGTTGCCATCTCGGTACAACTCGCTGACCGCGGGATCAAGGGCAACGGCGATCTCATCGCCTGGCGCGTAGCCGGCCTTCTCGATCGCTTCGACGAGGATCTTGATGGCTTCCTCGTTGGTTGCGAGGTTTGGCGCGAAGCCGCCCTCATCACCCACAGCGGTCGACAGTCCGCGATCGTGCAGCAGCTTCTTCAAGGTGTGGTAGGTCTCGGTACCCCAACGCAACGCTTCGGCAAAACTTGGTGCGCCGACCGGCATGACCATGAACTCCTGGAAGTCGATCGAGTTGTCGGCATGGACGCCGCCGTTGACGACGTTCATCATCGGAACGGGCAGCACATGTGCATTGGGCCCGCCGACGTAGCGATAGAGGGGAAGTTCGAGTTCGGCTGCTGCTGCCTTGGCAACGGCGAGGCTTGTGCCGAGTATCGCGTTGGCGCCGAGCCGGGCCTTGTTGTCGGTGCCGTCGAGATTGACGAGCTCTGTGTCGATGAGCCGCTGTTCGATGGCATCGATCCCCGCCAATGTCGTTGCGATCTCAGTGTTGACGTAGCCGACCGCGGTTCGCACGCCTTTGCCCAAGTAGCGCGCGCCGCCATCGCGAAGCTCGACGGCCTCGTGCTCGCCGGTGGAAGCCCCCGATGGCACCGCGGCGCGTCCTGTTGCACCACTTTCCAGGTGGACTTCGACCTCGACTGTGGGATTGCCGCGGGAATCGAGGATCTCTCGGCCGACGATGTTGACGATCTCACTCATATCGCGCAGAGGGTAGCGGCTGGGGTGCCTCTTCTCAGCGGGGCAGAGCGGTAGGTCGTTTGGCCCATTTCACCCTCAAGATCGGTCGAATCATGCCGATGTTGTGGTCGTGGACGTTCAGCAGTGTCAATCGGCCTGGCCCTCACCGACGGTGGGGCCTCCTGTGGACCCTCCTGGGCTGAATCCCCCTCCGCCTGTGATTGTGCCTGCACCAGAACTGCTCATCATCGGGGCGCCGAGCCTACCCCCATCCGTCGAGCACGCAGCCGAGCCGGACGTTCAGACTCCCATCGTCACCCGTGCGTACGAGCACACCGATCACAAGGGACCGGATCTCGTGGGTACGGGCGCTACTCGAGTTCTCGCTGCCGCCGGCTGGCTCGGTAGCGCCGTTGCCTACACAGTGGCTGCGGTAGCGCTCTCGAAGTCATACCGACATATCACGGTCGACAACTGGCGAGACGCGCTCGAAGAGATTCACTGGTTGTTTCCCCTGATGATCTCGTCGTTCGGGATGGCGTACCTCGGCTGGGTCGTGTGGGCGACGCTGGCGGCGATCAACGGTCACCGTGTCGCCCCATTGGCCTCATCGCCGTTCATGCCGCCGCTGGCGTACCTGGTCGGTCCGATCGCCGCCTTCGTCGCCTCGTCATACAAGCCGGAATCGAACGGCACGTGGGTCGTCGGCGCCGTCGTTTGGGTGTGCGTCGGTCACTGCATTGTCCTTGTCTCCCTGCGCAGCGCTGCGAAGCGGATCGGTGCCGATGGCCATCAGTTCAGCCGGCTGTTCTGGTTCCCGGTGGCTTCGCTCGGATACAGGATGATTGCCACCATGGTGCTGCCCAATACGAGCTTCGACCGCACCACGTGGTTCGCGTTGCTCGTCACGATCGACGTGATCTTGATGATGGCCACAGCCGTCACGGTGTGGCGGGCGATGCACTCCTTCGACATGGCCTGCGCTCGCGACCGCTACACGTCGATCGAGAACCATCTTCCGGCCTTTATGGCCGTCGCACACCGCTGACGCCTCACCTCCCAACCAGCAAGTCACCAGAGATCCGGCGCTGCCGGAGATTTCGTACCTGGACTACTCGTCGAGCTTCACTTCGTCCCACAGCGCGTCGAGCACAGTGAGGTCGGCGGTGAGCATGGTGATCTCCCGCTGTGCTGCAAGCATCTCGACTTGTTCGAACCGGCGGCGGAACTTGTGCGTCGCCACACGCAGAGCGGCCTCCGGCTCGACGTCGAGGTGGCGAGCGACGTTGACGACTGCGAACAGCAGATCGCCGAGCTCGTCACCGATTCGTCGAGAGTCACCGCTGTTGATTGCGTCGGTGAGCTCGGCGCTTTCTTCGGCGATCTTCGGCAACGCACCGTCGACGTCGGGCCAATCGAATCCGACCTTGGCAGCCTTTCGTTGCACGTGATACGCGTAGCTCAACGACGGCTGTGACATCGCGACGCCGTCGAAAACGCTGGTTCGGCCCTTCTCCGCGTGCTTGATCGCATCCCAGTTGGCTACCACCGTGTCGGCATCATCGGCAGTCACCGTGCCGAACACATGCGGATGTCGTCGGACAAGTTTGTCGTGAATCCCCTCCACGACGTCGGTCATGGTGAACCGGCCCTGCTGCTGGGCGATCGTTGCGTGGAACTCGATCTGATAGAGCAGGTCGCCCAGCTCTTCGATCAACGCCGAATCGGTCGAGGGATCGTCGGGATCGAGCGCCTGCAACGCGTCGACGACTTCGTACGACTCCTCGAGGAGATACTTGATCAGCGACTCGTGCGTCTGCTCCTGATCCCAAGGGCACTGCTCGCGCAGCGTGCGCGCCAGCTCATGGAAGCGCACCAGCGACTCGCCGACGGACACACCCAGATGGGGGATGTAGATGCACGTCAGGTGATCTGCCTCGACGGTGCGGTCGAGTTCGGCCCACGTGGTGGTGGTGATCTGCTCGTCGGGGGTACCCAGCCGTTGCAGAATGACGACCGGCTCGTCGCCTGTCGCACCCTCGATCGCCAACTTGATGTCGCTGAGCACCCAGTTGGCGTGCGTGTGGGCAACGAACAATGGTCCATGAGCGCCCGCGGCTGCGGTGGCGAACTCGTGACCGTCGATCAACTTCACACCGGCCTCGACCGGGTCGATACCGAGCCGTGCGAAGGCGATGTCGAGGAACGACATTGCCGGCAGCACTGTGCATTCGACACGTTCGTCGGCGCAGAGGTGTCGGACGGTGCGCTCGAGAACCAGCGGGGATCCGGGCACCGCGTAGAGGATCTCGCCGTGTTCGGTGGCGGCAGCAACGAGTCGTTCGGTGATCTCGGCATAGACGTCGGAGAACGTGGCGGCGGATTCGTAGACGTCGTCGAATGCCGTCGCCTCACCGACGAGTCCCGCCGATGGGTGCCGACTCGTACGGATGAAGCGGTACGGGTGCGCCGCGATTGCGTCGAGCGTTTGATGCGTGACGTATTGCGGCCCAGCCGGGCCGAGGCCGACGATGGTCACGTGTGGACGCGTCACGACGTCAGTGTCACGACCGTGCCGGTTTCCGGATCCCACCTGCCATAGCGCGGATCGACGTAGATGTCGGACCCACTCACCATTTCGTCGAGCTGATCCTGCGAAACGGTCGCCGTGGCAATCAACGATTGCGATTCAGGCGACAGCTCGTCGTAGGGCCGCATCATCAGCACCGCAGAGAACGTGCCGAGGTTGGCCACGATCGGTTGCCCGACCGGGACCCCCTGTAGTGCGGTGACGGCAGCGGTGTTGACGGTCGTCGGATCGAGACATTCACTGCCGTCCGGGCCCTTCACGATCCCGCCGTCCGCGGCGATGACCGTGTCGGTCGAGAACTGTCGCGCGGCGTCGGCGAACGGCATGCCTGAGTTGATGGTGGCGAGCGCCGTGTTGGCATCCTCGGGGGACGCGGCAGTAATGGCGGCAAGGCACAGGACCGGGCTGCCGCCGACACCCAACTCGTACGTCGCCTTGGCCTGGTCGCCGGCCATGCTGAGGATCGCCTGCGAGAGTCGGGCATCGAGGCCGGCCGGCGTCAGCGCGGTCTCGGGCGCGGGTGTGCCCGTGGATGCTTCGAACACGGTGACTCGAATCCACTTGGTGAGCTCGACTCGCAACCTGTCGCCCGTAGCGGCATCGTTGTCGGCGGCCGCGAGTTTCTGCGCGTCCTTCGCACTGAGGCTGAGATCACCGACTTTGGCGGCAGAGTCGTTGCGGTTGAACGTCGCACACGACGGCATTGCAGTCAGGGCCAAGGCAGCGACGAATACAGCAGAGCGGCGTCGATTCACGGCACGACATTACTGGTCGAAGTCACGTTCTCACTCGTCGCCTTCTTCGGCAACCCAACCCTCTGCGGCCCAGTCGTCGACGGTCCACTCGTCGTCCCCGGTCGTGTCGATCGACTGCTGCTCGTCGGGTAGCGGTGTCAGCACGTCCCGCACATATGACGTAACAGCCTCGCCGAGCCCTACGTCGCCGCCCGCGGCCTCCGACAGGAACCACAGATGCTCCAGGACCTGGTGGTACAGCTCTGCAGGTTGGAGCTTGCCCACGAGGTCGGGCGGCACACCGTCGATGGTCGGCTCGAATCGTTCGTCGAGCCAACGCGCTGCGGCGACGGTCTCGGGCACCTTCTTCAGCGTTTGCTGTTCGATCACGGCGCGGTACCTGCTGATGTCGTTGAGCAGACGTCGTGCTTGGTTCTCGCCGGCTTCCAGTCCCGTGAGCGCCTTGAGCTGATGCCCGTGGAAGCCGTGCTCGACGACCCGCGGGATCAGCCGGAGCTTCGAGCCGTCGGCCATGGTGTACAGCTCCAGCTCGGCGGCGTCGAAGCCGAGTTCGTGCAGTCGCTGTATGCGGTGATCGATGCGGAACGTCTCGTTGACATCGAACTCGTCGGTTCCGGTGAGCTCAATCCACAGTTGTTGATAGGTCGTTTCGATGGCTTGCGCGGTGGAGATGGGATCGATGCCGTCGGCCAGCTGACCGCCGGCCTGCAGATCCTCGAGGTCGCCGGCGACGTTCTCGATCGCGATCGTCAGGTCGAGCTTTCGTTGCCCATCCGACAAGGTGGGATGACGCTCGCCCGTCTCCATGTCGATGATGTATGCGCTGAGGGCGCCGGCGTCGCGCCGGAACAACGTGTTCGACAACGAACAGTCGCCCCAATAGAACCCGGCGAGGTGCAGCCTCACCAACATGCCGGCCAAGGCGTCGAGCAGCCGTTCGCCCAGGTAGGGGATCTGCAGCCCGCGACCCGAGAGCAGCACCCGGTACGGCAGGGAGTAGTCGATGTTGCGGGTGATCAACAAGCCGTCGGAGCCCTCCACCGTGTCGCGTTCGAGCACCACGCCGATCACCTCGGCGGTCGGCAACCCGGCTATGCCGAGCTCGCGGAGCAATCGCCACTCGCGCTGGGCGAGATCGTCGGGGAGCTCCTTCACGACGTACGTCGTGTCGCCGGTTTCGACGAGCCTGACCACGTGCCGGTGCAGACCTGCTACCTCGTGCAGACCGGGAATCGTCCATGCGTCGAGTCGTTCGGAGAACGGCCAATCGACCAATGCGACATGCTCGCCGGGTTTGGCGATGTGCAGCCTCATTGGGGTATCAGCTCGCGAAGAAAGGCGACGAGGAAGTCGGCTGGTTCGGCGTCGCGGGGGATCGGTACGACGAGCTGCTGCGAGTCGGGCTTGAAGATCGCGCTGCGGGCCAGGCGCTGCAAGCGCATTTCGGCGCTGGTCTTCAGCATCAACGGAGCGAGGCGCGCTTGGCTCGCGGCAATGGATACGTCGCGCAACCCGAGCCGATGGCACTCGGCACGCAGGTACCCGACGTCCAACAATGCGTCGGCTGGCGCGGGGACTGGGCCGTAGCGGTCCTCCCACTCGGTTCGAATGTCGTCGACCTCGGCCTGGGTGGTGACCGCTGCGAGTCTTCGGTAGGCCTCGAGTCGCATCTCCTCCTTGGCCACATAGTCGGTGGGCAGGTATGCATCGGTCGGCACATCGAGCTTCAGTTCACTCGGCTCCTTCGGCGGCTCGCCCTTCATCTCGCCGACAGCTTCGGTGACCATCTGGCAGTAGAGGTCGTAGCCGACAGCGGCGATGTGACCGCTCTGCGATTCGCCGAGCAGGTTCCCGGCACCGCGGATCTCGAGGTCGCGCATCGCGATTTTGAAACCGCTGCCGAGATCGGTCGCCTCGCCGATGGTGCGCAGCCGTTCGTACGCCTCCTCCGTCAGCCGTGCGTCGCGAGGATGGAAGAGGTACGCGTATGCCCGCGATCCGCTGCGCCCGACCCGACCGCGCAGCTGGTGCATCTGACCGAGACCCAACAGATCGGCGCGTTCGACGACCAAGGTGTTGACGGTCGGCATGTCGATGCCGCTCTCGATGATGGTGGTGCACACCAGCACGTCGTAGCGGCCCTCCCAAAAGTCGACCACGATCTGCTCGAGCGATCCCTCGTCCATCTGCCCGTGAGCGACTGCGATTCGTGCCTCGGGCACGAGCTCGCGCAGCCGCTCTGCGCATTGAGAGATGGTCTTGACGCGGTTGTGCACCCAGAAGACCTGACCCTCGCGGAGCAGTTCACGACGCAATGCCTCGATCGCAACGCGCTCGTCGTACTCGCCGACGAAAGTCAGGATCGGCTGACGATCGGCGGGCGGAGTTTGCAGGAGCGACAGATCGCGAATGCCCACCAGGCTCATTTCGAGGGTCCGCGGGATCGGCGTTGCGCTGAGCGTGAGCACGTCGACGTTGATCTTCAGCTTCTTCATCGCCTCCTTCGCCTGCACACCGAAACGCTGCTCTTCGTCGACGATCAGCAACCCGAGGTCTTTGAACGTGACACCTTCCTGCAGCAGGCGGTGGGTGCCGATGACCAGATCGACTTCACCAGAGGCCAACCCGTCGATCACCCGCTTGGCCTCCTTGTTCGTGAGGAATCTGCTGAGCGTCTCGACGCGGATCGGGTACCCGGAGAAGCGGTCAGCGAAGGTGTTGCCGTGTTGCGTCACGAGCAGTGTCGTTGGAGCGAGCACGGCAACCTGCTTGCCATCCTGGATCGCCTTGAAGGCGGCGCGGATGGCCACCTCGGTCTTGCCGAACCCGACGTCGCCGCACAGCAGGCGATCCATCGGGTACGCCCGTTCCATGTCGACCTTCACGTCGTCAATGGCCGTGCGCTGATCCGGAGTTTCGACGAAGGGAAAGCCATCCTCCATCTCGGACTGCCACGGCGTATCGCTTCCGAAGGCGAACCCTTCGGCGTTGATGCGTTTCTGGTAGAGCACGACGAGCTCCTGCGCGATCTCGCGAACTGCACTGCGAACGCGTGACTTCGCCTTCGCGAAGTCGGCGCCACCCAACCGATGCAACGTCGGTGCCTCTCCGCCGACGTATTGGCGAAGCGAGTCGATCTGATCGCTCGGCACGTACAACTTGTCGCCACCCTTGTACGCCAGCAGCAGGTAGTCGCGCTCGGTGCCACCGATCGTGCGCTTGACCATCCCTTCGTACCGACCCACGCCGTGCTGGTAGTGCACCACGTAGTTGCCGGGCTTGAGGTCTTCGAAGAACCCCGTTCCCTGCCGCTTGCGCGGCCGCGGCTGGCGATGCGTCCGTCGCCGGCCGGTGAGATCGCCTTCAGCGACGACTGCCAGCCTTGCAGCCGGCAGCAGGCTGCCGCGATGCAGGGGAGCGACGACCACGTACCCACCGGGCTTGGTGAGGTCGGTCGCGTCTGTGGCGAAGGTGAAATCGAGGCCTCGATCCCGCAGCAGTTCTGCGAGACGCATCGCACTGCCCGTTCCATCGGCCGCGACCACGACCCGGTACTTGTCGGCGATCAATTCGGTCAAGCGCTTGGCGAGGCCCTCGCCATCTCCGACCACCGGTCCCCAACCTGACGCCTGCACCATTGGCGCGTCGGGATGCTCTGGCGTGGAACTGAGTGTCCACATCGACTGCGCGCTGCCCAGCAACCGATCGGTGTCTGCGTGCAACCGAGGAAACTGTCGGTCGGCGTCGCGGGCCCACGTCGAAGCCAACGAGCGCGCCAGATCATCCTCCTCGGCGAGCAGGTCGTTGGCGCGGTCGCGCATGCGACGCGGTTCGAGCAGTGCGACCTTGCCTGACTCGGGAAGTAGATCGGTGATCAGCGTGTCGCCGTCGACGAGCCACGGCAGCCAGCTCTCCATCCCGTCGAAGACGGTTCCTTCCGCTAAGCGCTCCCACTGCTCGCGACCCCACGGCTCCTCGGCGATCAGGTCGTTGGCGCGGGCGCGAACGGCGTCACTGGGCAGCAACTCGCGGGCGGGGAAGATGCGGACCTCGTCGAGGTCGTCGGTGCTTCGCTGGTCGTTGACGGTGAACTCGGTCAACCGGTCGACCTCGTCGCCCCACAGGTCGATGCGGATGGGTGCATCCGCGGTCGACGGGAAGACGTCGATGATTGCCCCGCGCCTGGCGACCTCGCCGCGGTGCTCAACGAGATCCTCGCGGCGATACCCGAACCCGACGAGTGTGTCGAGGAGGGCATCGGGGTCGATCATGTCGTTCGGTCGCACCCTGATCGGCTCGACGTTGATCGCTTCAGGGCTCAACCGCTGCAGCAGCGCCCGGACCCCGGCCACGATGATCCTCGGCATAGGAGTATTTGCCGCGCTCCCGGGATATTCGGAAACACTCGTTTGGCCGCTGCGCAGGCGCCACAGCACGTCCATGCGGCGCCCCATGGTCTCGACGCTGGGGCTGATGCGTTCGAAAGGAAGGGTTTCCCACGCTGGGAACAGAACCACCGAGTCGGGCGGCATGAACTGGCACAGGTCGTCGTAGAGCTGGCCCGCGTCCGTTCCCGTCGGAGTGGCGACCAGTAACGGATGACGGTCTCCCAGCTGGGCGAGTGCCGCGATGGCCACCGCACGACCGGATTCTGGCACCGCGACAAGCGCGCCGGGATTGCCGAAGGCCTGAGTCAGCCCGGTGTCATCACGAAGCAGACGAGGAAGCGAAGCGAGCGACATCTGGCCGTTGAGGGTATCGCTGCCCACCGTCGCCGCCGGCAGGTCATCCGACACCCTGGCGATGAGCGATGAGCCGCCCGAGGCCGCACATCTCTCACATCACCGGCAGCCCCCGAACGTGCGATGAGCGATGAGCCACCCGGGACGGCTCATCGCTCATCGCGCTGCGGTTTGACGGTCAGACGGGGCTGGCGTTGAACTTGGTCATCGCCGTATTGGGGCCCTCGGCGAGCAGGGTTTCGACGGCATCGGCGGCAGCGACGATGGCGATATCGAGGAGCTCGCGCTCGGCTTTCGGCAACCTCGACAGCACGTGATCCGCGCCGCGTTCTTTCGACGGTGGTTTGCCGATTCCGATCCGAACACGTATGTAATCCGAGGTTTTCAGGTGCTGGGTGATGCTTCGTAGACCGTTGTTGCCGGCCAGCCCACCACCTACCTTGACTCGCATGATCCCCGGAGGCAGGTCAAGTTCGTCGTGCACGATGATGAGCTGCCCCGGATCTTCCAGCTTGTGGCGGCGCATGAGGGCACCGACGGCCATTCCGCTCTCGTTCATGAAGGTGGTCGGAAACGCGAGGACCACGCGACGGCCGGCGATTGTGACGTCGGCGACCAACGCCTTGTCGCGGCCGGCTTTGAACTTCCCACCACCACGCTCGACCAGCAGGCCGACGGCCTCGGCGCCGACGTTGTGGCGCGTGCGAGCGTATTCCTTGCCCGGGTTTCCCAACCCGACGACCAGCGCGTCGATCACGCCGGTTCAGATCACTCTTGAGAGGAGGGGGCGGCTTCGCCGTCGGCAGCGGCGGGAGCTTCTTCACCCTCGCCACCCTCGCCTTCCTCGGCTGCAGCGGCGGGCTCTTCGACCTCGGCTGCAGTGGTGAGCACGGTGACGACCGCCATGTCGGGATCGCCGAGCGCAGTCACGCCTTTGGGCATGGGAATCTCGCTGAGTCGAATGACGGTGTCGGGCTGCATGTCGGTGATGTCGATGACGAACTCGTTCGGCATGTCGGTAGGAGTGCAGCTGACTTCGAGCGAGTCGACGGCCGCATCAACGAGGCCGCCCATTGCGGCAACTGCCTTCGATTCGCCCTCGAGTCGCACGGCGACGTGCACCGTGATCTCCTCGTTCATGTTGACCTGCAGGAAGTCGATGTGGTTGACC